>NZ_JBNHEX010000003.1:0-402987 GCF_059089685.1 Arthrobacter sp. sptzw42
TCGAAACAAAAACAGGGTGGTGCAAAAGGCTGTAAGAAAAAAGAGAGTGGCCCGGTCATCAGACCGGGCCACTTTGCTGTTTCAGCACCCTGGGATCAGCCCAGCGCGTTGATGACTTCCTTGGCCACGTCCTCGCTGGACTGCGGGTTCTGGCCGGTGACGAGGTTTCCGTCGCGAACTACGTTGGACGTCCAGGCTGCAGCGTTCTCGATAACCGCGCCCTTCTCCTTCAGAGCATCCTCCACCATCCACGGGGTGTTTTCGCCCGTGCCGCCGCCCAGTTCCTCCTCGTTGCTGAACACCGTGAGGCGACGCCCTGCGAAAACGAACGCGCCGTCGTCGTCCATGGCGCTCAGCAGTCCGGCGGGGCCGTGGCAGAAGGGCGCGATGATCTTGCCGTCCTTATCGGCCGCGGCCAGGAGCCTGCCGAGGTCCGCGTCCTTGTACAGGTCCGCCATGGGACCGTGGCCGCCGGGCATCACGACGGCGTCGTAGGGGGAAAGGTCGACGTCGGCCAGCACCAGCGGGTGCCCGAGCTCGGCATCGATGGACGCGAGGTAGTCCCGGAAGCCCTTCGCCCTGTCCTCGCCGCCCGCAGATTCGGCAGCCAGGCTCACCTGGTCAACAGTGGGCCGGGTACCACCGGGGGTTGCCAGGTGGACGGTATGTCCTGCATCAATCAACGTTTGGTGCGCAACCACCAGCTCCTCGGCCCAGTAGCCGGTGGGGTGCTCGCTGCCGTCCTTCATGGTGAGCGAGTCTGCTGCTGAAACAACCATCAGAATGTTGGCCACGGTGTTGCTCCTCTTTTGTACGGGCTGGTCACTAAGGTCGGCAACCTCGTAAGTGTGCTGAGTATTCCGTCACAGCCGAAATAAGACGGCCACCGCAGTGGTTATGCACGAAGTGCCCGCCCTGACCTGGCCGGCAAACTTCACGCAACGCTCTGAAAGGCCGGCACTCACCGTGACTCTTCCCCTCTCCATCCTTGACCTGGTAACCATCGGCAAAGGCCAGACGGCGGCGGAGAGTTTCGCGGGGAGCGTGGCCATGGCGCAAAGCGCCGAAGAGCTGGGATACCGGCGCGTCTGGTACGCCGAGCACCACAACATGTCCTCCATCGCCTCCTCCGCTACGAGCGTGCTGATCGCCCACGTCGCGGCGCACACGGAAAGCATCCGGCTTGGCGCCGGCGGCGTGATGCTGCCCAACCACTCGCCACTGACCATCGCCGAGCAGTTCGGCACCCTGGAAACCCTGCACCCGGGCAGGATCGACCTTGGCCTCGGCCGCGCGCCCGGCAGCGACCAGAACACCATGCGCGCCCTGCGCCGGGACCCTATGTCGGCGGACAGCTTCCCTCAGGACGTGCTGGAACTCCAGGGCTACCTCACCGGGCCCACCCGCATCCAGGGCGTTGAAGCCACCCCGGGCAAGGGCACAAACGTTCCGCTGTACATCCTGGGCTCCTCGCTGTTCGGCGCGCGCCTGGCCGCCCAGCTTGGCCTGCCGTACGCGTTTGCCTCCCATTTCGCCCCGAACGCGCTGCAGGATGCCGTGGCCATCTACCGCAGCGAATTCAAGCCTTCAGCCCAGCTGGATGCACCGCACGTCATCGCCGGCGTCAACGTAATTGCCGCCGATTCCGCCTCCGAGGCGCAGGCCATGTTGCGCGCCACCATGCGCGCGCGGGTTTCCCTGTTCTTCGGCGGCGGCCGCGAGTTCACCGATGACGAAGCTGACATGGTCCTCGACTCCCCGCAGGGCCAGCACCTCTCGCAGATGATGACCTACTCCGCTGTGGGCACGCCCGACGTCGTGATGGATTACCTGGAAGGCTTTGGCAGGCACGCCGACGCCGACGAGCTCATCGTGGCGCACCAAAGCATGGGCACGCAGACCCGGCTTCGCTCGGTCGAGCTCCTGGCCGAAGCCGCCGGCCTGGCGAGGGTCTGACATGCCCGCCGCCGACGGCGTAGGGTTCCGCTCCAAACGCGGTCCCATTCTCATCGCCCTGATGCTGTCCACCGGACTGGTGGCCATCGACTCCACGATCGTGGCCACCGCGGTACCCTCAATCGTCCGTGACATCGGCGGATTCGAATCGTTCCCGTGGCTTTTCTCGGCATACCTGCTGGCCCAGGCAGTCTCCGTCCCCATTTACGGCAAGCTCTCGGACATAGTGGGGCGCAAGCCCATCATCCTGGCCGGAATCGGGCTCTTCCTGCTCGGCTCCATCCTCTGCGGAATTGCCTGGAGCATGCCCGCCCTGATCGCCTTCCGGGCGCTCCAGGGACTCGGTGCCGGAGCCGTGCTGCCGGTGTCCATCACCATCGCCGGGGACATCTACTCGGTGGAGGAACGGGCCAAGGTCCAGGGTTACCTGGCCAGTGTGTGGGCAGTTTCCTCAGTGGTAGGGCCCAGTCTCGGCGGCGTCTTCTCTTCCCTGGGGATCTGGCGCGGAATCTTCCTGGTCAACGTTCCGCTGTGCCTGCTGGCAGGGTGGATGCTGCTCCGGACCCTGCACGAGAACGTCGAACGTGCCAGGCATAGAGTGGATTACGCCGGCGCCGGCCTGCTGGCCGTCTCGCTTGGCCTGTTGATCCTTGGGGCACTTGAGGGCGGGCAGGGGTGGGATTGGACTTCCCCGATCAGCATCGGCATCTTTGCGGTAGGCGGAGTGCTGCTGGTCCTCTTTGTCCTGGTGGAGCGGCGTGCAGCCGAGCCGGTCCTGCCGTCCTGGGTGGTGTCGCGGCGCCTGCTGGGCACGACGGCGCTGGTGTCCTTCGGCGTCGGGGCGGTCATGATCGGACTGACCTCGTACGTGCCCACGTTCCTCGAAGGGGCACTGTCTTCCTCGCCCCTGATCGCCGGCCTGGCGCTCGCAGCGCTCACCCTCGGCTGGCCCATCAGCGCCTCGCAAGCGGGGCGTTTCTACCTCCGGCTTGGCTTCAAGCCCACTGCCTTGATCGGAATCGCCATCACCGTGCTGGGACTCCTGGTCCTGGCACTCACGGCTTCCACCCCCAACGTGGTGCTGGTCGCCGTCAGCTGCTTCATCGTCGGACTCGGCCTCGGACTGGTCGCCACTCCCACCCTCATTTCCGCCCAATCCAGTGTGGAATGGAATGAACGGGGCGTGGTGACCAGCACCAACATGTTCGCCCGGTCCATCGGCAGCGCCCTCGGCGTGGCCGTGTTTGGTGCCATCGCGAATTCGGTCTACGCCAATACCGCAGGCGGTTCTGGTGACGCACCTGCCGTCGTCGCCGCTTCGGGAGCCGTCTTCCTGGCCGCGCTGGCAGCGGGGATCCTGACCGTGGCGGCAGTGCTGGCAATGCCCGCGGTAAAGGCAGGCGAAGCCGGCCGGGCCGACACCGGATCCGTCGCCAGCGAGGCGGAGGGCAGCCCCCGGCGCTGACGGCCGGCGTGAGGTTACCGTGAAGCGCGGAAAATGTCCGGGGCGGGCCGGGTGCCGGTGGCGAGGTCTGCAAGCATGCGGCCGACGACGGGAGTGAACTTGAACCCGTGCCCGGAGAACCCGGCGCCGATCACCAAGGGGCCGATCCGGTCCAGGATGAAGTCCTCGTCCGGAGTGGTGGTGTAGGTGCAGCTGATAGCCTCGAATGAGTCCGCGTCCACTCCGGGCAGCCACGTCCGCGCATAGTCCTGCAGGGCGGCGAGCTGGGCGGGCTCCGGCTGGAAAGAGCGCCGGTCAGGGTTCACCACCGGCCCAACGCCGTGCCAGCCGGCCTTGATGCCCTCGCCCGGCGTCTGCATTCCGTATACCGGCGAGTACCAGTTCCTGTACTGCGCACCAGTGCCGGGTGTGTGGTTGAAACCGGGCCAGACGGCCCCTTCGTCCAGCACCCGGAAGTGGGCCGGCTGCTCCTGTGTGACCCGCAGCTTCGGAATCCGCAGCCCCGCGCTTCCACGGGCGCCGGCCAGGAGCTTGTCGGTCCAGCCGCCGGCAGTAAGAACAACCTGGGCGGCGGTGGCCGCCTCGGTTCCGGACGGAGACTCGAAGACCAGACGGACGGCGTCGTCCATGATCTTCAGTTCCACCACTTTGGTGTGGTGGCGGATGTCGGCGCCCCGGGCTGCGGCGAGCCGCTGGAAGGCCGGCAGAGCAGCCTCCGGGTTGAGCTGGCCGCCGTCGGGCATATGGAGTGCCTGCCCGTCGAAGCGGATGCCGCGCCAGCGCTCGCCTGCCTCCTCCGCGGACAGGAACTCGGCCCGAATGCCCGCCTGGTTCAATGCTTCGGCAACTTCCGGCAGCCGCGGGTCCGGGCCGTGGTTGACTATTCCCGTCCTGGCCAGCAGCTGTTGTCCGCTCTCCTGCTCCAGCTCGTCCCACAGGCTCAGGCCCTCGGCCAGCATGGCCACGTATTCCGGGCGGTGGTAGCCGGGGTTGAGGTTGCGGGTGCTGCCGTGCGAGGCCCCTATGATGTGCCCTTGCCCGAACTGCTCCACCAGGGTTACCTGGCGGCCGCGGCGGGACAATGCCCAGGCGGCAGCCGAACCCATGGCTCCGCCACCGACCACTACGGTGTCCAGCATTGTTCCCATCAGTCTCCCATCACGTCAGCAGCAGCGCGACGGCGATCATCGCCGGGACGGCCACCACAGTTGTAATCAGCACGGTGTCCTTGGCTACGGTGAGGCCGGTTTTGTAACGGCTGGCAGCCACAAAAACATTCTGCGCGGTGGGCAGCGCGGACGTGACCACCACGGCGAACAGGATATGGCCTTCCAGCCCCAGCGCGAACCGGGCGAAGAGATACGCGAGGGCAGGCTGGACCGCCAGTTTGAAGGCGGAGGCCAGCAGGGTGTCCACCCGGCGGGCAGCGGAGGCCTGCAGCGGGCGGGTCCCGTTGAGGCTCATCCCAAAAGCGATGAGCATAGCCGGAATTGCGGCGCCGCCGATCAGGTGGATGGGCTCCATGACCAGTGGCGGAACCTGCCAGCCGGTGCCGGCCACCAGCAGGCCCAGCGCGGAGCCGACAATCATCGGGTTCTTGAGGATCATCACCAGGAAGCTCAGTGGCGTGGTGCGGTGGGAACTGGTGCTGGAATCCAGGATCATCAGGAACAGCGGCGTGAAGAAAGCGAGCTGGAAGATCAGCAGCGGTGCCACGTAGCTCGCATCACCCAGGACGTAGACCGAGATGGGGATGCCCAGGTTGGCGGAATTGACCAGCGAGGCCGCCATCGAGGACATCAGGGACTCGGAGAGCGGGCGTTTAAGCCAGAACCTGGCAATGGCGAAGAAGATGGCGGCGGTGGCGATGGCGGACACCGCCGCCACCAGCAGCGGAGCTGCAAAGACTTCGGCGAGGCGGGCCTTGCTCAGGGTTTCGAAGAGGAGCGCCGGGCTGGCCACAAAAAAGGTGAGGGAGCTCAGGACCTGCCGTGCATTGTCGCCCAGGATTTTCTGCCGGCCCACGAACCAGCCCACCAGGATGATGCACCAGACCACAAAGAAGCCGGCCAGGACGCCTAGCAAGGGAGGACCCGCAGCGAATCAACCCACGGGGCGCAGCGGAGGCAGGTACCGGGACGCACGCTCCGGGTTAGAGCGCAGCGTTGTTAAGGGCAAACGGGGGGCGCAGCAGTCCGGGCGTCAGGCCCTCGGCGGGATCGTTGCCGAGCTGGACCACCCTGTTGTTGGCGTCCAAGTGGACCACTTTGGGCTCGTAGGACTTCGCTTCCTCGGTGGTCATCTGAGCGTAGGTAATCAGGATGACAAGATCGTTTTCGTGCATCAGGTGCGCGGCGGCACCATTGATGCCGATGACGCCCGAACCGCGCTCGCCGGCAATGGTGTACGTCTCCAGCCGCGCGCCGTTGGTGATGTCCACAATCGAGACAAGTTCCCCGGGCAGGATGTCGGCAGCCTCGAGCAGGTCCAGGTCAACGGTGACCGACCCCACGTAGTGCAGGTCGGCATGCGTGACAGTGGCCCGGTGGATTTTGGACTTGAACATGGTTCGATTCATAACGGCTTCAGTCTAGCGCCGGGCGGCATTCCCGCGCAGTGACGCAGGGAACACCCGGTCCTTCACTCCGCAACAGAAGAGTACGACGGCGGCTGGTCACCCGGCGTCGTGCCTTGCCACTGCAGCCGCAGCGGCCGCAAGGGTCTCCCGTGCGGCCAGGATTGCCGGACGCTGGGCGCTGGAGCGGCGGACGGAGGTGAAGATGGTGCGGTGCGGCTTGCCCGGAAGTTCCAGGAGCTCGGCGGTGGTGCCGCGGCCGGTCCACACCAGGTCCGGCATCAGGGCTACGGCGTTGCCGGATTCAATCAGGCGGATCTGCGCCTGCAGGTCCGCTGTTTCGTAACGGACGTCGGGCTCGAACCCGGCGCTGCGGCATGCCTGCTCCGCCCAGTGCCGGGACGCCGCGCCGCGCGGCTCCATAACCCAGGCAAGTTCCGCGGTGTCCGCCAGTGAACGGATGGCCGGTCCGCTGTCGGAGTCCGCCGGAACTGCCAGCCTGATGGCGTCCGTGGTCAGCTTGATTCGGTCCAGCTCCGGATAGCGCGGTGCCGCGTGCCCCGGATACTGCTCTGCGATCACAAGGTCGAAGTCCCGCGCCCACGTTTCGTGCAGCGCGGTTTCCGGCTCGCGCTGGATCATCTCGATGCGGACCTCCGGGTACTCTTTGGCCATCCGGGTCAGCGTGTCGGGCATCAGGGCTAGGGCCGCTGACTGAAAAACCGCGATCCGCACCGTTCCGGTGACGGTGGTCAGGGAGGCGGCCAGGTCCGCCTCGGCCTGTTCCATGGTCTCCAGCAGGGTCGCCGTGTGCGCCACCAGCACTTCCGCCTGCGGCGTGAGCTGCACCCGCCGGCCGGTCTTCCGGAGCAGCTCCACGCCCACCTCCTTCTCCAGCAAGGCAAGCTGCTGCGATACCGACGACGGGCTGTACTGCAGTGCCTCCGCCACCTCCGCGAGCGTCCCCCGGATGCTTAGCTCGCGGAGCAGCCGGAGCCGGCGAACGTCGAGCATGGGGAATTCCTAACTGAAACTAACGAATATAGGTTAGAAGTAGCCACTTTATCTAATGCAAGCAGGCTTGCATACTGTTGGAACCGAGTTACCCCCGTCACAGCGCCTAAAGGCGTGCCGCGGCGGGGTCGCACCCCAAGCAGGAGTTCCTGATGAGCACTAGAGATATGAGCCAGTCGATCATGAGGCGCAAGCCCATTGACGACATTGAGGAAGAAAACAAACACAGTGGCCTCTTCAAGTCACTCGGGCTGTGGCAGCTTACGGCGATCGGCGTAGGCGGCATCATCGGCGTCGGCATCTTCTCCCTTGCGGGACTGGTGGCAGCAGGAAGCGAAAGCTCACCCGGGGTGGGGCCCGCCGTGTTGATTTCCTTCCTGGTGGCCGGCCTCGCTTCGGCGGCCGCGGCGCTGTCCTACGCAGAGTTCGCCGGCATGATCCCCCGAGCCGGCTCTGCCTACACCTACGGCTATGTTGCGCTGGGGGAGATCGTCGGCTGGTTCATCGGCTGGGACCTGCTGCTGGAATACATCGCCATCGTGGCCGTGGTGGCCATCGGCATCTCCGGCTACTTCGACGCCTTCCTCTCCGGAATCGGCATCAACATGCCCCTTTGGATGACGTCCACGGCTGATGAGGGCAGGGGCGGCGTTGTGAACATCCCCGCCATCGTGGTCTGCCTGCTGGTGACCTGGATCCTTTCCCGCGGCACCAAGGCGTTCGGCCGGTTCGAACTCGTGGCCGTTGCCATCAAGGTCCTCCTGATCCTTTTCATCATCGGACTGGGTGTCTTCTACATCGACACCAACAACTACAACCCGTTCATGCCCAGCGGCTTCGGTCCCGTCCTTGCCGGCGCGGCCACCGTCTTCTTCGCCGTGTTCGGCTACGACGCCATGAGCACCGCGGCGGAGGAAGCCACCGACGGCAAAAAGCACATGCCCAAGGCCATCATCCTCTCGCTGATCATTGCCATGCTGCTGTACGTGGCCGCCACTCTGGTGCTCACCGGAATGCAGAACTACAAGGACATCGACCCCACTGCCGGCTTCGCTTCAGCCTTCACCGGCGTTGGCCTGCCGGTCATTGCCACGATCATCTCGGTGTTCGCGGTCCTGTCCATCCTTACCGTGATGCTGACGTTCCTCCTGGGCGTTACCCGCGTCTGGTTCTCGATGAGCCGTGATGGCCTGCTGCCCGGCTGGTTCGCCAAGACGGACCGCCACGGCACCCCGCAGCGCGTCACCTGGATAGCCGGCGTCGCCTCTGCCCTGCTGGCCGGCGTATTCCCCATCAAGGCCGTCGCGGACCTCACCAACATCGGCATCCTCGCCGCGTTCGTCGTCGTCTGCTTCTCGGTGATCATATTCCGCTACAAGAAGCCGGACGCACCCCGGACCTTCCGCCTGCCACTCATGCCGGTTATCCCCGCGTTCGGTGTGTTGGCGTCGGCATTCCTGATGTTCCAACTGCACTGGGAAACCTGGGCGCGCTTCGGCGTCTGGCTCATCGTAGGCCTGGCCATCTACTTCTTCTACGGCCGCCGGAACTCGCTGATGAACCCCAACAGCCCGCGGCACGAAGAGATCGTGGAGATGCACCGCCCCCTGCGCTGACACCCTCTCTCACGTATCACCCGTTTTCCAGGGACGCTCTCTCACTTTTGACGCGTCCCGCGCGAACCCTCCCGCACTGTAGGTGCGGGAGGGTTCGGTGTTTTAAGTCAGTGGTAAGAGGGCATCTGATGAAGGTCCTCGCGCCGTTCATAACCATCTTTTCTAACCTGTATTGCTCAGGAAAGATCGCTTTATCTTATGTGAACCGAGGCTCATACTGGTGGGTAAGACCTCCTCGAACCACAGGAAAGAATGAGGAAAAAGCCATGACCCACGTAGCAATGGAGTCCGCAGTCGCCGCCGGAACAGTGCCGGCCATCGACGTCGATGTGCCGCAGGCGAAGGCGCTTGCGAATGAAACCGTAGCGCTGGTCCGCCACTGGCTGACCGAGGCATCCAAAGTTCCCGTCGACGCTTCCGCACAGCAGCTCGCAGGCGTGCTGAAGGATCCCAACGGGCTTGAGTTCACCGTGGGGTTCGTGGACGGCGTGGTGCGCCCGGAAGACCTGAACGTGGCCGCACGCAACCTTGCAGCCCTGGCCCCGAAGGTTCCGGCCTTCCTGCCCTGGTACATGCGCCGCGCGGTCCAGTTGGGCGGAACCATGGCCCCGGTCATGCCGCAGGTTGTTATTCCCATTGCCCGCAAGGTCCTCCGCGAAATGGTGGGCCACCTCATTGTGGACGCCACGGACGCCAAGCTGGGCCCGGCCATCACCAAGATCCGCAAGGACGGCATCAAGCTCAACGTCAACCTCCTCGGTGAGGCCGTCCTCGGCGAGCACGAAGCGTCCCGCCGGCTCGATGGCACGCACACCCTGCTGGCACGCCCCGACGTCGACTACGTCTCCATCAAGGTGTCCTCCACCGTCGCCCCGCACTCCGCCTGGGCCTTCGACGAGGCCGTGGAGCACGTCGTCGAGAAGCTCACGCCGCTGTTCCAGCGCGCCGCCTCCTTCGCCGGAAACGGAAAGAAAGCCAAGTTCATCAACCTGGACATGGAGGAGTACAAGGACCTGGATATGACCATCGCGGTCTTCACCAGGATTCTAGACAAGCCCGAGTTCAAGGACCTCGAAGCCGGAATCGTGCTCCAGGCCTACCTTCCCGACGCCCTCTCGGCCATGATCCGGCTCCAGGACTGGGCCGCCGAGCGCCGTGCCGCCGGTGGCGCCGCCATCAAGGTCCGCGTGGTCAAGGGCGCCAACCTGCCCATGGAGCAGGTGGAGGCCTCCCTGCACGACTGGCCGCTGGCCACGTGGGGCAGCAAGCAGGACTCCGACACCAGCTACAAGAGCGTCATCAACTACTCCCTGCACCCGGACCGCATCCAGAACATCCGGATCGGCGTGGCGGGCCATAACCTCTTCGACATCGCCTTCGCCTGGCTCCTGGCCAAGCAGCGCGGCGTTGAATCCGGCATCGAGTTCGAGATGCTGCTGGGCATGGCCCAAGGCCAGGCTGAAGCCGTCAAAAAGGATGTCGGTTCGCTGCTGCTCTACACACCCGTGGTGCACCCGGCCGAGTTCGACGTCGCCATCGCCTACCTGATCCGCCGCCTCGAAGAGGGCGCGAGCCAGGACAACTTCATGTCGGCCGTCTTTGAGCTGAGCGAAAACGAGGTCCTGTTCGAGCGGGAGAAACAGCGCTTCCTCGCCTCACTCTCGGCACTGGACAACACGGTTCCCCCGGCGAACCGGCAGCAGAACCGCAGCCTGCCGCCGGTCCCGATGCCCCACCAGGGTTTCGAGAACACCCCGGACACTGATCCCTCGCTCCCCGCCAACCGCAGCTGGGGCCGTGCCATCCTGGAACGCGTTCCGTCCTCCACCCTGGGCAACGCTTCCGTCGCGGCCGCTTCAGTCAAGGACGAGGCAACCCTGAACTCGGTAATTGCAACTGCCGTGGAGAAGGGCAAAGCCTGGGGTGCACTCTCCGGGGACGAGCGGGCCGAGATTCTGCACCGCGCCGGCGACGTCCTGGAGGCCCGCCGCGCCGACCTGCTCGAGGTTATGGCCAGCGAGACCGGCAAGACCATCGACCAGGGTGACCCCGAGGTCAGCGAAGCTGTGGATTTTGCCCACTACTACGCCGAGTCCGCCCGCAAGCTGGACAAGGTCGACGGCGCCACGTTCATCCCGGCGAAGCTCACCGTGGTCACGCCGCCGTGGAATTTCCCGGTCGCCATTCCGGCCGGGTCCACCCTCGCGGCACTTGCCGCCGGCTCCGCCGTCGTCATCAAGCCCGCGAAGCAGGCCGCACGCAGCGGCGCCGTGATGGTCGAGGCACTGTGGGAAGCAGGCGTGCCGAAGGACGTCCTCACCATGGTGCAGCTGGGTGAGCGGGAACTCGGCAAGCAGCTGATCTCACACCCGGCGGTTGACCGCGTGATCCTCACCGGCGGCTACGAGACCGCGGAGCTGTTCCGCTCCTTCCGCCAGGACCTGCCCCTCCTGGCCGAAACCAGCGGCAAAAACGCCATCATCGTCACCCCGAGTGCGGACTTGGACCTTGCCGCCAAGGACGTTGCCTACTCTGCGTTCGGCCACGCCGGCCAGAAGTGCTCCGCCGCCTCACTGGTGATCCTCGTTGGTTCGGTTGCCAAGTCGAAGAGGTTCCACAACCAGCTGATCGACGCCGTCACCTCCCTGAAGGTGGGCTACCCCGAGGATCCCACCAGCCAGATGGGCCCCATCATCGAGCCCGCCAACGGAAAGCTCCTCAATGCCCTCACCACCCTCGGCGAAGGCGAAAACTGGGCAGTGGAACCCCAGAAGCTGGATGACACCGGCCGGCTCTGGAGCCCCGGCGTGCGGTACGGCGTCAAGCGCGGTTCCTACTTCCACCTGACCGAGTTCTTCGGCCCGGTACTGGGCGTGATGACCGCCGAGACGCTGGAAGAGGCCATCGCGATCCAAAACCAGATCGAGTACGGCCTCACCGCCGGCCTGCACTCCCTGAACTCCGAGGAGCTGGGCATCTGGCTGGAGAACATCCAGGCCGGTAACCTCTACGTCAACCGTGGCATCACCGGCGCCATCGTGCAACGCCAGCCGTTCGGCGGCTGGAAGAAGTCCGCCGTTGGTGCAGGAACCAAAGCAGGCGGGCCCAATTACCTGGCCGGCCTGGGCGACTGGACGTCCGCCCGCAGCACAGCGGATGCCACGACCAGCCACCCCGGTGTCCGGCGGATCGTCAACGCCGCCGGTTCCGACCTGCAACCTGCCGAGCTTGAATCCGTCCAGCGGGCCCTGGCCTCGGACGCGCAGGCCTGGGCGGAGGAGTTCGGTACGGCGAAGGACGTTTCCGGCCTCAGCGCCGAGCGCAACATCTTCCGGTACCGCAGCCTGCCCGTGACGGTCCGGCTGTCCGAAGGAGCGCCGCTCGCGCACCTTGTCCGGACCGTAGCAGCAGGCGTGCTGGCCGGTTCGGAGCTGACGGTGTCCACCGCCGTCGAGCTTCCCGCCCAGCTGCGTCCGGTCCTCACTGCGCTGGACGTTGACGTCAAGGTTGAGTCCGACGGCGAATGGCTGGCTACAGCTGGCCGGCTCGCTTCTGCCGGGAAGCTCTCGGGGGCACGCATCCGCCTGATTGGCGGAGACTCTGCGGCCATGGCAAAGGCTACGGGTGGACGTCCTGACCTCGCTGTCTACGCACACCCGGTCACCGAGGCGGGCCGCGTTGAACTGCTGCCGTTCCTGCACGAGCAGGCTGTCAGCATCACTGCGCACCGCTTTGGCACGCCGAACCACCTTTCGGACACCCTGATCTAGCACCGCTCGTTGCAGGGGAAAACAGAAGGCCGGGTGGCCACCTTCACGGTGGCCACCCGGCCTTCTGTTGTTGCTTACTTGGTTGGCGGTCCGTCAGCCCAGGTACCAACCTGGCGGCGACCAGCTCACCGGGACGCTGTGGGCGGAGAACTCCTCACACCGGGTGCAGGTGTAGGCGGCTTCACCCAGGGTGGCGACGGAACCGTCGCGCCGGTATGTCGGCGGAATGTAAGACTCGAGGTAAACGAATTCGTCGGTGCGGCAGTTGTCGCAAGTGGGCTTGCCCACGTATCCGGAGTCAGTGGTGGCCAGACCGGAACCGAGGTTGGAACGGCGGGTAGCTGGCGGCCGCGCAGTGTTATGCGGGCGGACATGTGCTGAGCTGTAATGGGTGTTCTTGGCTGTCGTCATTGGCTGCCTGTCCCGGGTGCGGACCCTGGTGTGCGGGACGCACTCGTGTTGAAGAACTGGCCAGCTGCTTGACCATGGGAAAACCAGCATAGGTTATGCAACGTTCCGGCATCAATGGAGAACGGGCTGTCTTCCCCCCTCCGGCGCGCGGGTGTTGTCCGTGGTTTTCAGGCCGGCCGATTGATGGTCCGCCCCACTATGGACTGCGTCAGCGCGTCGATCACTTCGGAGTTGGCCAAGGGGTTGCGGATCAGGGTGAAGTCCACATCGCCCACTGCGGGCAGGTCAAAGCGCCGGGTGATGATCTTCAGGTCCTCGGGGACGAGGGAGGACGGCATAACCGCGACCCCGATGCCGGCCCGGACGGCAGCCAGGACGCCGCTGATCTGGCGCGTAGTGCACGTAATCCGCCACGTCCTGCCGTGGGATTCCAGCGCATCGATGGCGAGCTTCCGGCTCAGGCTCGGTGAGGGGTAGGCGATCAGCGGGACGGGCGCGCCGGGTTCCAGCACTGTCTGTTCCTGGCCCACCCAGGAGAAGGAGTCATGCTGGACAACTGTGCCATCCTTGGCGCCGGCCACCCACTTTACGAACACCAGGTCCAACTGCCCTGCGTTGAGCTTCCGGTAGAGCTGGTCACTCTGACCGACCGTAAGCTCCAGGTTGATCTGCGGATAGATCTGGCGGAATTCACGGAGGATGCGCGGCAGCCCGGTGATGGCCAGGTCGTCAGCGGTGCCGAACCGCAGCCGTCCACGCATGGCCGAGCCGGAGAAGTAACGTGCTGCGGCGTCATGGGCGGAGAGGATGTTCCGTGCGAACCCGGCCATCGCATCACCGTTGTCTGTCAGCCGCACGTCCCGGGTGTCCCTGGTGATCAGCACCCGCTTTGCGGCGGTTTCAAGCTTGCGCACGTGCTGGCTGATGGTGGGCTGGGCCAGCCCCAGCCGTTCCGCCGCCTTGGTGAAGCTGAGGGTTTCGGCCACCGCCAGGAAGGAGCGCAACTGGGCTGGTTCGAACACTTTAAACTCCCGGCGGCGAGAAGCGGACAACTCTGTCATTGCATTTTGCAATACGAGTTATAGGGACGATACGTCCCCATAATCGGGTGCCCCAAGCCTAGCGTTAAGCGCATCCCGGACCCACCGCAATTTGAGGACACTCCTGTGGCACCCCCACCGCCGTCATCGGCAACCGTCACCCAGCCCGTTATCGACTCCGCCGGCTCCGCCCCGCCGGGCCACCAGACCCAGCCCCTCGCCGTCGTCCCTGAACGCCTTCCGTGGAAGCACACCTTCATCTCCCTGCGTGTTCCCAACTTCCGTATCTTTGCCATCGGGCACTTCATCGCGGTCATCGCCATCTGGATGCAGCGCATCGCCCAGGACTGGATGGTCCTGCAGCTTTCCGGCTCCGTGACGGCCGTGGGAATCACCGTGGCGCTGCAGTTCCTGCCCTCCCTGCTGCTGGGACCCTGGGGCGGCATGGTGGCGGACCGGTTTGCGAAACGGAAGATCCTGATCCTGTGCCAGAGCATGGCCGCGCTGCTCGCAGGGGCGCTCGCGGTTCTCGCGCTGACCGGTGCTGTCGAGGTCTGGCACGTATACGTCATCGCCCTGGTCCTCGGCCTGGTCACCGTGCTGGACCAGCCGGCCCGGCAGGTGTTCGTCAACGAACTGGTTGGTCCGAAGTACCTGCGCAATGCGATCAGCGTCAACTCCACCACCTTCCAGCTGGGCGGCCTTATTGGTCCTGCCCTCGCCGGATGGCTGCTGACGGCAGTTGGGGCAGGGTGGGCATTCGCCGGCAACGCCGTAGCTTGCTGTACAACAGTTGTGATGCTCCTGATCCTGCGGAAGGACCGCCTGTTCGTCAGTGCCCCTGCCCCTAAGAGCAAAGGCATGCTCCGTGAGGGGCTCCGCTATGCACTCAGTAAACCGACTATCTACTGGCCGTGGCTGATGGCCGGGTTCATTGCGGTTTTTGCCATGAGCCTGCCGGTAGTGCTGGCGGCTTTTGCCGATCACGTGTTCGACGTCGGCGCGGGAGGCTATGGGCTGCTGAACGCCCTCGTGGCGCTCGGGGCGCTAACAGGAGCAGTGGCGTCCACCCGGCGCCGGCAGCTGAGGCTGCGTTCGGTAGTGTTCTGCGCCGGCATGTACGGCGTCATGCTTTGCCTAGCGGCCTTCGCGCCGTCGATGCCCGTGTTCGGAGCAGTGATGGTGCTCTCCGGATTCTGGTGCCTGATGTTCCTCACCGGGTCCAACCAGCTCGTCCAGGTAAGCTCAAACATGGGCATCAGGGGCCGGGTCATGAGCCTGTACATCATGGTGCTGATCGGCGGACAGGCGATCGGCGGCCCGATGCTCGGCTGGCTCTCGGAGCACGCCAGCCCGCACCTGGCCCTGCTCGTGGCCGGAGGAGTTCCGGCCCTCGCCGCCCTGACAGTAGCCGTCGTCCTGGCCCGAAAGGGCTCGCTGATGCTGAGGGTTGATTTGAAGGACAGGCGCCGGCCTGTGCATATCACCCGGCGGGCTGCAGCCGGAGACTGATTGGAGCGGCTGACGGGAATCGAACCCGCGTATCAAGCTTGGGAAGCTAGCGCTCTACCATTGAGCTACAGCCGCATCGCCCCGTTTCAGGGGCAGAACATAGCTTAGCGCAGAAGTAGCGGGCAGCCGCCCAAGCCGCGGGGAGGGGCCGGCCGTGTCCGGTCACTGGCCGTCATCCAGTAACTCTTCAGTAACGTACCGTGTCCTGGCTAGGCGGGGGCGGGGGAGCGCGGGCTAACCTGTTCCGGGTAGCTGCGGTGCCGGGGGGTGCAGCTGCCGCAGGCAGACGTCAACCATGAAAGATCCCGATGGCATTCGCAGAGCATGAGGTCCTCATCCAGCGCGACGCCATGGCTGTGTACCAGTACCTGCTCGACGCGACGAACCTTCCCGCATGGCGCGAGTCGGTCCGCAGCGTCAAGCTGCACAAAGGTTCCGCCGGAACCAAAGGCGCTGTGTACCGGAAGATGGTGGCAGGACGGTCCGGGCTGAGCATTCCGGCGGACCTGGAAATTACCGAAGCCAGGCCAGGGGCCGAAATCCAGTTCCGGGTAACCTCAGGCCTGGGACAGCGCGTGGGCGGTTACTACCTCAGCACCGAGGCATCGGGGACCCGCGTCCGTTTCGCCCTCGAATTCTGGCCCGAGGGCCGGTTCGGTTTCCTGCACAGGCTTGGATTCCTGAGCCGCATGGCCCAGCGGAACCTCAGCTCGGAGGTGGCCCAGCTGGAGCGCCTCGAGGACGTCATGGAGCTCCAGCCGGCCCTTTAGGCCTCCTACTGCGCCAGCCGCTGTCCCGTCCAGGGGCCAGCGATGTTCGACGGCGAGATGAGGCTTCCCGAGCTCAGGTCCCAGAACTGCACTACGTCCGAGGCCCTGCGCAGGGACAGGCCGGTGGAGTTCAGGCCGGTGACGTCCCGCAGCGCCCGGATGCCCGTGACATCGCCCCAGCCCGTGGCCACGGTGGCCCTCGCCTCGGCACGCAGGGCGGTGGCGCCCCAGCCGCGGTGGAGCTGCACTGATCCATCTGTCCGCAACGCCAGGACATCCTGGAACCCGTCGGCGTCGTAATCCACCATGGACAGCTTCCTCGCTGCGCCGATGTTGCCGATCGGCGCACGTTGCGAAAGGTCCCCCAGCCCCTTATTCGGATACAGGTAGAGGCCGCCGCCGGAGTCCAGGGCAAGGAGTTGGGGCATCCGGTTGTTGGCGCACCAGCCACCCACTGCCAGGGTGAGGGTTTCCCAGCCGCCACTTCCAAGGGTCACGGACGGCTGGAAGCCACCGCCCTGTATACCGCGATGAAGGGTAAGAGTGCCGCTGTTCCATTGCGTCAGGAGGTCGTAAGCGCCGTCGCGGTCCCAGTCGGTGGTGAAAACTTCCTTGGCACCGGCGAAGCCGGACCCAACCACCTTCGGCGCGGAATAGGTGCGTACACCGGTGACAGTACGGGCGAGCAGCTGACCTGCTGAGTCCACAGTCACCAAATCGCCGGGCCCCTTGATGGCTGCGGCAGAGAGGTCAAGGGTTGGCGGCATGTGCCTGACCGGAGCGTCGCACACGGTTGGCGCCGGTGGCGGGAAAGCCCCGCCGGGCCCTGTGCCGCCCGACCCCGTCCCGCCGGGCGAGTTGACGGTGCCTGCCGGCAGTGTGGTGTAACCAAAAAAGTTCACCACGCCCCAAATCTGATACGTGCGGTCCGTGTAGCTGATCCCGGCACCCATGACGTTGAAGCGCGGATCAATCAGCATGGCGTTGTGGCCGGGGGAACCCTTCCACCACTCCACCAGCTGGGCGGCGTCACGGTCGGTGCGGATGGCAATGACTTCACCGGCGCCGTTGTTGGGATTCATCGCCCGGGGGTCGGTCCAAAAATTAGCCCGGTGCTCGATAACTTCACGCGAGGCAATGTTGTCGGACCAGTCCTGCGCCAACCCTGCCACCGTGGGGTGGTACTTCACCGGGTTCAAGCCCTTGGATGCACGGTATTCATTGATTCTGTTGAACACGGTCAAAACAGCTGCCGCGTTGCTGTCCGGGACCAGGGCCTCCGTAGAGGGCAGGGCGGAGGCGGCAGCAGATTCAGGGGCTGCCTGGCGCTGGGACGGCGCAGCCAATTCCTCGTCCGGAGCCCAAAGCGGCGGGATGGACGGGACTTCGGGGGCCGGTGCCACCGGAGCAGGGGTGGCGGCCGGTGCAGGTGCCGGCATGGCTTCTACGGGGGGAACCTCAGCAGCCGGCTCCGGCACCGTGCCCGCCACTGCGGCCGGTGATGCCGAACGAACGTCCGGTTCCACGGCGGGGGTGAGTGTGGACGCGGCCGTGCTGTCATTCGGGGAAGTTCCACCGCCGTCGTGCAGGCCGGCGGGACCCAGGATGACACTGCGGGGACCGGCGGTTGCCGCCTGGCTTGCCGCAAGCGGCAAGGCGGTTGTACCCGCAGACGAGGAAACCAGCGCCAACGCGCAAAGCACGCCAATGAAGGAGGGCGCGACAAATCTATTCACAAACATCCCCAGCTCTGTTGGGCCATCCGGGAGACCATCCGGCGCCTGAATCACTGAGGCAACACTAGCCCCATAGGACTACTTGAACAACGAAAGAATGCAGGTGGGGATAACCAGTACGGTAATTTGGGACGGTGCTGATCTCTGACCGCGATATTCGTGCCGAAATAGACTCCCAGCGGATCGTGCTGGAACCCTACGATCCTGCGATGGTGCAGCCGTCGTCGGTGGATGTCCGGATCGACAAATTCTTCCGTCTGTTCGACAACCACAAGTACGCGCACATTGACCCGGCAGAGGAGCAGCCCGAGCTCACGCGCCTCGTGGAAGTGGAGCAGGACGAACCCTTCATCCTGCACCCGGGCGAGTTCGTCCTTGGCTCCACCTATGAAACCGTTACGCTCCCTGACGACATCGCTGCCCGGCTGGAAGGCAAGTCCTCCCTGGGCCGGCTGGGGCTGCTGACGCACTCCACCGCAGGCTTTATCGACCCCGGCTTCTCAGGCCATGTCACCCTGGAACTTTCGAACATGGCAACGCTGCCCATCAAGCTGTGGCCGGGCATGAAGATCGGCCAGTTGTGCTTCTTCCGGCTCACGTCCGCGGCCGCCTACCCCTACGGGCAGGGCGACTACGGCAACCGCTACCAGGGCCAGCGCGGGCCTACAGCCAGCCGCAGCCACCTGAACTTCCACCGCACGTCAATTTAGGCGGCCACGCCAACTGCTGTCACGCCTTCGCGGCAACGCCCGCGGACGGCAGCACGGACTTCACCAGGGGTTCCACGAACCGTGCCGCCAGCGGCCCCACCACGGCCATGATCAGCACATAGGCGGTGGCCAGTGCGGCAAGTTCTTCCGGGATCGCACCTGACGCGAGGGCCAGACCGGCGATGACGATCGAGAACTCGCCGCGGGCTATCAGGGTGGCCCCGGCGCGGAAGCGGCCGGGGCGTGCGATGCCCATGCGCTTGGCCGCCCAGATTCCCGTTGCCATTTTTGTTGCTGCCGTGACCAGGGCGAGCACGAGTGCCCAGCCGAGCACCGGGGGAATGGACGAAGGGTCCGTGTTGAGACCGAACGCCACAAAGAAGATGGCGGCAAACAGATCCCGCAACGGTTCAAGGATTCGGGTGGCGTTGTGGGCGGTGGCGCCGGAGATGGCGATGCCGAGCATAAAAGCCCCCACAGCCGCGGACACCTGCATGGCCGAAGCGAGACCGGCCACCAGCAGTGCAGCGCCCAGGACGTTGAGCAGGAACACCTCGGAGTTTTCGCTGTGCACAGCCTTGGACACGTGGTGCCCGTGGCGGAGGGCCACCATCAGCACCAAACTCACGACGGCCAGCGCGATGCCCACCGTGGTGAGGCCGCCGAGAAAGCTGACTCCGGCAAGGATGGTGGTGAGGACGGGAAGATAGACCGCCATGGCCAGGTCCTCAAAGACAAGGATGGACAACACCACCGGAGTTTCGCGGTTACCCAGCCGGCCCAGGTCCGTGATGACCTTCGCAGCGATGCCCGATGAGGAGATGTAGGTGACCCCGCCCATCACCATTGCGCCCACCCCGCCCCAGCCCAGCAGCAGGGCGAGCGCAGCGCCCGGCGCGAAATTAAGGACCAGGTCCAGCACGCCGGCCTGCCAGGAGCGGCGGAGTCCCGTGAAAAGCTCGGCGGCGGTATATTCCAGTCCGAGCATAAGCAGGAGCAAGATGACGCCGATTTCCCCGGAGAGGTGTGCGAACTCGTGCATACCTTCAAGCTTGACGATCCCGCCGGCGCCGAATGCGAGCCCGCCCAGGAGATACAGCGGGATGGGTGACATTCCGATCCGTCCGGCCAGCCTGGCCAACAGGCCCAGGCAGAACACAACGGCCCCCAGTTCGATGAGGGTCAGGGCCAGCGGGTCCATCACGTTTATCCGTGACGCAGGATATCGGCCGCCGTATCGAGGCCTTCCTGGGTGCCGACTGCTACCAGCAGATCACCGGTGTGCAGGACGACGTCGGGTCCCGGCGAAGGGAGCACCTCGCCTTCGCGCATGATGGCCACGATGGAAACCCCGCAACGGGTGCGGATGCAGGCCTTCCCCATGGGCTGGTTCTGGAACGGGGAGTCGGGGGCGATCGAGAACTGCCGGGTGACAATGCCGGGCACGTCCTTATGTTCTTCGGTGAGCTTCATGGCAAGGTGCTGCCCGCCCAGGAGGTTCCCGAGGGTCGCAGCTTCGTCCCCGGTCAGGGGAATCGATGCCTGGCAGGTATCGGGGTCGTCCCAGGTGGAAACGATAAGTTCCGTCTGGCCTTCCCGCAGCTCCACAACGCCAATCCGGCGGCCGGATGCTGTCATGAAGTCCTTCCGACGGCCGAGGCCCGGAAGGTCCGTCTCATCCACGTTCATGGGTTAAGCCTAGTCTGCCGTGACCTTCTTGTGGCGGACCTGAGGATTCCCGCAGGACCAGCCGCATGCCTGTCGGGCCAGGTTCCGGGGGAGCCGGTGCATCAGGGGTAAGTGCGGCGAGCAGCTGGTCTATTGTGCTGCTTCCCTGGGCTTCCAGCTCCATCTGCACCGTGGTCAGCGAGGGCACCAGGAAGGCGGACTCCGGCTGGTTGTCCCACCCCACCACGCTCACATCTGAGGGCACGCGGAGGCCAAGGTCGTGGAGCGCCCGCATGGCGCCGATGGCCAGTTGGTCGTTCGCGGCGAAAAGGGCGGTGATGGAGGTATCGGCCATGAGCGTCCTGGCTGCCGAATAACCGGAGGCGGAGCTCCAGTCAGCGTGGGCAACGCCCCCGTCCTCGATGCCTTCGTCACTGACGGCTTGCCGGTACACGGCCAGGCGGTTGCGCGCAGCCGGCCACTCCTGGGGTCCGGCGATGTGGGCAATGCGGCGGTGCCCCAAACCGGCCAGGTGCGCCACGACCGCCCGCGCCGCGGAGCCGTCGGCTATCCTGCCCTGTCCCCGCATCTTGTCGTCGTACTCCCCGGCGATTACCACGGGGATGAGTCCCTGGGCCTGCAGGAGGTCGCTGCCCGGAATCGGCACGAATGACAGGATCCCGGCGTAGGGACCGCCGTCGAGGATTCCGCGGAGCCGCGCCGTGCGCTCGGGCTCGGTACTTTCAAGGGCCACGACGTCGAGCTGGTAGCCGGCCGCGCGGGCGGTGGCGGCCGCGCCGTTAAGCATCCGGGACGGGAAGTAGGGGGAGCCGCCGGGTACGAGGGCCAGGAGCCGGTACGTGGCCTTGGTCCGCAGGGAACGGGCGGTGAGGTTAGGCGAGTATTTCAGTTCCGCCATAGCCTGCTCCACCTTCTGCGCGGTGGCCGCCTTGAGCTTGGAAGGGTCCGCCATGTAACGGGAAACCGTTTGATGCGAGACCCCCGCGAGCCGGGCCACTTCGTAGATAGTGGCGGCGCGGACGGGCTGCTGCGGCCCGGCTGGGGAGTTCGTCACAGCCTGGAATCATCCCACGTGGTCAGGTGCCCGCACATGCCGTAGCCTTCACCGGTCCGCTGCCGGGCCCGGGCCACTGCCGCCCCTGCCATGGAGGCCGCCGAGCCGTCCTGGAGTTCCTGCAGGGCCTGCCCGGTGGCGTCCGCCTGGCTGCGGACGTTTGCCGCCCAGAGCTCCTTCCAGTGTTCAACTTTCGGGCGGACCAGTGCGGCGGCGAGGCGATGGAACCCGGCCAGGGCCTCCGGTCCGTCCTGCCGGACAGACCTTCGAAGTTCCTCGTATCCTTCCAGGGCCAGGTCCCGCCGCCGGCGTGCAGCCGCAGCAACCATCTGCTGGTCAGCGGCGGCGGGAAGTACGGCGTACTCGGCATAAAGGTCCGGGTTCAGCAGGACGGGCCGCGGGAAGGTCAGCACGGCATCTCCGGCTTCAGGCAGGCCGGCGTTGGACATGATCACGTTGAGCGTGAGCGCATCCGTGTTGACCAGGCGGTGCACAGTGCCGGGACTGAACCATAACAGCGACCCGGCGGCCAGGCTGTGCTCGGCCACACCATCCATGGTGATGGTGTGGACCTGGCCGGCTCCGCCCGTTACCAGATAGGCCTCCGAGGAAACGGTGTGCAGGTGCGGGGAGCCGCCGCACAAACCGTCCGCGGCCTCCCAGTCATAGACCCGCAGGCCGGTCACGGCGGTACCTCCGGGAAAGCCGGGAACTGCAGGAGGTGTGTCCTGTGCGCCGTTCACCGGCCCGCCCGGGGTGCAGAGGCACCAGCAAGGACGTCGCGTGCTGCAGTGGCCAGCGCTTCCGCCCGGGCTGCGTCCGCCCCGCCGTCGGCGATGACTACGCCGTACCGGTAGCGCGCAGTGGAACCGGCCTCAAACAAAACTTCCCGGCTGAAAAATGGAGCCGGCCCCATACAGGCAAAGGGCTCAGACCGGGCAAACCATTCGGGCTGGGGGTGGGCGCTGTGGGGGTCGTCAACCATGACCACGGTGGAGAAGCGGCAGGTTTCATCGTGTTGGCCAACGAAGGAAAGCCAGGGTGCGCGCTGGCCGCGCAACTCTTCACCCGCCGCCCCGCCCGGCCCAATGATGGTTCCGCCGGCAAAGGACCGGGGACCGCGCCAGAACAACCCGCCGTACCCGGCGTTGTCCCGCCCCTCTGTGGTGGGCGACCCGACATGGATGTCCCTGCCGGAGACGTTGGTCATGACCGAGTCGAAGACCAGGGTGTAGCTGGCGTCTCCGCCGGGCACTACCTGGAAAGACCTTTCCTCCTCAACGACGGACACCCCCGCCTGCGTGATCCACTGCAGCGTATGGGCAAAATGAACCTTCCGCCGTCGTCCGCTGCCTGGCGGATCTCACCGTGCCGCATGGCACCGTTGTTCGGCAACCACTGGTAATCCTGGCCCCGGCGGTAGCTCGGCCCGCCCCAGAAGTTGTCCGCCCCCAGGTGCGGCAGCGACCATGCAATGCCCTTGTGCCACACGTGGTCATGCGGGCGGTAGGCGCTCACGAGGTCGCCCGCCGCGGTACGGACCGGATGGAAATACGGCCGCGGCGACTCCACCTGGGGATCGTCGGCGGCATAGGTGTACGTCAGGACGGGCACGCCGTCGAGTGAGACTGCGACGGCGGCACCGTCATCAGACCAGCTGAGGTGGCTTGCGGAGGGCCCGGCGCTCAAGCATTGCTCTTTTCAAGTTTCCAGGGTTCGAACCGGCCGTCAGCACGGTCGAAGAAGGGGTTTCCTTCAGTGATTTCCCCGCGGCGCACGGTTTTGCCGGTGATGGCGGAAGCGTAGATTGCGGCTGCGAGTTCCATCGTGGGGTAGGCCTCGGCAAGCGTGATGGGCGGCACCCGGCCCGAGCCGATGGCGTCGACGATGTGCGCGTACTGCGCGGGATGACCGCTGGGTATGACGGCCTGCCCGTCCGTCCAGAGATCGGAGAGATGTTCCTGCCCCGGGGCCGGGGTGAAGCGCCAGTGGGCGTCGTCATAGCCGTAGAGGTGCTCGAGTTCCACGGTGGCATTTTCGTAGTCGAACCGTAGCTGGGAGGTTTCCCGCGGTGATATGACAGAGTTGATCACGGTGCTCAGGGCGCCGGATTCGAAACGAACGATGGCGGTGGAAACGTCCTCGGTTTCCGTGCGGCGTGCGAGCCTGCCGGCGAAGGCGGTAACTTCCTGCCACGGGCCCCAGAGGTGGAGCAGCAAATCGAACTGGTGGATGCCGTGACCCATAGTTGGACCGCCGCCTTCGACATCCCAAAGGCCACGCCACGGAACATCGAAATACTCCTGGTCTCGGAACCACAAGGTGTTGCAGAAGCCGGTGAGCGGATTGCCCAGGACTCCGGAATCCTGCAGCAGGGCAAGTTTCCGCGCGCTGCTGCCAAAGCGGTGCTGGAAAATGCAGCTGACGTGCTTGCCTGATGCGCGTTCGGCCTCCTGCAATTCGCGCATCTGCCGCAGTGAGAGCGCCGGGGGCTTCTCGAGCACCACGTTCAGGCCAAGGGACAGGGCCTCCAGGGCCAGGGAGGCGTGTGACGACGGGGGTGTGCACACGGCCACGACGTCCAGTCCCGCTTCTGCGGCAGCAGTGAGGCTGGGAGCCGTCTGTGCGAACCCCAACTTCGCCGCAAATGCTGTTGCCCGGTCTGCGTCGATATCGACAGCGACAGCAAGCTCCGCGCCCGCGAGTTCCAATGCTTCTGCATGGGCGTGGGCTATGCCGCCCGTTCCGATGATTCCCGCGCGGGGGCGTTGCGGCGCCTGCTCCATGGTGGTGCTCCTGGTCATTGAAAGGATTCAGATGGTCAATTACCACCAGTATGTGATCGATAACAGTCGGGGTCAATACCTATTACTGAACCAAGGGCGCGCGGGAAGGAGTGCCGGAGGATTAGGCCGCCGGGACTACCGCAATGGGCGCCTTGCCCGGCGACTTAACTGGCAGCAGCACCAGGAGCCCGGCAAGGAGTACCACCATGATTCCCAAAATGCCCCAGCGCTGTGCTTCGCCCGGCGCCACCAGCGGGGTGGCCAGGGTGATGCAGAGGGTGAAGAGCGCCGGCGCCAGGAAGCTGACGGCGCGGCCCGTCGTGGCGTAGAGCCCGAAGAGTTCACCGGATTCGCCGTGCGGTGCAAGGCGCGCCAGGTACGCCCGCGAGGAGGACTGGGCGGGCCCCACAAACAGGCAGAGGAAAAGCCCGAACACCCAGAAGGTGGTAGTGCCGGGCCACTCCATGCCGAAGAAGTTGTAGCTGTCGTTTCCCAGGACCAGGATGGCGGTGCCGGCGGTCAGCAGCCCTGCCAGGGCGCCCACGATAACGGCCTTGGGGCCGATCCTGTCATCGAGGAATCCTCCGATGATGGCGCCCACAGCGGCGACCACATTCCCGAATATCGCGAAGAAGATGACCTGCGACAGTTCAAAACCGAAAGTGCCCGCGGCGATGATGCCGCCGAAGGTGAAGACCGCTGCAAGCCCGTCACGAAAGACTGCGCTCGCCAGCAGGAAGTAGATGGTGTGCGGACTCGTGGCATAAATCGCCTTGATCCTCCGGATCAGCAGCCCGTAGCTGGCCACGATTCCCAGCCGTCGTGCCTGCGGCGCCTTCGGCAGCTCAGGCACGGCAAACAACACCGGCAGGGCGAAGACGAAGAACCACAGGGCCGAGAAGACGGCAACGAGCCTAATGTTCAGGCTTTCCTCGGTGGAGGCCCCGAACCAGTCAAAGCTGGGTTGGACGAACAGCTGCAGGACGATCAGCAGCGCAACGATGCCACCCAGATAGCCCGCGCCCCAGCCAAATCCGCTGACCTTCCCGATGTTCTTCGGTGTGGAGACCTGGGCCAACATGGCGTTGTAGTTAACGCCTGCAAATTCGAAGAACACGTTGCCCAGGGCGATGAGTGACACTCCCAGCAGGAGGAATTCGGGCCGCGGGAATACAAAAAAACACAGCGCGGTAAGGATGGCGACGGCGGCGGTGTTCACTCCCAGCCACAGCTTGCGCCGCCCGCCGGCGTCCGAGCGCTGCCCGGTAACCGGAGCCAGCAGCGCAATCGCCAAGCCGGCAACGGCCAGTGCCCCGCCCAGGACCGCTGAGGCCTGGTCCTCCCCGCCGAAGGCATTGGAGGTGAGGTACACGGTGAACACGAACGTGGTCATCACAGCGTTGAAGGCCGCCGACCCCCAGTCCCAGGATGCCCAAGCCAGGACCCGGCCTTTGCTGGTTGCCTGATTCGCGGATTCGAGTTCCGAGGACGGGTGCGTGGCCCCTGGCGCGCTGGCGCTGTTCATACGATGCATCGTATCCGCCCGTGGCGAACAGGCAGGGGACTTCAGGCTTGTGAGGCCGGGGAATGCGGGCACAGGATACATCACAGGCTGAGGAAGCGGCGGCAGAGCCTTGATAAACTGGGCCCTCCCGAACCTTACGAATGACCGCCAGCTCCAACTTTTGATAATCGACACCCTGACGTTGCGGAGATATCAGTGATCACAGTCCTTGCCGTGCACTTTACGGTGGCTGTGGTGGCGCCGTTCCTTTTCAAAATTTGGGGCCGCAACGCTTTTTACGCACTGGCGGCGGTTCCCGGGGTCTCCTTCATCTGGCTGCTGCTACAGCACGGACCTGTCTATTCGGGCCGGGGAGCCATCGCCGAGGTGGTTCCCTGGATTCCAGGCCTTCAGCTTGAGTTCGCCTTCCGGATGGATCCCCTGGCGTGGGTCATGTCCCTGCTGGTGCTGGGTGTCGGCTCGCTGGTCCTTGTCTACTGCGCGCGGTACTTCAAACGGACGGACCAGGATCTCGGTGCTTTCGGAGCCCAGCTTCTTGCCTTCGCCGGGGCGATGTTCGGACTGGTGGCGGCCGACGACCTCCTGCTGCTGTTCATTTTCTGGGAACTCACCACCATCCTGTCCTACCTCCTGATCGGATTCGCCCGCACCCGTCTGGCGGCCCGCCGCTCGGCGCTGCAGGCGCTGATGGTCACCACCGCCGGTGGCCTGGCCATGCTGGTGGGCCTGATCATGCTCGGCTACGCAGCCGGTACCTACCGCGTCTCGGACATCCTGCAGGAGGCGCCTGCGCTGGTGGCCGGACCTTCGGGCACCATGGTGAGCGCCGCCGTCGTACTCATCCTGGCAGGCGCCATCACCAAGTCGGCCCTTGTGCCGTTCCATTTTTGGCTCCCGGGGGCCATGGCCGCTCCTACACCGGTCAGTGCCTACCTGCACGCCGCGGCGATGGTCAAAGCGGGCATCTACCTTGTTGCGCGGCTGGCCCCGGGCTTCGCCGGGACGCCCTACTGGCAGCCGGTGGTTCTTGGCCTCGGGCTGGCGACCATGCTGGTGGGCGGGTACCGGGCGCTGCGGCAGACCGATATCAAACTCATCCTCGCCTATGGCACGGTGAGCCAGCTCGGCTTCCTCACCATGGTGGTGGGCCTGGGTACACCGGACGCAGCCCTGGCCGGCCTTGCGATGCTGTTGGCCCATGGCCTGTTCAAGGCCACGCTGTTCCTGGTGGTGGGCATCATCGACCACCAGTCAGGCACCCGCGACGTCCGCAGGCTTTCCGGCGTTTTCCGGTCCTCCCGGGCCCTGGGCATTGTGGCGGGCATAGGCGCCGCGTCGATGGCAGGCGTGCCCTTCCTGGGAGGTTTCGTGGCGAAGGAATCGGTGCTGGAAGCGTTCGTCCATCACGCCGTTGCCCCCGCCGCCGGCGCGTGGGGGATGGTGGTCCTGGCCGGGCTGGTCCTGGGATCCGTCCTTACCTTTGCGTACAGCGCCCGTTTTATGTGGGGCGCATTCGCGGTCAAGCCGGGAGTGGAGCGCACGCCCTTCAAGGCCGTCAAGCCCTCCTTCCTGGCCGCGCCGGCCATCCTCAGTCTCCTGACCATCGTCTACGGTTTCTGGCCCGTCCCGGTGGACTCGTGGATTCAGCCGTATGCGGCCCTGTTTGCTTCTTCCGCTCCCGACGCCGGCACCCCCGGTGAGCAGGCGGGGCACCTCGCGCTGTGGCACGGCTTCACGCCCGCGCTTGGCCTGACCGCCCTGACCTTCGCACTTGGCCTGGCGATGTACTTCGGCCGGAACGCTGTCTCGCGGGCCCAGTCCTTGGTCCCCGGGTGGGTGGACGGGGACAAGGCCTACCAGTACACCATCGGCGCACTGGACGACGTGGCGGTCTGGGTCACAGGCCGAACCCAGCGC
This sequence comes from Arthrobacter sp. sptzw42, assembly GCF_059089685.1. Classification (NCBI taxonomy): domain Bacteria; kingdom Bacillati; phylum Actinomycetota; class Actinomycetes; order Micrococcales; family Micrococcaceae; genus Arthrobacter; species Arthrobacter sp. sptzw42. The sequence goes on from NZ_JBNHEX010000003.1 coordinate 27,547, forward strand.
GGTTCGCTGTATTACTACCTCGCCGTCATCCTCAGCGTCGCCTTTGTGCTGCCTCTCGCGGCCATCCTGCTGGCGGGCAAGCCCCTTCCGCCGGACATCTACCTTGTGGACCCCGGCTCCCCGCTGCAGCTTGTGGTCGGCGCGGGAATCGTGATCGGCGCCCTGGCGGCGGTCAAAGCGAACAAACGGTTCCTCGCGGTCCTGATGGTCTCCGTGACCGGGTATGGCATCGCCCTGATGTTTGCGCTCCAGGGCGCTCCTGACCTTGCCCTGACGCAGATGCTGGTGGAAACCATCGTCCTGGTGGCCTTCGTCCTGGCGCTGCGCAGCCTGCCGCCGGAGCTCCGGGACCGGACCGGCGGCAAGTACCGCGTAGTGCGGGTCATCATCGGTTTATGCTTCGGCGTCACCATGGTCTTCGCCGCCATCTACGCCATGGGTGCCAGGACAGCCGTCCCCGTCTCGCTTGAATTTCCGCGCCTTGCCTACGAGGGCGGCGGGGGGTTAAACATTGTCAACGTCACCCTGGTGGATATCCGGGCCTGGGATACCTTCGGTGAAATCACCGTCCTTGCCCTGGCGGCCACAGGCGTCGCAAGCCTGATCTTTATCCGGGGCCGCGGCGACCGGATCAGGAACTCCGCCACCGTTGCCGCCGGCACCGTGGGCCGCTACCGCCCCGTCAACCCGAGCACCAGGGACGCCGCAGCGCTCGCGGTCAGCCGGAAATTTGCCGCGGCAGCACGGGACGCGTGGATCGTGGCGGGCCGGACGCTGGCACCGGAACGGCGCTCCATCATCTTCGAAGTGGTTACCCGGCTGATCTTCCACTCCATGATCATCTTCTCGCTGTACCTCCTGCTGGCCGGGCACAACCTCCCGGGCGGAGGCTTCGCCGGCGGCCTCACCGCAGGCCTTGCCCTGGCCATCCGCTACCTTGCCGGCGGGCGCTTCGAGCTGAGAGAGGCCACACCGGTGAGCGCCGGTGCCCTGCTGGGGGTCGGCCTGGCGGTTGCCGCTGCCTCCGGGGTGGCGCCGCTGCTGCTGGGCGGCCAGGTGTTCCAAACGGCCATCATCGAACTCTGGCTGCCGGTATTCGGCGACATCAAGTTCGTCACCTCCACCATTTTCGATATCGGCGTGTACATCGTCGTGGTGGGTCTGGTGCTGGATGTCCTGCGGAGCCTGGGCGCCGAAATCGACGAGCACCTTGAAGAACGGTCCGCCGCCCCGGCCGGCGCTGTCACCGAGGACGGTCCGGATTCCGAGGCAGAAAGCCCGGACGCCGATACCACCCACAGTGCCGCGACCCTACCCAGCCGGGAGCCCGAAGGCTTCCCCGCCGAGACCACCACAAAGGGCCAAGCATGAGCGTAAACCTGACCCTGCTGATTGTCATGGGCGCCCTGTACGCCTGCGGTATATATCTGCTCCTGGAACGCAGCCTCACACGCGTGCTGCTGGGGCTGATGCTCCTGGCGAACGCCACCAACCTGCTGATTTTGGCAACTGGGGGATATGCCGGGCTGGCCCCGCTGTACGGGAAGGACACCGCCGCCCAGGACTACAGCGATCCCCTTCCCCAGGCGCTGATCCTGACATCCATCGTGATCTCCTTCGCCGTCACAGCCTTTATGCTCGGCATCATCTACCGCACGTGGGTGCTGGCCCGCCAGGACGAAATCCAGGACGACGTGGAAGACCTCCGTGTGGCGGTTACTCCCAGCTTCGATGCCGAGGATGACGCGGAGATCCCCGCCGAAACTTCCGAGTTCCCAGTTGCGACAGTGCTGGTGGGCGGGCGTGAATTGCCGGCCGAACGCGCGGCCGCAGAAGAAAGACCAGGCTCCACAAACGTGGCCCCCGGCCCGGAAGGAGCCGGACAATGAATCTTGCAAGCCTTGCCCCGCTCGCCGTCGTCCTTCCCATCCTGGGCGCTGCCCTGACATTCCTGCTGATCCGGCACGCACGGGCGCAGCAGGCGGTCAGCATTGCGCTGCTGTCCCTCACCCTCCTCCTGGAATGCTTCCTGCTGGCCTCGGTCTGGGACGGCGGAACTGCCTCCGTGACCATCGGCGGCTGGCTGCCCCCGTGGGGCATCGTGATGGTGGTGGACCAGTTCTCCTCCCTGATGCTGGTGGTCTCCTCGGCAGTGAGCCTGGCCGTCCTGGTCTATGCCACCGGGCAGGGCATGGCCGACGGCGACCAGGACGCACCGGTCTCGATCTTCCACCCCACCTATCTGATCCTGGTGGCGGGCGTTTCCAACGCGTTCCTCTCAGGTGACCTCTTCAACCTTTACGTGGGCTTCGAGATCCTGCTGACCGCAAGCTACGTCCTGATGACCCTCGGCGGCACCGGGCCGAGGATCCGGGCAGGGGTGACCTACGTGGTGGTGTCAGTAGTGTCGTCCGTGCTGTTCCTGATCGCCATCGCCATGGTCTACGGCGCCACGGGAACCGTCAACATGGCGGACCTCGCCATCAAGCTCGGGGAACTGGACCAGGGCACCAGAACGCTCCTGCACGTCATGCTGCTGGTGGCCTTCGGCATCAAGGCGGCAGTCTTCCCGCTGTCCTTCTGGCTGCCGGACTCGTACCCCACCGCCCCCGCGCCGGTCACCGCCGTGTTCGCAGGCCTGCTCACCAAGGTGGGCGTCTACGCCATGGTGCGCACTGAAACCCTGCTCTTTCCGGGCGATACCCTCAATACGCCGCTGATGGTGGCGGCCCTGCTGACCATGGTGGTGGGAATACTCGGTGCCCTGGCCCAAAATGACATCAAACGTCTGCTTTCATTCACACTGGTCAGCCACATCGGCTACATGGTGTTCGGCCTGGCCATGTCCTCCACGGCAGGACTGGGCGCGGCCGTCTTTTACGTGGCGCACCACATCACCATCCAGACCAGCCTCTTCCTGGTGACCGGCCTGATCGAGCGCCGCGGCGGAAGTTCATCGGTGGACCGCCTGGGCGGCCTCGCCAAACTGTCGCCGCTGCTGGCGCTGCTGTTCTTCGTGCCCGCCATGAACCTGGCCGGCATACCGCCGTTCTCCGGGTTCCTGGGGAAGGTGGGACTGATGCAGGCCGGCATTGAGCTGGGCACGCCGCTGGCATATGCCCTGGTCATCGGCGGCGTCCTCACCAGCCTCCTCACGCTGCTTGCCATCGCCCGGGTCTGGAACCGTGCCTTCTGGCGCAGCCCGGCCGATGCCGAGCATCCGGACCCCGTACTGCTGGCGCCGCCCCTGGCGCGGGTTGCCGGCCCGGGAGCCAAGCGGAACACCGTAACCCTCCTGCCGCGCACCATGGTGGGATCCACCCTGGGACTGGTGGTCCTTGGTGTCGCGCTGACAGTTTTCGCGGGTCCGCTGTTCACGGTCTCTGACCACGCGGCGGAGGACATGCTGGACAGGTCCTCCTACATCCAGGCGGTCCTGGGAGAGGACACCGTTGTTCCAATGGTCCTGACGTCCGGAGGAGGCAAATGAGCCGCCGGCGGATTTCCCTGCGCCAGGAACTTCCCCTCCTGGTGTGGCTTGTCATCGTCTGGGGTGCGCTGTGGCAGGACTTCAGCCCCGGGAACCTCCTGTTCGGTGCGCTGCTGGCCGTTGCCGTGGCCAGGTTGTTCTACCTGCCGCCAGTGGAACTCAGCGGCCGGTTCAACGTCCTCTACGCCGTTCCCTTCGCGCTTGTGTTCCTGGCCAAGGTGGTGGTTGCCAGTGCGCAGGTCCTGTACTTGTCAGTGGCCCGCGGTCCGAAGGTGAAAAACGCCGTGGTGGCCGTGACGCTGCGGAGCCACCAAGACCTGATGGTCACCGCCACCGGGCATGTGATTTCCCTGATCCCGGGGTCGCTGGTGGTAGAAGTGGACAGGTCCACGTCCACCCTTTATCTGCACGGCCTGAACATCAGCTCCGCAGCGGATGTTGAAAACCTGAGGAATGAGGTGCGTTCCATCGAAGCCGGGCTGATCAGGATCATGGGCACGAAGGAAGAACTCGATGCAGTCCGAATGGAGGCAGCCGCATGATGCAGACTGTGCTGGTCCTCACCGCCGTGATCTTCTCGCTCGCCGCGGGCGGTGCCATCATCAGGATCGCACGCGGACCCTCATTGCTGGACCGTGTGCTCGCAGCGGACGTCCTGCTGGCAATTCTCGGCGGCGCCCTGTGCGTGGACATGGCCGTGAACCGTCACCTGAACAACCTGATGCTGGTGGTGGCCATCTCCATCATCGGTTTCCTGGGGTCTGTGACTGTCGCCCGTTTCGTGGCCGACCGAAGGGAGGTGCCGGGTGAATCCTGAAGCCACCTCCATGGATTTCTGGACTGACCTGGTGTCCGCCGTTTTTATGGTGGCGGGGGCTGTTCTGTCGCTGGGGGCCGCAGTCGGCCTGCTGCGCTTCCCGGACCTCCTAAGCCGCATGCATGCCGCCACCAAGCCCCAGGTTCTGGGGCTGTTCCTGCTGCTGGGAGCCATTGGCCTGCAGATGCGCACCTGGTGGGTGTGGCCCGTGCTGGCCGTGGCCTGGATTTTCCAGCTTCTGACGGTACCGGTATCCGCCCACATGGTGGGCCGGTCGGGTTACCGCACCAAGCACCTGCACCGGGAACTGCTGACGTCCGACGAGCTGGAGGCAGTAGTGCAAAAAGCCGCCGCCAAAACCGCCCGTGAGGACGATTCCGGCGACGGCTCCAGGAAATAACTGCCGGGCAGCCCCGTCAGCTCAGACGATGTCCTCGGACTTGGCGAACCGGGTGATGGCCCGCTGGGTACCGCGGTTTGCCAGGACCTGGATGACGGTACTGACCAGCGCCGAGATCAGCGCGAACGTCAGCGCGGACTGCAGGCTCGTGGGGATGTCCTCGTCCTTGCCGGTGGGCGGTTTACGTCCTGTGGTCTTTTCCCAGATGGTGTTGACCAGCTTGGTTCCGGCGAAGCCGGCGCCCAGGCTCACACCGGTGCCGAGCAGCTTGATGAAAAGGTTCATTCTTAGTACTCCTTGCGGGCGGAAAACGGGTTGACTTCAGCCTAGCGGCATCGCGGCCGGGAGCCGGAGCGGCAAGGGCGCGGTTCGCTCTAGGCGTTGGTGGACGCAGAGTGCGCCTCAGCTGCCGGGCGGTTCCGTCCGGAACTTGATCATTTTGTGCGTACCGTCGCAGTAGGGTTTGATGGCCGACGCGCCGCAGCGGCACAGGGCGACTGTCTGGCGTTGGCGGGGAACCGGGTCCCCTGAGGGCGTCACTATTTCGAAGTCACCGCGGACAATCAACGGCCCGTCGGGGCATACCACGATCGAGCTGTCGGCGGATTCCTGGTTCATGGCTGCTCCTGGTCGGGGGTGGGGGCGGACGTTTGGTTTTCCTGGTGGCGGAAGCCGGCAAGTCTTCCCGAGTGCCGGCGGCGAAGCTCGGCCTCCGAGTGCGCCGCGGTCTTGAGCCGCGACCCCGCGTAAGGCACACCCCCGCTGAGGCGGAAGGCGAGTGCGATCCAGATGCAGACAGCCCTCTCAGCAACCCAGAGCGGGGCGCACCAGACTGCACGGAAGGGAAAAACGGTAGTCCCCCTGTGCCGCCGCCGCCCGATTTCGGCAATAATGACAGGCGCCGCAGCCAATCCCATCAGTACGCGCCCGCGGTGTTTTCCGGGAAGGCAGGCTGCGGCGGCAATGGCCGGAAGCAGGGACAGCTCGGCGGCGAGACGGCGGGGCTGGGCGAAGTTGTCGTAGGCCTGCCGGGTGCGCTGCTTGAGGAAGTGCCGCGGCTCGGGCGGCGTGCGGGCAACGAACAGGTCCGGAACGATTTTCTCCCTGCCCCCCGCTGCCTTGACGGTCCTGATCAGCTCCAGGTTTTCGAAAAGCACCGGATCGTAGCCGCCGGTTGCCAGCAGCGCGCTCCGGCGCACGGCCAGCGTACCCGGGAAGTCGGCCGACCATGCCCGGTTGATCAGGGACCTGGACGTGTCCCACCACCCGTGCCAGGGCAGGGGATCGAAGTAGTTCTGCGGCCTCACAACGTCCGCAGACGCGAGGTGACTAACGGCGGCGGTGAGTGATTCGCGCGTGTAGCGCACGTCGTCGTCGGCTATCACCAGCAGTTCCGCCCGGGCGGCCCGGACGCCCGTCATCACGCCGGCCACCTTGCCGTTTCCGTTACCGGCACCCTCCGGGCGGATATGGCGGACAACAGGCGGGAAAGCGTCCCGGTGCCGCTCGAACAGCTCCGGACCGGACCCGTCCACGATGGTCACCGGGATCCACCCGCCGAGTCGCTCGAGATAGGCAACCAGCTCCGGCAGGCCCGAATCATCGGTCCAGCGCAGCGGCAGGATGTACTCCGCAGGCTGCCCCAGGGCTGTGGTACTCACGCTGCTGCCGGCACTGCCGCCCTCAGCGAGGTCTGCCCGTTCTCCCAGCACGCCAAAAGGTGTGACGAGAGCCTGCCGTCAACGGCCATCACGGCTGTCGCCCCGAACAGGACGTCCCCGAGCAGCTCGGGTTCGGCCTCCACGAGTCCTCCTGCGAGGTCGCGGCCGGCGATCTGCTCGTGGACCGCGTCGGCTTCCACATGTTCGTCGAAGTAGTGGGTCACCTCGGCGTCGAAGCCGTGACGGCGGAAACCGCTGCCATACAGCCGGTTGGGCTGGGAAGAGGTCATCTCATAGATGGCCAGATGTCCGGTGATGGCGCCGCGCAGCCGCCGGTTGAGCCCGAACAGGGACATCATGTTGACCGCCGCGAGGGAGACGGCGGGGACGGCGTTCACGTAGGCGCCGTAGTGATCGTCCATCCCCAGGCCCCGCATGGTGCGGGCAAAAAGCGCGCTGTGCATGCGGTCCGGGCGCCCTCCGCCGTACTCGTCCGCCTGGATCTCCACCAGTGCAGCCTTCGCCCTGCCGGTAAGCCGGGGAATGGCCCAGGTGTGCGGGTCCGCTTCCTTGAGCTGGTAGACCGACTTGTGGACCAGGAACTCCTTGAGCTGGTCCAGGGTTGCCTTCTTGGCCACATACCGGGACACGCTGGGACCGGTGTCCGTGGCGGCCAGGCCGAAGAGGACGTCGGCCACGGCGTCGCTGGTCATTTCCGCGGCAGGGGGGAGGTCCAGCTCCCCGGCTGCCGACTGGGCGGCTGCCCGGAGCGCCTCTTCGAAAGGCCTTTCGAGCAGGCGGCGGACCTGGATGAGGCCCGGCTCCCACTCCCATTCATCACTGACACCTTCAAGGCCGGAGTAGTGCAGCTCGTAGAGGGAGAAAAGTGCCAGCTGGACGTCGTCGTCGCCGATGATGTCGGTGGCCGTGCCCAGCTGTGTCACCACCAGCCGGCGCAGTTCCTCAACGGCGGGGGAGCTGTCACCGGCCCCGGCTGTTGTTGCCAGGACCCGGAACAGGGCGGTGCTGATGGGACCTCGGGGTTCAGGAATCTTCATGATTGCTCCTTCGGGCGGCAGCGGTGCTGCCGGGTGCTTGGCCGTCGACGGTGGCGGTTTCGGTCAGGGCTGGTCGTTCAGGTTGCTTCCGCGGCTGCGCCGCGGAGTGGTCCGGGGGGCCAGCAGGATGGCGAGAATGATCATGGTCAAACCCAGGGCCAGGTGGAGCCAGTTGTCGGCGCCGTTGAGTGGGACAAAGTTGGCGGGAGTTTCGTCCCCCACCAGGAAGCCGTAAAGCCAGAGAACCAGGTACACGACGCCCCCGTAGATCAGGAAGCTTCGTGCCTTCTGGTGGGTCCGGGCCAGCAGCAGTCCGGCCGCCCCGAAGGCAAGGTGCACGATATTGTGAAGGACCGACACCTGGAAGAGGTTCAACAGCAGGGCTCCGGAGCCGTGTCCGGCCATGCCCAGGGAGTCGTAGTTGATGGTGATCCCGGGGACAAACCCCAGGACACCCACCAGCAGGAAGAGGGCGCCGGTTACGAAGGCAGCCTTCTGCAGGCCCGTCCTCGCGCCGGTGGCCCGGGTGCTGACTGTCATGACCTGTCTCCTCAAAAGCCTGGAGACAACATAGTAAGCATGGTTACTAATAAAAGCTAAGTGCGCCTGCCGGTGCTGCTGCCCGCGGGCCACTGCCGGCAGCGTCCGCGCAGCCGGCGGGCTCACCCTTCCGGGACGATCCACACGTAGGGGTTTGGCTGGTGCCCGCCGCGGCGGCCGTGCTCGTACCCCTGCTGCCAGGCCTTTCCGACGGCGGATACCAGTTCAGCCAGCAAAGGATAGTAGGGGTGGTCGGGGCCGATGTAAATCATTTCTTCCTCGGCCTTGTCCACCGCTGCCCGCACCTGGTTTTCGGCTGTATTACCGAGCATGGCGCCCCTCCTGTTTGGAACTTCCGCCACCCGTCTCGAATGTACTCCCGGCATCCAAGGGGAGTCCATCGCCCTGGTCTGGAACCCGCGTCAGTCCGTTCGCATGGAGCTGAGGACCTCTCGCAGTGCCTGTACCACCAGGTCATGGTCCTGCACCTGGGGAAGCCCTGAAACAGTGACCGTAGCCACCGCGCCCACTCCGGCGACATATACCGGGAAGGAGCCGCCATGTGCCGCATACCGGCGCTGATCAAACCAGCCCTGGTCTTCGATCCGTCCGCCGCGGGTCCGGGCACGCAGCCCCACCAGCAGGGAGGGCACCTCGTACCGGGCCGCCGTTCTCTGTTTGGCGCGGATCCAGTGCTCGTTGTCCGGGGTGGCCCCCGCCAGGGCGACATGGAACAGGACCTGCTCACCCTTGGTGATGTCTATCGCGATGGGGAACTGGCCCTCCTTCCCCAACTCCACAAGCAGCAGCCCCAGGTTCAGTGCGTCGTCCATGGAAAAGCCTGGAAACTGGAGCTCCCGGATTTCGCCCTCTATCCGGGCGATAAGGGCCTGCAGCGATCCCTCCGGCTGGACGGCATCCGAATCCGGATCGAACTCAGTCACATGCGGTGAATTGGCGGTCATGGCCCACAATCTACCCTTCCTCCGGTGTAAACTGGACCCCGCCCACAAGGGCAATTATTTACTCACAGAATCATTCAACGACAGGGGAGCGCCGCCGTCGGGCATCACTGGCCAAGCCAGGAGCCGCAGGTGGGCGCTGAGAGTGCGGACAGCCGCAGACCCTCGAACCTGATCCGGTTAGTACCGGCGCAAGGGAGTCGAGTTCTCGAAGCTCCGCAGTGGTTTGCCGCTGCGGTTCTTTCCCCTCCTGTTCCTCAGGAGGATCGCATGGCAACTACAGCAATCAAGAAGACCACCAGCAGGTCCTGGCGCGTTGTGGACATCGTGGTGGCGGCGTTGATCGCCATCGCAGGCGGCGTCATTTTCTGGGCGTGGTCCCAGGGTGCCGCAGCAGTGTCTGCGCCGATGAACGCCCTTTACCCGCCGCTTACCGGACTGATTGCCGGCGGCTGGATGATCCCGGCGGTGCTGGGCATGCTGATCATCCGCAAACCGGGCGCCGCCCTGTTCTGCGAAACCGTGGCAGCCACCGGTGAACTGCTGATGGGTTCGCAGTACGGTGCCTCGGTGCTGTTCTCCGGCTTCGTCCAGGGCCTGGGTGCGGAAATCATTTTCGCGATTTTCGTGTACCGGAAGTTCAACCTGCCGGTGTCCCTCCTCGCCGGTGCTGCTGCCGGGCTGTTCTGCGGCCTCAATGACTCCTTTGCTCCCTGGGGCTGGAACATTGCCTACTCGGGCGGCGACAAGCTTGCGTACATTATCTTCACCGCGATCTCCGGTGCCGTCATCGCCGGGGCGCTGTCATGGATCGCCACCCGCGGCCTGGCCAGGACCGGTGTCCTGAGCTCCTTTGCCTCGCGGAAGGCAGCCACGGAGCCGGTTTTCTCCTGATGACAGCGCCTTCCGTCCACGGCGCGTCCGTGGCGGCGCGCCCGGCTGCCGTCACCGCGCGCGGCTGGGGCTGGCGGCATGCCGGGCGTTCCAGGCCTGCTGTCCGTGCCCTTGACCTGGACATCCGCCCAGGGGAGCGCGTGCTCCTGCTTGGCCCGTCCGGAGCCGGCAAGTCCACGCTCCTCCATGCGTTGGCGGGGGTGCTGGGGGATGCGAACGACGACGGCGAGGCCGGCGACTCCGACGAGTCGGGTTCGCTGCTGGTCGACGGCGCCTCCCCCCGCGATCAGCGCGGCCGTGCCGGGTTGATGCAGCAGGACCCGGAGACACAGGTGGTCCTGTCACGGGTGGGGGACGACGTGGCCTTCGGTGCCGAGAACCTTGCTGTGCCCCGGGACCGTATCTGGACCCGGGTGCACGAGGCTTTGGACGACGTCGGGCTGTCCCACCTGCCGCTGGACCATCCAACGTCTGCACTGTCAGGCGGCCAGAAACAGCGGCTGGCCCTGGCCGGCATCCTTGCGATGCGGCCGGGGCTGCTTCTCCTCGACGAGCCGACAGCCAACCTGGATCCCGCCGGGGTGGTGGAGGTGCGCGACGCCGTCGGGCGCTGCCTCGACAAAACCGGGGCAACCCTGGTGGTGGTGGAGCACCGCGTCTCCGTCTGGAAGGACCTGGTGGACCGCATTGTGGTGCTGCAGCCCGGTTCTTCGACCGACCCGGGGGTGCTCCTGGACGGGCCTCCGGACCAGGTTCTCGGCGAAGCCCGGAGCATGCTCATTGCGGCCGGGGTCTGGGTGCCCGGGTATGTTCCGGCCACCCGCCCACGCACGGCGGATCCGGCTCCCGGCTCCGGGGACCTGCTGCTTGCCGCCGAAAACCTGGCCGTATCCCGTGAACGTGCCCGCCGCAAGGGCTTGCGCAAACTGCCGCCAGTACCGGTCCGGCAAGGCATCTCGGCGCAGGTCCGGGCAGGGCGGGCGCTGGCCATCACCGGACCCAACGGCGCAGGAAAGTCCACCCTTGCGCTGACCCTCGCCGGGCTGCTGGAGCCCGTTGCCGGGAAAGTTTCGGCCACCCTGGCGCTTAGCCGTGGGGCGGGAATCGACCCGTACAAGTGGAAGGCGGAGCAGCTGATTGAACGCATGGGCACCGTTTTCCAGGAACCTGAGCACCAGTTCGTGACCGGGAACGTGCTGGACGAACTGCGCTTTGGTCCGCGCCACCTCGGGCACGGGGAAGAGCGGGTGGATGAGCTGCTGGAGCGGCTTCGGCTCACCGAACTGGTTGATGCGAACCCCTACACACTTTCGGGCGGCGAGAAGCGTCGGCTTTCCGTAGCAACGGTCCTGGCCGCGCATCCGCAGGTCCTGATCCTGGACGAACCCACCTTCGGGCAGGACGCCAACACGTGGGCTGAGCTGGCATCGTTCCTCTCTGAACTCCTGGACGCCGGCACAGCCGTGGTATCCGTGACCCACGATGCTGAGTTCACGGCGGCGCTGGGTGGAACGGAACTGCGCCTGGCAGCAGAGCCGGTAGTGCGACGATGAGGCAGGAGCTGAACCTGCGCGGCAACAGTGCGCTGCTGACCCGGGCCAACCCGCTGAGCAAGTTCGCGGCCGTCTTCCTGATCACCGCCGTCCTTGCACTGTCCATTGACTGGGTTTCCGCTTCCGTGGCGCTGGCGTTCGAGTTCCTGCTGTTCCCATTGGCGGGCCTCACCCTGACGCTGCTGTGGCAGCGGGGGTGGCCGCTGATCCTTGCCGCAGCCGTAGGCGGCTGGAGTACCTCCATCCTGGCGGTGGACAGCGGAAAAACGCTGATCGACGTCGGCATCTGGACCATGAGCGAGGGGTCGCTGGAGCTGGGGGTCGGGTTTATGCTGCGTGGCCTGGCAATCGCGCTCCCGGCGGTGCTGTTGATGAGCTGCACTGACCCCACGGACCTGGCGGATGCGCTGGCGCAAAAAGCACGCCTCCCGCACCGGTTCGTGCTGGGGACTTTGGCTGCCATGCGCCTGGTGGGGCTGATGGCGGAGGAATGGCAGACCATCGGCATGGCCCGGCGGGCCCGGGGCGTAGGTTCCCGCGGCAGTGCCCTGCAGCGGGTAAAGGCCACGATGGGGCAGAGCTTCGGTCTCCTGGTTCAGGCCATCCGCCGTGCCTCAAGGCTGGCCGTGACCATGGAGGCGCGTGGTTTCGGTGGTGGGCGGCGGACGTGGGCGCGGGAATCCACCTACAGCGGGCTGGACCTGTGCGTGCTCGGTGGAGGCGTGCTAATGGCCGGCGCGGCCTTTGCTGCGGCCGTCTGGGCGGGCACGTGGAACATGGTGTGGCTGGGGAGCTGAGTGGTTTGCCCTGCTGTCCTACACATCAAACGTTCGGGCCGCCTGCAGGAGGCTGACTGCAGGGCGCAAGGTCAGACGCAGGAGTGGTTGTAGTCGAATTTACGCGACACGAACTGGGTGATGACCACGTGGCCGCCGGCGGTCAACGGCGGATCTGAGCAATTGGCTTTGGCGCCGGTCAGCGTCCGCGCACCGGCCAGCCAGCTGGGCAGGTAGTAGAGGCTGCTCGAGCTGCTGACGGTCCCCACAATCCGGCCCCATTGGAGGCCGGTGGAATAGATTCCGACTCCCTTGACGTTGATGCTGTGGAAGAAATCCGCCATGCCCTCCAGCACGGCGCGGTTCGCATCCTTGTCCGTGGCGGACCAGCTGTTTTCGGTTTCCACGTCCAGCCACCAGAAGTAGTCGGAGGGGTTGGTAATGCCGCGGATGTAGGCGTCGTCGAACGCCTTCGCGTAGCCGTACATGTACGCGCACGCCTTCCCGTAGTCCTTGTCTTCACAGGAGCCATAGGGGTTATGGACGGCGGATCCGATGGGGTACTCGTTGCTGGTTGGCCACCACGAGCCGCTGCTTCCAGGGTTGGCGGTGTTGACGTAAAGGGACACCTTTAACTGGGGCGTGACGCCGGATGAGGCTGCCGCCCACTCCAGTTGCTCTTCAAGGCATGGGTTTGTGTTGTTCGCCAGACCGTTGTTCACGCCAACGATGGCAAAAGCCTGGCCAACCGGGAAAGGCTTGCCGCATTGCGGCCAGGAGATATCGTTGCCCAGCGTCGACTGCGTGCTTTCCCCGGGGGAGGGAGCCGCGGAGGCGGGCCAGGCCGGAAGCAACAGCAGGACAGCGAACAGCAGAGCCGCCAGCCCTAGTGCCGCTTCAGTTCCCTGGGTCCGGTTCATTGTCACCTTCGCCGCCTTCGAAGGAAGAGGACTTCTCCAGTTTCCTCCGGTTAGGCGGGCAAGGTCAACAACCGTTGGAGCGGACTTCTATCGCATGTAGTGGGTAAACGCTCTCCGAGAGGCCGCGGCTGGCTACTAAATAAGCCCTCGGTAACTCATTCATGATATATTTTTCGGCATGACGCAGGAAACTACTGAACACGTTGCCGCCATGCTCCGGGATGCCCGGGGCGAGAAAGGCTGGACGCAGGGCCAGCTGGCAGCCGAGCTTGGAACAAGCCAAAGTGCCATCGCACGGATGGAACAGGGCAAGCAAAACCTGAGCCTGAAAATGATCCAGCGGCTGGAGGCAATCTTCGGCCGGAGCATCGTCAACGTGGGAAAACCGCAGATGACGCACCTTCGGGTGGAAGGCGGCCAGACGCTGTCCGGCGCCGTGGACGTCAACAGCAGCAAGAATGCCGGCGTCGCCCTGCTGTGCGCAAGCCTCATTAACAGGGGGACCACTGTTCTTCGCCGCCTCGCGCGCATTGAGGAAGTGAACCGCATCGTTGAGGTGCTCAGCAGCATCGGAGTCGAGTGCACCTGGCTCAACGACTCCGATCTACAGCTCCGCAGGCCTGCCGTCCTTGACCTGGAGGCCATGGACGTTGAGGCCGCCCGCCGCACCCGCAGCGTCATCATGCTCCTGGGGCCGCTGCTGGATGAATCCTCGCAGTACCGGCTCCCCTATGCGGGCGGCTGCGACCTTGGCACGCGCACAGTTGAACCGCACATGCAGGCACTGCGCCAGTTCGGGCTGACAGTGGAAGCTACCGCAGGGTTCTATTCCGTGCAGGCCCCCGAAGCCGACAGCCGGGACCGTTCCTTTGTGCTGACGGAGCGCGGCGATACTGTCACCGAGAACGCCATCATGGCAGCGGCGCACCGCGAGGGAACAACCGTGATCCGCAACGCCAGCCCCAACTATATGGTGCAGGACCTCTGCTTCTACCTCCAGATGCTGGGCGTGACGATCGACGGCGTCGGCACCACAACTTTGAAGATCACGGGACGTCCCATGATCGATGCGGAGATTGAGTATTTCCCGTCGGAAGACCCGATTGAAGCCATGAGCCTCATCACCGCCGGCATCGTGACCAACTCTGAAGTGACCATCCGCAGGGTCCCCATCGAGTTCATGGAAATTGAGCTGGCCACGCTGGAGCAGATGGGCCAGCAGCTGGAGATTTCCGGCGAGTACATGGCGCGCAACGGACGGACCCGTCTAGTGGACGTGACCACCAAGCCGTCCGAGCTGCACGCGCCGGAGGACAAGATCCATCCGATGCCTTTCCCCGGCCTGAACATCGACAACCTGCCCTTCTTCGCAGTCATAGCCGCCAACGCCAGCGGCCAGACCATGATCCACGACTGGGTCTATGAAAACCGGGCCATCTACTTGACCGAGCTGAACCGGCTGGGTGCCCAGGTTCAGCTGCTGGACCCCCACCGGATCTACGTCAACGGGCCCACCAAGTGGCGCGCGGCGGAGGTTGGCTGTCCGCCGGCACTGCGCCCCGCAGCCTGCCTGCTGCTGGCCATGCTGGCGGCCAGGGGTGTTTCCGAGCTGCGGAACATCTACGTCATCGAGCGCGGCTATGAGGACCTTGCTGAGCGGCTGAATGCCATCGGGGCAAAGGTGGAGTACTTCCAGGACTAAGCATTCACGCTTCGTCATGAAGTCCTGAGGACCGTCCAAAAACCTTTACCTGCCGCAGAATGTGTGTATGCGTACATTCGGCGTTGAGGAAGAGCTCCTGATCGTTGACCCGGAGAGCGGGGAGCCGCTCGCCCTCGCTGATGCCCTGCTTTCCGGCCGCAGGGTGGCTGCCGACGACGCCCCGGATGACTTTCGGGACCTCGAAACGGAAGACAAAACCGTTTACGACGACGACGGGATGGGCTTGAGTGCCGAACTTAAGCTGGAGCAGATTGAGACGCAGACGCGGCCCTGCCTGGAGTACGGTGTGCTGCTGGAACAAATCCGGGCAGGGCGGACGCTCGCTGACAACGCTGCCAGGCAGAACAATGCCCGGGTGGCGGCATTGGCCACCTCGCCCCTCGGGTTATCGAGCCATACCACTCCCGATCCCCGCTATGCCAGGATGCTGGAACGATTTGGCTTGACCGCACAGGAGCAGCTGACCTGCGGCTTCCACGTCCACACCTACGTTGAGTCCCCTGACGAGGGCGTGGCCGTGCTGGACCGGATCCGGGACAAGCTTGCGGTCCTGACCGCTGTCAGTGCCAACTCGCCTTTTTGGAACGGACTTCAGACCGGTTTCGAGAGCTACCGTACCCAGGCGTGGAACCGCTGGCCCACTGCCGGTCCAGCCGGGATCTATGGGACCTATTCTGCCTATCGACGCGTGGTCACCCGGCTGCTGGACAGCGGAGTCATGCTGGACGAAGGGATGCTCTACTTCGATGCCCGACTGTCACGGAACCACCCCACTGTGGAGGTCCGTGTGGCAGACGTTTGCCTCCGGGCCGAGGATGCAGCCCTTCTTGCCGTTCTCGTCCGTGCGCTCGTGGAGACGGCGGGCCGTGAGTGGCGCCAGGGCATCGATCCGGCGCCGGTGCCCACCGTACTCTTGCGGATGGCCTCCTGGCAGGCCAGCAGCGGAGGACTCAGCGGAGAGCTGTTGGACTTCGGCTCCTTCCGGCCGGCGCGCGCCGCAGACGTAGTGCGTTCACTGGTGGACTATCTCGCGCCGGTATTGCAGGAGCAGGGCGAGCTTTCCCTTGCCCGGCAAGGGGTGGAGGACGTCATTGCCCGTGGAACTGGGGCAGCTGAACAGCGCCGCATCCGCGACAGAGCTTTGGCCGCTGCAGCACCTGAGGATTTGGGCTTCGGCGCAGTGGTGAGGCATGCGGTAGAGGTGACGATGCGTGGCACCCTGGATCTGTCGAAGGTCGAAGAAACGCCCGATCTGCTGCGGGTTCGTCAGCCCTAGTAGGCGGGAAGGGCAGCAGGGCGTCCTCGAGGACCAGCTCAGCTGTGAAGCGCGGGTCACAAGTAACGGGTTCGTGCCATACTCGGCGGGTGACGGCCTCGTATTCCTTTGAAGCAGAACTTTGGCTGTACCCCGGTGAGGCAGGATGGCATTTTGTGACCCTGCCTCCGGACATCGCTGATGACATCCGGGTCCGCGCTGCAGGTGCCGGGACGGCATTCGGCTCGATCAAGGTCACCGCGAAGGTCGGAGAGCACTCCTGGCAGACCTCGCTGTTCCGGGACACCAAGAGCGATTCCTACCTTTTGCCGGTGAAGAAGGAGACCAGGGACAAAGCGCAGGTCGGTGCAGGTGACGGCATTGCCGTCCAGCTCTCCGTCTAGGCTAAATCTGCTTCAGCGCCTGTTCGAGGTCGCCGATCAGGTCGTCCACGTCCTCCAGCCCCACGGATAGCCGCACCACGCCGTCGCTCAGGCCGATGGCTGCGCGGCCCTCCGGACCCATCGCGCGGTGAGTAGTGGTGGCGGGGTGGGTAATGAGGGACTTTGAGTCGCCCAGGTTATTGGAGATATCGATGATGCGGAGGCCGTCCAGCAGCGCAAAGGCAGCCTCCTTGCCCGAGCGGGCACCCGTCGTCGCCAGTTCCAGGGTCAGGACCGTCCCGCCGGCACTCATCTGCCGGGCCGCCAGCTCGTACTGCGGGTGCGACTTCAGGAGCGGGTACTTCACCCAGCTCACGGCAGGCTGCTGTTCCAGCCATTCGGCCAGCTGCAGGGCTGACGCCGAGGAGTGGTTGACGCGGAGGGCCATTGTCTCCAGGCCCTTGGTAAGCACCCAGGCGTTGAAGGCGGACAGCGATGGACCGGTGTGGCGCATCAGCTGCTTGACCGGGCCGTCAATGAATTCCTTGGTGCCCAGGATGGCGCCGCCCAGCACCCGGCCCTGGCCGTCGATGTGCTTGGTGCCGGAGTAGACAATCACGTCGGCGCTGAGCTGGCCGCAGCGCTGCAGCAGGGGAGTGGCGAAAACGTTGTCCACCACCACAGTGGCACCTGCGGCATGTGCCAGCTTACTGACCGCGGCGATGTCCACGATTTCCTGCATGGGGTTGGACGGGGATTCAAAAAACACAGCGGTGGTGGGCTCGGACAACGCAGAGCGCCACTGCTCCAGGTCAGGCCCGTCCACAAAAACCGTTTCGACACCCCAGCGCGGAAGGATCTCGTTCAGGATCACGAAGCAGGAACCGAACAGGGACCGGGCGGCCACCACGCGGTCACCTGCAGCCAGCAGGGCACCCAAAGCGGTGAAGACCGCGGACATGCCCGACGCCGTCGCAAAGCATGCCTCGGTTCCCTCGAGGAGGCGGAGCCGTTCCTGGAAGGTGGCCACGGACGGGTTGCCGTAGCGGGAGTACACAAAGCGCTCGTCCTCACCGGTGAAGGCCCGTTCAGCAGCGGCTGCGGATTCGTACACGAACCCGGAATTCAGGAACACGGCCTCGCTGGTTTCCTGGAAATTGGTGCGGTCCAGCCCGCCGCGCACGGCCTGGGTGTTGCTGCTCCAGCCGGCGGCGTCTTCGTTGAAGGTCACTTAGTTCTTTCCGAGGTTGGTGGGCAGGCCGCGGTTCTTCCAGCCGTTGACGGTGCGTTCGCCGTAGCGGTCCGGCTCGCCCTCGAAGCCCTCCAGCACGTTGTAGGACGTAAAGCCGGCCTGGGTGGCAGCAATCGCAGCCGCGATGGACCGCTGCCCCGAGCGGCACAGGAAGATCAGCTCCGTCGATGAGTCCTCCGGAGCCTGCTGGGCGAGGGAACTGATGAAGTCGGGGTTGGGAATGCCGCCCGGAAACGTCCACTGGATGAACAGCGGATCATTGTCGGTGGCCTTGGTGTCAGGAATGCCGATGTGGGCCCATTCGCCCTCGGTCCGCACATCCACGAGGATGGCTCCCTGCTCCAGTTTGTCCCACGCCTCCTGGGGCGTCAGGTCTCCCGCGTAGCTCATGCGTGGCCCTCGCCGTCGAACTCGAGGTCCTCGCCGGCGGCCTCAAGGTTATCCACCGCGGTGGCAACGGCGGCATCAGCGGAGGCGATCGCTGCCGGAAGGACCAGGGCCTGCGCCACTATCACCTGGCCGTCGTTGGTGGTGGCGGCCGGGCTGCCGTGAAGCACGTAGCCCTCGGCCAGGGCGGCCGAAATCCGTTCACAGAAAGTCCGGTCGTCCGGGCCGGTGACGAGCCGGTACGAAAGTCTCTCTTCAGGGGCAGGTGCGTCAGACACGACGGATCTCCTTCTCTCACGCTTGCAACACGATTCGGTCGATATGCCGAGTATTCACCTGAGGCACCCCGCCGCGGAAGGAGGGTTGCCGACCGGTTAGTCAGGGCTTGGCACCGGTACTCATTACTCCCAAAAAACGTAACACTTGGCGGGCATGCCCGCACCGCCGTCGTCGTCATGTTCCGTAACTGAACCGGCCCTGCCCGCTGAGCGGCCGGCACGCCAGTTTCGGTAACGCACGACGGCGGGACTCGCCCCGGCGTCAAGGCACCTGGCGTGCTGCACATATTGATGCCGGATAAAGTTCTTTTGGGGCAGGCCGCCCCGTCATTGGAGTATCAGCTTCGGGGGTCCCATCAGCACGTCATCAGCCGCCGCGCCCAAGCGCGGGCACAACAGCCCGCTGCCTGCCCGGACTTCCCGCAACGGCTTGCTGGTCCTGACCCGCGCCACGGCCGCCTTCCTTGTTTTGATGCTGATGGCAGTCCTGCTGATAGTGCTGCCGGCGGGACCAGCCCGTGCGGCAGAGACCTTTCCGGGCGACGGCAAGCCGCTGCTGGGCGCTGTGCTGGAATGGGGCGAGGACACCGCTGCCGGTTTCGCCGGCCGCCTGGGTGCCTCACCGGCCCTGCTCGGGCACGACATAGCCATCCCGTTCCGCGCCTCGGAGAAAAATGACATCCGGGGCTTCCTGGAACAGTCAGGTGAACAAGGCGCACATGCAATGCTCACGGTGCAGCCCACGGTTCCGCTGGACCAGATCACTGCAGACACCGCTTCAGCATTCGCCGGCGAAGTGGCCGATCTGACAGGCAACTTCAAAGGCCACGTGCTGATCCGTTTTGCCCCCGACATGAATGCCAGCTGGGTGGAATGGGGCCAGCAGCCCAGCGCCTACCGGTCCGCCTTCCAGGCCGTCGCCGCAGCCTTCAACAATCTCGACGGCGGCCGTACCGCCATGGTGTGGGAGCCCTACCTGGGCAAGGACTACCCCTTCAACCGGCACCGGAATGCGCCGGTGCCGGGAAGCGAAGGTTTCGCCCTGCTCGATACCAACCGCGACGGCGCGTGGGACGGCTCGGACGCGGCCTATAGCCCTTACTATCCGGGGGACGAGGCGGTGGACTGGGTGGGGCTGACAGCATTCCACGACGACACGGCCGGCGGGGCGCCCGTCAATACCGTTCCCCGGCAGGGCGAACTTCAGGAAATGCTTACTGCATCGGGTAGCGAAAACTTTTACGCAACGTATTCGGAGGGTAAAGATAAGCCGTTCCTGCTGCAGACGTCCGCCTTCTACAGCCCGGCGTCCGGCGGCGCCACCGAAATGGAGATCAAAGCCTCCTGGTGGGACCAGGTCCTCGGCGCCGCAGGATCAACCGAATTCACCAGGACCGCCGCGGTGGTGTGGGATGAACGCACAAACACCAGAGACACGGGTGTGGCTGGCATCAACTGGCTGCTCACCGGGAACCCTGCCATCGCAGACGCAGCCCGGCAGAGGCTGCAGGCTTCCCCGCTGGTCACCGGGCCGGTCACGGAGGTTGTGGCAGGCAGCGGGCACGTGCGGGCCAACACCCTTTCAGGCCCTGCTTCCTGGACTGTTGCCGCGGCGCTGGTCATTCTGCTCGTGGCGCTATGGCAGGTTCCCCGGCGCGTGAACGCGGCAACAGCGTGGGCTTACGCCGACTCCTCCTCCAGGGATTCCCGGGTGGACCTGCTGCGGGGACTGGCCATCGTCTTTGTGGTGGTCAACCACCTGGGGATGACGTCGCTGTTTCAGTTGCTCACCCAGGAGGCCGTGGGCTTCGTGTCCGGGGCGGAGCTCTTTGTCCTCTTCTCCGGCCTGGTGGTGGGCATGGTGTACGGACCAAGGGTCAAGGAAGACTTCGGGACAGTGGTGGACCTGACCTCGCGGCGGGCGGGAAAGCTGTACCTCACGGCGCTGGTGGTCCTTCTGGGGGTGTTCCTGGCCTCGCTGTTGCCCTTCTTCCAAACCGACACCCTAACCACGTTCGTGGACCAAGGCACCGGCGGGGCCGGGTCCGACGCCGCCGGCCGCACCTACGACCTGTACGCCGGCATGGAGTCACTGTTCCAGTTTCCTGTGCCGCCCCAGGTCCTGCCGGCCATCCTGCTGCTGCAGGTCGGCCCGTGGCAGTTCAACATCATGGGCCTGTACGTAGTGCTGCTCCTTGCCAGCCCACTGATCCTGGCGGCCCTTAACCGCGGCAAAACCCTGTGGGTACTGGCGGCCACCCTGGCCGTGTATGCAATGGGAGCGGCGACGCGGTTCCGCATCCTGCCTTCCCAGTTCGAGGATTCGTTCCCGCTGCTGGTGTGGCAGGTGCTGTTTGTCATCGGCCTGGTGGCTGGGTTCCACCGGCACAGGGTGGTTGCCTGGCTCGCCGGACACACGGGGATCGTGCTGGCGTGCACGGCGGCAGCGCTCGTCTTCGCCTTCCTGTCCTGGGGCAACCCGTATCTGGCCAACGGCTTCGATGTGCGGCTCGGCCTTGTGCCGGATGCGGCGTACAGGACCATGTACGACCTCTTTTTTGGCCGCACGTATCTGGCTCCGGGCCGGCTCCTCAACGTCATGGTCCTGGTGGTGGCCGCCTACGCCTTCCTGACGGCTTACTGGAAGCCGGTGGAACGGGCCCTGGGCTGGTTCCTGATTCCCCTGGGCCGGGCAACCTTGTACGTCTTCATCCTCCACGTAGCGCTCATCGCCGTAATCGCCAACATTCCGGCTCTTCGGCAGGGTGACGTGTTGCTGAACACCGCAGCCTACGCACTGGTGCTGGGACTGTTGTGGGTAATGGTCCGCACCCGATTCCTCTTCCGGTTCATCCCCACCTAAGGAAACCTTTGAAGGCTGCCGGAGGCAAATAACTAAAACAAAAGGCGTGAAGCGCTGCCGGCTGGGCAGCGCTTCACGCCTTTCTGGTTCTTCGATGCCTATACGAGCCCCGGGGAACTCGCCAGGATGTAGTCAGTGGCGGCCGGGCCCTTCATGCGGAGGCCGTTGCAGCCGGGGGTGATCCGGTGTTTCATGGCTGCCCAAAAAGAGGCTTCCCTCCCGGGGACCTGCTGGTTGATGTAGCACCAACTGGTGTAAAGCCCGTAGAGGCGGTCGTCATTGAGGTTGTGGCCAGAGGACTGGTCCAGGTAAGTGGCTTCTTGGAGAAAAATATCGAACTGCGAATGTGCCATGACGGCGTCCCTTCGCTAAGTGCGTGTGTACCGCCGTTCGGCTACAGCAGCGAGAGACTCAATGCCCTGCACGGGGCCATGGAGTAATGATCAGCTCCTTTGGAGCGGATAGCTGGGGCGGTGCTAGTGCCTTATCTACAATGTAGACCTTACTAGTAGGCTACACATTCAGCAAGCGTTTGGAATTACCCTCAGTCTCCGGCTACTCGAAGGAAGCCCGCCGGCGGTCAGTGAGACGGGTGTTCAAAATATCCGGTGCATTGACTTTGAAGCGGCGGCGGTCATCACTGTGGCTGAGAACCTGATGTAGTGGGCTTTCTCGCCGGGTTGCCATGGTTCCAGGCCCAGGCGGTCCACCGCATCCCTGTCCTGCTGGTCCTCCAGCAGTGCGGTGTCGCCCCGCACCACACCCTACGGCTGATGGGGCGCCAGGAACATGGCCCCAAAGGCAAAACCTATTCGATTGCCGCGAACAGCTCGTTCAGCTCCGCGGTGAGCTCTTTTTGCACCGACGGGGTGCCCACCTCTTTGCCGTCAATGCGGTTCACCGGGGCCAGCATGCGCACGCTGGAAATCAGCCAGACGGCGTCCGCGTCCAGCAGGTCCTGGGGCTCCAGCGGACCGTACCCCAGTTCCCACCCGGCCGTTTTCGCGGCCGCAAACAAAGCACCCTGGGAGGTACCCGCCAGGATGCCGCTGTCCAGCTGTGGAGTGATGAGCCGCTTGACGGGAGCGCCGTCGTCGGACGCTTCCAGGTGCGCCATCAGAACAGTTGACGTTGGTCCCTCCAGCACGCGGCCGTCCGAGGAGATGAAGATGACGTCATCGGCGCCCTGTTTGTGGGCGTGCCGCAAGGCAGCCATGTTGACGGCGTAGGAGAGCGTCTTCGCGCCAAGCAGCAGCCAGGGTGCACGTTCGGCAACCTCACTGTCGTAGCCCCGGTCAAGGAGGATGACGTCGATGCCTGCCTCGCGCTGGCGGCGTCCGGCCGACCCGACAGGAGAAACCTGCACCCACGACGTGGGGGCCGGGGCACCCTCAACTCCCCGGGTCACTACCAGCTTGACCACCAGTTCGTCGTCGGACCCGGCCACGGGCGGGTGCTGGGTCCGGTGTTCGGACAGGGCTGTGGCGATGGCGCGGCGCCATTCCTCCTCGCGGGGAATGGTCAGGTCCAGTGCTGCTGCGGATCCCGCCAGACGGTCCAGGTGCGCCTGGATTTTCCGGACGCTGCCGTCCACGGCAAGCATGGTCTCGAAGATGCCGTCGCCGCGGGTCGCACCCTGGTCCGTGACCAACAACTGGGGTTTGGACGCATCGGCCAGCCGGCCGTCCGGGAACGCGGGGTCGAGGAATACAAGAACCACAGAAGCTGGAGAGGTCATGGCTCCAGCTTAGTGCGGCGTCCCTGCGGATAAGCTGGGCAGAGTGCCCTGGCCGGAATCCGTCCGCCGGGAGCCCATCCTCCGGGGGGAATACACGTGTTGTGGCCATTTTCGCTTGCCGGTTCCGCGCCGACATGGATCGTGGTGCTGCTGGCCGTCGCCGACCTGGTGATCCGGGTGCTGGCCCTGGGCATCATCCCCGGCAACCGGCGGCCCACCACAGCGATGGCGTGGCTGCTGGGCATCTTTTTTGTCCCGTTTCTGGGCATCATCCTCTTCCTGCTGTTCGGCAACTTCCAGCTGTCCAAACGACGGCGGGAGCAGCAGCAGCAGGTCAACGAGCGGGTGCGCGCCGGGATCTCCTCGCTGGCGGACGTGGAGAGCGACTACCCGGGCCCCGAATGGGTGAGGTCCGCGGCGGAGTTGAACCGGCGGCTGGGCTCACTGCCCATGGTGGACGGCAATTCCGTGGAGCTTATCCCCGGCTACCCGGACTCGATCCTGCACATGACGCAGGCGGTGCGGAAGGCGAAAAAGTTCGTAAATGCCGAGTTCTACATCATGAGCACGGACCACATCACCGACGAGCTCCTGACGGCGCTTGAGGAAGCGGCCGAACGGGGCGTGGAAGTCCGGGTGCTGTTCGACCATATCGGCACCCTCCGGGTCAAGGGCTACAACCGGCTCCTGAAACGGCTCAAGGCCAGCAAGATCCAGTGGAAGCGCATGCTTCCGCTCCTGCCCATCCACGGCCAGTGGCGCCGCCCCGACCTGCGGAACCACCGCAAAATCATGGTGATCGACGGCGAGACCGCCTTCACCGGCTCGCAGAACCTGATTGAGCCGTCCTACAACAACCCGAGGCACCGCAAGGCGGGCCGGGAGTGGGTGGAGCTGATGGCCCGCCTGCATGGGCCGATCGTCACCACCCTCAACGTCGTTTTTGCCACCGACTGGCTCAGTGAGACCGACGAATCCCTGGAACACCAACTGCAGCTCCCGGCGGATGCGCGTCCCGGCAACGTCACGGCGCAGGTGGTGCCCAGCGGCCCGGGATTCATCACGGAAAACAACCTGAGGCTCTTCAATACCCTCATCTACTCCGCCCAGCGCCGGATCTCCATCTGCAGCCCGTACTTCGTCCCGGACGATTCGCTGCTCTACGCCATCACCACCGCTGCCCAGCGCGGGGTTGACGTGGAGCTGTTCGTCTCCGAGAAGGGCGACCAGTTCCTGGTCCACCATGCCCAGCGCTCCTACTATGAGGCCCTTCTGGAAGCCGGCGTCCGGATTTACCTGTACAAAGCCCCGTTTGTGCTCCACGCCAAGCACTTCACCATCGACGACGAAGTGGCCGTCCTCGGATCCAGCAACATGGACATGCGCTCCTTCTCACTGAACCTGGAGGTGTCGGTAATGCTGCTTGGCGCCGACATTGTCACCAAGATGCGTGCCGTGGAAGACACTTACCGGGATATTTCGCATGAGCTTAAGCTGGCGGACTGGCTCAACCGGCCACTCGCAGCACGCTATGTGGACAATGTGGCGAGGCTGACAGCCACCGTCCAGTAACAGGCGGGCCTCGTCTAAACGTCAGGAAACTCCGCGCCAAGGGTCGAGAGGACGCCGAAGGCCTTGGTCCGGATCTCCTCATATTCGTCATCAGGGTCCGAGTCGGCGGTAATGGCGCCGCCGACGCCGAGCGTCAGTTCCACCGTCCCGTCACCTTCCCCGCGGATCACCAAAGTCCGGATGGCGACGGCGAGGTCCGTTGCGCCGTTCAGGGAGAAGTATCCGACGGCGCCGGAGTACAGTCCGCGCCCTTCGCCTTCCAGCCGGTCCAGGATGGCCATGGTGCTGATCTTGGGTGCACCGGTCATGGAACCGGCAGGGAAGCAGGCTGCCACAGCTTCGGCACGGGATGATCCGCGCCGCAGCTGCGCGTCGATGGTACTCACCATTTGGTGAACGGTGGCGTAGCTTTCGATGGCACAGAGCCTGCTCACCGTTACGGAACCGGGGACCGCGAAATGGCTGAGGTCGTTGCGCAGAAGGTCAACGATCATGATGTTCTCGGCGCGGTCCTTCAAGGACGTTTCGAGGTCCCACCGCAGCTGCTCATCTTCCGCCGAATCAGCGGCCCGGCGGCGGGTTCCCTTGATGGGTTCGGCGCGCATGCCGCCGTCGGACCCCAACTTCAGGAAGCGCTCGGGGGAGGTGCTGGCCACCGTGAGGCCGCCGAATCTCAAGTAGCTGGCGAAGGGGGCCGGGTTTTTGCGGCGGAGGTCCAGGTAGGTTTGCCACGGGTCCAGCTCAGCGGCCGGAACATTGGCAATAAGCGTAGTGGTCAGGCACACCTCGTAGGTGTTACCTTCAGCGATCTCGTGCTGCGCCGCGGCGATTTTCGCCTTGTAGGCGCCGCTGGTATCGCGGCTCCGGAACACGGGCACCGCCGGAAGTACGACGCCGCTGCTGCCGCCCGCTTGGGCGGTCAGGGCGGCCGGTGCGGCGGAGCGGGAAGCAGCTTCCACGGCTGCCCGCGCCTGGCCAAGCCACTGGTCTGCGTCAGGAACAGCCAGGGCCAGGAGCCAGGCACTGCCGGCGGCGTGGTCCAGTACTACGCCCCTGCCGGCGAAGATCAGGGCGGCATCGGGGGTGGGTGAAGAGAGATCGGCGCCCCCGGTTTCCCGCTTGAGTTCGTACCCCAGGCATCCCAGCCAGCCGAGCGTAAAATCTCCGGGATAACCGTCCGGGATGCTGACCCCGTCTCCGCCCCACACCGTATCGAGCCAGCGGAAGAAGGAGCCTTCCACAGTGGCTGTGGCGCAGCCTGCGCGGATCACGCTCTCGCCGGAGCGGTGCGTCACCGACTGGCCGGACTGGCCGGCGTCGTCCGCCATGATGCTGAAGCGGCTGCGCTCGGCAGCGGCGGACGCGGGCGGGAAAGTTCTGGTTCCGGCCGGGCCGTCCGCGTTGGAAGAGTCCAGCCAAACGGCATTGGGTGAGCCGCCGTAGAGCGAATGGAACAGCGTAGCCGCATCCGGGCGCAGGTCCAGGCGCTCGGCGTGAAGGCTTAGGCCGCGGCGGGCGGACAGTTCGGGGGAAAGGGCAGTGGCCAGGCCGGGGAGGTACGGCAGGAGCTGCAGGACATCGGAGGGGGCGCTGCCGTCGGCCCGGTTCAGGACGCGTACGTCGGCGTGGCGCGGGACGTCGTCGCCGTTCAGCCACTCCTCTTCCTGGGCCGCCCATTGGTCCCAGTAGGGTTCGTAGGTCCCGCCGTCCCGGTCCAGGGCGCGGGTGCGCCGCACGTCCTCCGGAGAGTCCGCCCAAATGACGGCGCTGAGAAGTGGGCGCGCGGCGCCGGCAGCGGACCCGACTCCCTCTACGATCACAATCTCGGCGGGCAGCGTGACGCGGACGTCGCCGTCGTAATGTTTATCCCAGTCCCAGCTTGTCCAGGTAGCCGCATCCCCCCGGCTCAAGGGTTCGAGGACGGTGGCGACATAGCGGTCGATGCCGGCCATCAGCCCATTCCAGCCGGGGTAGATGTCCTCGAGGTGGAACAGCGCGACCTTGTGATGGGCGCGCAGCCGCGCCGCCAGTTCGACCGCGAGCGTTGTCTTCCCTGCGCCGGAGCGCCCGTCAATGGCGATGATGACGGGGGCTGGGCTCATGGGTTAGAGCGTACCTTTTTCCCCGCCGGGCTTTCATCTGTGCAGTAGCTGGGCATCTTTGATGACGGCACCCTTGATGTGGTTCACGAGCCCGGGCAGCGCGTCGTGGATCTGGCGCCAGACGGCGTCGAAATCGGACTGGCCGCCGTACCAGGGATCCTCGATGCCCTGGTCCAGCAGGTCCTTTTCCGCCAGCAGGGGATCAAAACTGCGCAGCATGCGGACCTTATCCCTGGACTCCTGGTCCGGAGCCGCTTCGGTGAGCCAGGCGTAATGGTCAATGTCCAGGGCCAGGATGAGGTCCCGTTCGCGGAACCACGCCGGATGCCATTCCCGGGCGCGGTGTTTATCGGAGGGAAGCTTCGTTGCCGACAACCGGCGTGCGGCCCGCGGGTCGATGGGCCGGCCTGCTTCGTAGCCGGTGGTGCCTGCGGAGTCGACGGTGACCACGGTGTCCAGCCCCTCGCGTTGCAGCGCCGCAGCGAGCATGAACTCTGCCATGGGGGAGCGGCAGATATTTCCGGTGCAGACGGCGATGACGCGGTATGGGCTCGACACTGAGTTCATGTAGTAAGCATGCGTGCTAATGGCCCCTGTTGGCTAGCGGCAGTTTCACAAAGGTTGACTTTTTTGTAAAGAAATTTTGCAGCCCCGTCATACTCCTTGATACGCCCGGTGCAGTGCGATGAAGGTCAGTGGAGGAAAGCCAGCAGGATGCCCACGGCGACAAAGAGGATGCCGAACGCGCGGTTGAGGATCAGCTGCCCCCGGGCGCTGTGCGTGAACCGTTCGAAGGACCGTGCTGCGGCGGCAAAGAAGAACCACATCACCAAGATGTCGATGGCCACAACCGTCGCCGTAAGAACTGCGTACTGGGCCAGGAGCGGCTGCTCGGGACGGATGAACTGGGGCATAAAAGCCAGGAAGAAAACAATTGCCTTCGGGTTCAGCAGATTCACCCAGAGCCCGCGCCGAAAAATGGACCAGGCAGGCTCGTTCCGAAGGCCCGCAATCTTTTCCTGCCCAAGGTCCGGCTTGCTGAGGAACTGCCGGATGCCCAGGTAAACCAGGTACGCGGCGCCAGCATAGCGGATGACGTTGAAGGCCACAGGGGAACTGGCCACCAGCACCCCCACGCCAAGAGCCACGATCACCACATGGATGACCAGCGCTGCCTGCTGCCCGAGGATGCCCCAAATGGAGCGGCGGAAGCCGGCGTTCAGGGAGTTGCTCATGGTGTTGATGGCTCCGGCGCCGGGGGTGAAACTGATCAGGGCGCCGGCGCCGGCCAGGGCAAGCCAAAGTGAGAATTGCACCAGTAAAGCTTAGTGGCAGCTATGGACACGATCAGTACCAGCGGCGGTTTGACGTTGCCTGCACACCGCCGCGGATCTATGCCCGCGCTATGACCTCGCCGTTGGGGATCAGGAACCAGCCGTCGTCGGTGGAGCCCCAGCGGTGCCAGCCGGCGGAAATCCGGGCAAGGTCCGCAGGGTTGGCGAACCCGTATTCCAGCGCCTGTTCAGCAAACGCTGAGTGCAGGACGCGCTCACCCCAGACCCGGGCCTGCCAGCGCCGCTGCTGGCCTGTGGCATAAAGCCAGTTGCTGCTGCTGGGCGCGACGTCGGTGAAGCCCGCGGACTGGGCCCAGCTGACAAGCCGCCGCCCGGCGTCGGGCTCTGCTCCGTTGCGCCGCGCGATGCGCTGGTACAGCTCCATCCACTCGTCCAGCTCGGGGATGGCGGGGTACCAGCTCATGCCATGGAAGTCGGCGTCGCGTACTGCAACAATCCCGCCGGGCTTTGCGACCCGGCGCATCTCCCGCAGCGCCTCCACCGGGTCGGTCAGGTGCTGCAGGACCTGGTGGGCGTGGACGACGTCGAACGTTTCGTCCTCGAAGTCGAGGTCGTAGATGTTGCCGGCCACGAACTCGACGTTGGCGACCTCCCGCTCGGCGGCGAGGGCCTTTGCCTGGGCGATAATGTCCGGGGAGCGGTCCAGCCCGGTGACCTTTCCGGGGGTGACCAGGGCGGCGAAATCACAGGTGATGCTGCCCGGCCCGCAGCCGACGTCGAGCACTTCAACCCCCGGCCTCAGGTGCGGCAGGACAAACGCCGCGGAATTCTCGGCCGTCCTGGCGGCATGGGCCCGGACCACCGACTCGTGGTGGCCGTGCGTGTAAACGTCGTCTTCAGGCTGCTGCGCACTCATAATCAAACGCTACCCCCCAACCGGGTAACTCCCACTGTCGTTTCGGGCCGTAAGACGACGCTGGCGCGACCTACTTGCGCGCCGTGGGAGAACCGGGCGTGTTGGCCGATTCTTCCCGTGCGGCCACCGTGGCTTCCACCATGGCCGTCATGAACCGGGTCACCGTCTCCAGCTCCTCCGGGCTGAAATCCGCCATGGCGCTCCCCATCCGCCGCGAGAGGGGAGCGAAAATGGCTCCGCCGTCCTGGAATGCCTTGGGTGTCATCCGCAGGTGGACCTGCCGGCGGTCCGAACTGTCGCGCTCGCGCACCACATGCCCGGAGTTGTCCAGCCTGTCGATCAGCGCGGTGGTGGCAGGCGAGCTGAGGTTCAGTTCCTTGCGGAGGAGCCC
The DNA here is from genome assembly GCF_059089685.1 of Arthrobacter sp. sptzw42. Taxonomy (NCBI): domain Bacteria; kingdom Bacillati; phylum Actinomycetota; class Actinomycetes; order Micrococcales; family Micrococcaceae; genus Arthrobacter; species Arthrobacter sp. sptzw42. Next base: position 56,773 of record NZ_JBNHEX010000003.1, read on the forward strand.
CGGCGTGACCGTGCCGCCGGCGGCAGTGTGGCGCATGATCACTGCCAGTGCATTCAGGTCCGTCCGGTGCATGTCCTTGCGCCCGCCCGCTGAGTCCACGTAGCGGTTGGCCTCCAGCGTGAACTCCTGAAGGAGCCGAACCAGCGGATGCGGGCCCTCACCCGTGGGAGGGCCGGTGATGGCGGCAGTTTCCTCGCCGGTCATGCCCCTCCAATGTGTGCCTTAAGCGGGAACTCTCCGCTGTGGACGGCAGTCGTGCTGCCGGGCCGTATTGACGGATATTACTTCAGGAGCGCCCGCCCGCCCTCATCGGTGCCGGAGAGAAAAAGCTAGGTAAACACTTATCTCCATCGCAGAGATACTTTAATATGGAACCAATTCTACTCCTGCCCAGCACTAGGAAGGCCCCATGAACTCCCACTCCCATGCCAAGGAACGCGTCCCGTTCTGGCTGCGCTGGCTGCTTCCCGTGATCCTGGTCTTGACGTGGCTGGCCCTTGCAGGGGTGGGCGGTCCCACCTTCGGTCGCCTGGAAGAGGTCTCCTCCAACGATCAAGCGTCTTTCCTGCCCGCCAGCGCCGAGGCAACCGCCGCGCGTGACTGGCAAGCAAAGTTCCGGGACTCCGATGAAGTTCCCGGCGTCATCGTCCTGGAGGGCGAGGAAGCTTTGAGTCCGGAACAGCTGGGCGACATTGCAAGCCTCCGGACAGAGCTTGAAGGCCTCGAGCTCGGCAGCGCCGTGATCGGACCCATCCCCTCCGAGGACGGCAAGGCAGTCCAGTTCATCGCCCCGATTGATTCTTCCGCCGAGATCAAGGAGGCCGTCCAGGAACTGCGGGACACCGTGGCCGAGGCGGCACCGGAAGGCCTGCGCACGTTCGTTACCGGTCCTGCCGGGCTTGCTGCCGATCTCACCGCAGCCTTTGCCGGCATCGATGGAATCCTCCTGCTCGTGGCGCTGGCCGCCGTGTTCGTGATCCTGCTGGTTGTCTACCGCTCACTGCTGCTTCCCATCGTGGTGCTCCTGACCTCGGTCTTCGCACTGTGCGCGGCGATCCTGCTGGTCTTTGGCATGGCCAAGGCGGGCTGGATCCAGCTCAACGGCCAGAGCCAGGGCATCCTGTCCATCCTGGTGATCGGCGCCGCCACGGACTACGCGCTGCTGTATGTGGCAAGGTTCCGTGAAGCCCTCACCCATACGAGCAACCGCACGGCCGCCGTGTTGACTGCCTGGAAAGCCTCCTTCGAGCCCATCCTGGCTTCAGGCGCCACCGTGATCATCGCGCTGCTGTGCCTGCTCTTCTCGGACCTCAACTCCAACAAAGCCTTGGGGCCGGTGGCTGCAGCAGGCATCCTCTGCTCGCTGTTCGCAGCCCTGACCCTGCTACCCGCACTGATGGCCCTTTTGGGCCGCGCAGCGTTCTGGCCCTTCCGCCCGAAGCTTGCGCCGGCAGGCGCGCGTGGGCCGGAGATCGTGACCGGGCTGGAAGGCCAGAAGGGACTGTGGCGGGCCACCGGCTCGCTGGTTTCCCGGCGCCCCCGCATCATCTGGGTTGCCTCGGTACTCGTTCTGCTTGCCGGTTCCGCCGGTCTCCTGCAGCTCAAGGCCAACGGCGTCCCGCAGACGGACGTCATCCTCAGTGCTTCCAATGCGGTGGACGGCCAGGACGCCTTGGCACGCCATTTCGACGCCGGCAGCGGCAGCCCCGCCGTCGTGGTCGCGGATCAAGGGAAGGCACAGGAGGTGCTGGACACTGTGAAGGCGGCCGACGGCGTGGGCGAGGCCTACCTGCTGGCCCAGGGCTCGGTGCCCATTACCGGAGCCCCCGGCGCTCCCAGCTCGCCGGACGTCCGCGAAGGAAAGGTGCTGATCAATGCCACGCTGAACTCCGCAGCTGATTCCATCGAGGCCGAGGAGGCTGTGAAGGCCCTTCGCGACGACATCAAGGCGGTGGACCCGGGCGCGCTGGTGGGAGGCGTGACGGCGACAGCCCTGGACACCAACACCACCGCGCAGCGGGACCTGGTGATCATCATCCCGGTTGTCCTGGTGGTCATCCTCTTCATCCTTATGCTGCTGCTGCGCTCAGTCCTGGCGCCGGTCCTGCTGGTGCTCTCCGTGGTGCTCTCCTACGCGGCCGCCATGGGCGTCTCGGCGCTGGTGTTCAACAACATCCTGGGCTTCCCGGGCGCGGACGCCACCGTACCGTTGTTCGGTTTTGTATTCCTTGTCGCCCTCGGCGTGGACTACAACATCTTCCTGATGAGCCGGGTCCGCGAGGAATCCCTCAAGCACGGCACCCGCCCCGGCATTCTCCGGGGACTCAGCGTCACCGGCGGCGTCATCACATCCGCAGGCGTGGTGCTGGCAGCGACCTTCGCCGCGCTGGGCGTCATTCCCATCATGTTCCTGGTGCAGCTGGCGTTCATCGTCGCGTTCGGAGTGCTGCTTGACACCGTCCTGGTGCGCTCGCTGCTGGTGCCCGCCCTGGCCTATGACATCGGTCCCCGGATCTGGTGGCCGGGCAAGCCGGGCCGCCCCGAACAGGACGCCGCCGTATGGGGCGAGGCCGGCCGGAGCCACGAAACCGACCTGGAAGGAGCCGGCCGCCGGTAAGCAGGACCTGATGGGGGTGCCCTGCCTGGCAGGCGCCCCTTCCGGCCACCGTCCAATAAGAGCTGAACAATAAGGAGGGCGGCCGGAGGAGCTTGGGTTCATTTCTTTCCCCGGGCGCTGAGGTCGGACAGCGCATCCATGCTCCGGTTGCTTGAGGTAAGTAGAGTCACGATGACAAAGTGAGCACTTCGGTTGCCCATGCGCCGGTGGGCGCGGCTGCAGCGTTTTGGATACGCGCGGCATCAACCGCAAAGAAGCGAGCTAGCGTTGCGCATCCCACCAGCACTGAGTGTGGGGTGAGGCGAGGATCATGAAGGAGCCAAGACAACATAAGATCGACGTCACTGTCATTGGAAGGCAGAGGCGCTGCTAGGAGATGAGCACCCAATTCCCACCGGCCTTCCATGGGGTCGGACTCCCGTACGCCCTGCCGAATCTGGTCAGCGGTTTGTTCCACTTGGGCTAGTGTCATGAGGACATTCGTCCCGCGCTCTTTGTCATCAACCGTGAACTTTCCTATGCCCAGGGTCTGAAACGCTGCAGGCCCCAACCGCAACCCCAGCTCTTCGCGGGCCTCCCTTGCCAACGCCCTCCTCGGATCAGGAAGTCCATATTCGTCGCCGTCAGGAAACACTCCCTTGCGCGTTCGAAGTTCGAGATTGCCGTTTACAGCGGGACCGAATTGGTTGGGATGAGATCCTGCCAATCTCGATCTGCTGGCAAAAAGCAGCATCTTGTCTGATGTTATAACAGAGGCGGAAAGTGTGAGGAGTCGGGCGTAGGCCCCATCTACTTTGCGATTTTCACCGGTCATGTCTCTAAATGCAGCAGGATAATGATCGAGGATTACGGCGCCGAACGTTGTCTCCGACAATGCTAGGTGGAGGCGAAGTCTGCCGTTCGATTCATCTCTTTCCATTCGCCAATCCAGCAGTCGGGGTAAAACGCCGTCGAAAGCGTGTTGTTTTGCGAGCTTTTCTGACAGCAATAAAAGGTCTTCTTCGGAAACGTTAAGTGAGAACTGCTCAAGGCCAGGATTTTCGAGGGATTGTGGGCGATCGGTCCTCGGTATGGTTTGAGTTGGTGCTGAGGGCGCTAAGCGGTGGCGCCTATAGCTGACAAAAAGGTCATAAGCCAAGGTTCCCGAAGTCAGCTCTGGCAAGTTGAATATCTCGAGTTCCCTCCGAAATTTTGGACTTTCGATTTTAAAGCTTTCGGGAGTCTTCATAGTTTGGCCAGACGCAGCTTCTGCTAAAAGGTTTGCGGTCATGGTGGCCATTTGTATTTCCTGAGTTACAACAGGAGCCGCGGCCGTACCTAACAGAGAACCTCTCCTGAGGTCGGCGGCATATGCCAGATACGCCCTCGACAAATCCACGATCTGGCTGCGATTTGCGCTGTAACTGATCAAATTCGAGGGCGCGACGTCAGCATCTTGATATAACCGGTGCGATGAGTAGATGTTCGCCAGCCAGTTGAGTTCGTCAGCAGCGCTGTGTGGAGCACCCCGGATTATTGCCTTTACCCGCGAGAAGGATGATTTGCGAGGTACGCGAACGCCCTTCATCGCTGCGTGTCGGCGTCTCCCCATCAGTGACGCGGGTCTCGCCCTCCAGGCGCTAAAAACCGCATAGACGGCAATAGCAGCCGGAAGGAGTGACACCCAGTCAGCGAAGTGCATTCCCCAAAAATCCTCTGGCCACGTCATGCACTTAGTGAACCATAGGCCGATTCGGAACCCTGTTGACGGAAAGTCCTGCTGGATAGACTGCAAATGCGCCCGCATGGACGCGGAACTCAAAGGAGAGATGCACCATGACTGAGAACCAGGAAACTTTCGGCGAGGAGCCCCGCGAAGGAAGCACTGCCCCCGGCCTTGAGGGCGAAGGCGGGCAATACGTGAGCGGCGACTACGGAGATGCCGGCACCGCCGGTGACGCTGCCCGAAACCTTGAAGACGGGGAATACGAGGACGGCGACTACGGCTCTGCCGGCACCGCCGGAACGGCCCACGAAACGGACAGCATCCGCGAAAGGCTTACGGACGGGCAGGTCAACACCACCGCGGAGGAGCGGGGGCCCCTTCACGGTCACCGGGACGGAGACAGGTAGCACAACCAGGCAGGCAGTACGGCGGCGGCGTTCTCCAGCAGCGAAACGGAGAGCCGTCGTCGTTCGCTTTTAACACCGGCTTTTCGCGGAAACCCAAGCCCGCCCCGCACTGCCTAAACCCAGACTTGAGCGTAGGTCACTCAACTTTGGATTGACATTGCTGACGCCCTGAGTAGAGTTGAGTGCAGAACGCTCAATTGTCTGGGCGCCCGCAGTTTCCAAGAAAAGAAGGAAGCAATACATGTCACGTGCAGTAGGTATCGACCTCGGAACCACCAACTCCGTCGTCTCCGTTCTCGAAGGTGGCGAGCCCACCGTTATTGCCAACGCCGAGGGTGGCCGCACCACGCCGTCCGTCGTTGCATTCTCCAAGTCCGGCGAGGTCCTGGTCGGCGAGATCGCCAAGCGCCAGGCCGTCAACAACATCGACCGCACCATCGCTTCCGTCAAGCGCCACATGGGCACCGGCTGGACCGTCGGCATCGATGAGAAGAAGTACACCCCGCAGGAAATCTCCGCGCGTATCCTCATGAAGCTGAAGAACGACGCCGAGTCCTACCTGGGTGAAAAGGTCACCGACGCCGTCATCACCGTCCCGGCCTACTTCAACGACGCCGAGCGCCAGGCGACCAAGGAAGCCGGCGAGATCGCGGGCCTGAACGTCCTGCGCATCGTCAACGAGCCCACCGCCGCGGCACTGGCCTACGGCCTGGACAAGGGCAAGGAAGACGAACTCATCCTGGTCTTCGACCTCGGCGGCGGCACCTTCGACGTCTCCCTGCTGGAGGTCGGCAAGGACGAAGACAACTTCTCCACCATCCAGGTCCGCGCCACCGCCGGTGATAACCGCCTCGGCGGCGACGACTGGGACCAGCGCGTCGTTGACTACCTGCTCAACCAGCTCAAGGTCAAGGGCATCGACCTGTCCAAGGACAAGATCGCCCTCCAGCGCCTCCGCGAAGCAGCAGAGCAGGCCAAGAAGGAACTTTCCTCCTCCACCAGCACCAACGTCTCCCTCCAGTACCTGTCCGTCACCCCCGACGGCCCGGTCCACCTGGACGAGCAGCTGACCCGCGCCAAGTTCCAGGACCTCACCAAGGACCTGCTTGAGCGCACCAAGAAGCCCTTCCACGATGTGATCAAGGAAGCCGGCATTAAGCTCTCCGACATCAACCACATCGTCCTCGTCGGCGGCTCCACCCGTATGCCTGCGGTTTACGACCTGGTCAAGGAACTGGCCGGCGGCAAGGAGCCCAACAAGGGCGTGAACCCGGATGAGGTCGTCGCTGTTGGCGCAGCCCTCCAGGCCGGTGTGCTGAAGGGTGAGCGCAAGGACGTACTCCTGATCGACGTCACCCCGCTGTCCCTCGGCATCGAAACCAAGGGTGGCGTGATGACGCACCTGATCGAGCGCAACACCGCCATCCCCACTAAGCGGTCCGAGACCTTCACCACGGCTGATGACAACCAGCCGTCTGTGGCTATCCAGGTCTTCCAGGGCGAGCGCGAGTTCACCCGCGACAACAAGCCGCTGGGAACGTTCGAGCTGACCGGCATCGCGCCGGCTCCGCGCGGCGTCCCGCAGGTTGAGGTCACCTTCGACATCGACGCCAACGGCATTGTCCACGTCTCCGCCAAGGACAAGGGCACCGGCAAGGAACAGTCCATGACCATCACGGGCGGTTCCAGCCTCTCCAAGGAAGACATCGACCGCATGGTCAAGGATGCCGAGGAGCACGCAGCCGAGGACAAGGCCCGCCGTGAGGCCACCGACACCCGCAACACCGCCGAGCAGCTTGCCTACTCCGTGGACAAGCTCATCGCCGACAACGCCGACAAGCTGCCTGAAGAGGTCAAGACCGAGGTCCAGACCGACGTTGACGACCTCAAGAAGGCCCTTGAAGGCACGGACGACGCCGCAGTGAAGGCCGCCTTTGAGAAGCTCCAGGCTTCCCAGGGCAAGCTGGGCGAGGCCATCTACTCCCAGGCCGGTTCCCCCAACGGCGCAACCGGTGCCGCAGGTGCTGAAGGCGGCGCTCCGGCCGGTGACAAGGGCGACGAAGACATCGTCGACGCCGAGATCATCGACGAAGACGAAGCGAAGAAGTAACCATGCCGCACCACGGTAACGAGGAAGAGCACAACACGTCACCCCGTGAAGAGCACCTCCAGGAGCAGCAGGGCAACGGCCGCCAGGAACCGGTCATCCGGGACAACCGCAAGGTTGACCCGGTGACCGGGGCTGCCCGCCACCCCGAGGGCGGGCACGCTGAAGGCGGCAACACTGTTCCCGGCGACCCTTCTGAAGCAGTGGATTCCGACGGCGACGCGCTTGCCCAGGCCGAAGAGATCCTCAACGGCATCCAGGTGCCGGCAGAGGAATCCGTGGCGCAGGGCGTTTCGGCAGGTGGCTCCTCAGCTGAGGCGGCAGAGCTGAAGAACGACCTCCTCCGCCTGCAGGCCGAGTACGTCAACTACCGCAAGCGCGTTGAACGCGACCGTGCCGTGGCAGGGGAGATGGCCGTCATCGGCGTCCTGAACTCCCTGCTTCCGGTATTGGACGACGTCGACGCCGCCCGGCAGCATGGTGACCTCGCCGACGGCCCCTTCGCCGCGATCGCCGCAAAGCTGGAGAACGCGCTGAAGACCTACGGTTTGGTTCGGATCGACGAGACCGGCGTGGAGTTCGATCCCACGATCCACGAGGCCCTCATCCAGCAGCCCGGCGGGGACATCGAAGTTGACACCGTCAGCCAGGTGCTCCGCTCCGGCTACAAGTCAGGCGAACGCGTCCTCCGGGCCGCCCAGGTCATCGTCGCAGTACCTGCGTAGCTATACTCCGGTGGTTGAGCTTGTCGAAACTTGGGTTTCGATAAGCTCAACCACCGATTCATAACTTTCGAAAGGAAACGCCATTGGCTAGCCAGGATTGGGTGGACAAGGACTTTTACAAGATCCTTGGTGTCGCCAAGGACGCTTCCGACGCCGATATCAAGAAGGCTTACCGGAAGCTGGCACGCGAGCACCACCCTGATACCAACTCGGGGAACTCTGCTTCCGAGAAGAAGTTCAAGGACATCTCCGAGGCTCACTCTGTTCTCTCCGATCCCGAAGAGCGCCAGCAGTATGACGCCATCCGCGCCATGGGAGGCGGGGCCCGCTTTGCTCCCGGCGGTGCCGGAGGAGGCAACGGCGGGTTTGAGGACATGTTCGGCGGCCTTTTCACGGGCAACACCGGACGCCACGCCGGGGGCTTCAATCCTTCTTCGGGCGGCATCCCGCCCGAGTTTGCGGACCTGTTTGGCGGCGGTTTCGGCCAGACGGGTTTCCAGCGCGCTCCGCAGAAAGGCGCCGACCGGTCTGCCTCCACCAGCATCTCCTTCTCGGGTTCCATCCGCGGCACCACCATCGGGCTGCGGGAACCCAGCGGTGAAGTCATCGACGTCCGCGTGCCTGCCGGCATCAAGGACGGCCAGAAGGTCCGGGTGCGAGGCAAGGGCCAGCCGGGTCCGGCCGGCAACGGCGACCTCGTGGTCTCCGTGGCGGTCAAGCCGCACGAGTTTTACACCCGCGACGGCGACAACCTCCGCGTGCACGTCCCGGTCACCTTTCCCGAAGCTGCGCTGGGTGCCGATATCGAAGTGCCCACCATTGACGGCGAAAAGGTGCGGGTCCGCGTGCCGGCCGGTACGCCGTCGGGCCGTACGCTGCGGGTCAAGGGCAAAGGCGTGAAAACGTCCAAGGGGACCGGGGACCTGCTGGTGACCATCGACGTCGCCGTGCCCAAGAACCTGAACAAGGAAGCTGAAGCTGCGGTGAAGGCGTTTGCCGATGCCACAGCCGGCGCTGACGTCCGAGAGGGCCTGGCCGCCAAGGCCCGGCTTTAGCAGCGGGTGAGCCGTGGACATCAACTCAGACCAGCCGATCTTTGTAATTTCGGTGGCGGCTGAACTGGCGGACATGCACCCCCAGACCCTTCGGCAGTACGACCGGATGGGCATCGTCTCGCCCAGCCGCGCGCCCGGAAAGTCCCGCCGCTACTCGCAGCGCGACATCAACATGTTGCGCGAGGTGCAGCGGCTCTCCCAGGAAGGCGTCTCGCTCGAAGGCATCAAACGGATCCTCGAGCTCGAAAACCAGGTGGCCGCTTTGCAGCGCCGGGTTTCCGAGCTGGCGGACGAACTGAGCCGCCGGCCGCAGCCATTCGATTCGCGCATTTTCGCAGCCGGTGCTGCCGGCGACGTGGTGAGCCTGGCCCGGGGCCAACGGCCCCGGCCGCGGTCGCAGGCCGTGGTGCTCTGGCGGCCGCGCGCCATCGGGCGGTAGGCGCCGCTACTTCCGCCTGGCGCGAGCCGGCCGCTGGCCGCCTATTTTCCTATAACCGCAGGTGAGCGGTGCCATTGCCTTCGTGGATTGTGTCCGGCCCGCAGGCCTAAGTTACGAATCAGCACGTTTCCCGCAGGTTAAATCTCAGCGTCCCGCTTTCCCGCGGTTCTTCCGCGCGTTACTTCCTGCGCCGTGGCTTTGGGCCAGCCCAGGCAACAGTTTGGAAACTGTCCCGAAACCAATCCTCCAGGCACCGAAACAATCGGCTCCTACATTCATCGCAAGAGGTCACTTCCCAAGGCCTTGGAGGCGAGCCGCTGCCTTGGCAGCGGCTGAATGAGAAGCAGGTACACATGAGGGTTTCGGTTAACAAACGCGCTTTCCTTCCCCTTACTGCGGCCGCTGTGGCCACGGTGCTGGCAGGTTGTGGCAGCCAGATTGCGGACCCGGCGTCCGGAGGCTCCACCGCCAGCAGCGGCAGTTCCTGTGTGGACACGTCAGGCAACAGCATCAAAGTGGGTTTCATAAACTCCCTGTCCGGCACCATGGCCATCAGCGAGAGCACCGTCTTCGACTCCCTGACCCTGGCCGCGGAGGAAATCAATGCTTCCGGCGGTGTTTTGGGCAAGCAGCTACAGGTGGTCAGTGAGGACGGCGCCAGCGAACCGACCAAGTTTGCCGAGCGTGCCGGAAAACTCATTCAACAGGACTGCACAGCTGCAGTCTTCGGCGGCTGGACCTCGTCAAGCCGCAAAGCCATGCTCCCGGTGTTCGAAGCCAACGATGCCCTTCTGTTTTATCCGGTGCAGTACGAAGGCCTGGAGTCGTCGAAAAACATTTTCTATACCGGCGCCACTACGAACCAGCAAATCATTCCCGCTCTGGATTACCTGGCTGAGCAGGGAACAAAGTCGCTTTTCCTGGTGGGCAGCGACTATGTCTTCCCGCGGACGGCCAACAAGATCATTCGGGCCTACGCCGCTGCCAAGGGCATGGAAATTCTAGGCGAAGAGTACACGCCGCTCGGCTCGACCGAGTTTTCCACCATCGTAAATAAAGTGCGGGACTCCAAAGCCGACGCGGTCTTCAACACTTTAAACGGCGACAGCAATGTGGCCTTCTTCCGTCAGTACAAGAGCGTCGGCCTGGCGGCTGACAGCATGCCCGTTGTCTCGGTTTCCATTGCCGAAGAGGAAGTTCCCGGCGTCGGCCTGGACAACGTTGAAGGACAGTTGACGGCTTGGGACTACTACCAGACCCTTGATACCCCAGCCAACAAGAAGTTCGTCGCAGCGTTCAAGGCGAAGTTCGGTGCCGAGAGGGTGACGAGCGACCCCATGGAGGCTGCCTACACCTCCCTGTATCTCTGGAAGGCCATGGTGGAAAAGGCCGGGTCATTCGACGTGGACAAGGTTCAGGCCGCAGCGGACGGGGTCACCTTTGAGGCGCCCGAAGGCCTGGTGACAGTGGACGGGGAGAACAACCACATCACCAAGACTCCCCGGATTGGCAAGATCAACGCGGAGGGCCTCATTGACACCGTCTGGTCCTCACCGGAAGCCGTTAAACCGGATCCTTTCCTGGCCACCTACGACTGGGCCAAGGATTTGGCCAAGTAACAGCTGCCCACACATCGAAGAAAGGCCTGCTGGAATGGAACTCCTGATAGGGCAGATGTTCGCCGGGCTCAGCCTCGGTTCCGTGCTGCTCCTGGCGGCACTCGGGTTGTCGTTGACTTTTGGTCAAATGGGTGTCATCAACATGGCCCACGGTGAATTTATGATGGCCGGAGCCTATACAGCCTTTGTGGTTCAGCAGGCCATCTCGGATGCCGGGGTTTCACTGCTGGTTTCCATTCCGGTGGGTTTCGTCGTGGGCGGTGTCCTGGGGCTGGTGCTCGAGGCGGTGCTGTTACGCCGCATGTACCACCGGCCCCTGGACACGCTTCTGGTTACTTTTGGGGTAGCGCTCATCCTGCAGCAAGCCGCACGGGACCTCTTCGGCGCACCCAGCGTGGATGTCCGCGCGCCAGCCTGGCTTCAGGGAAACATCGAGTTGCTGGGTGCGCCGATCCCGCTGACCCGGCTCTTTATCCTGGCTCTCTCGCTGGTGTGCCTGGCAGGTTTGGTCCTCCTGCTTAGGGCTACGCCACTGGGGCGCCGCATCCGGGCTGTTGTGCTGAACCGGGACCTGGCAGAAACCAGCGGTGTCTCAACCCGGCGCAGCGACCAACTAACGTTCTTCATCGGTTCCGGCCTGGCCGGTGTAGCCGGTGTCGCTGTCACCCTCATTGGTTCAACCAGTCCCTACCTCGGCACCAACTACATCGTTGATGCCTTCCTGGTGGTGGTGGCCGGTGGCATTGGCCAAATCAAGGGGGCAGTCATCGCCGCATTTTCCCTTGGCGTGCTGCAGTCCATCTTTGAGTACTCGACGACGGCGAGCATCGGCAAGGTCCTGATCCTGATATTGATCGTGGTGTTCCTTCAGCTCCGGCCGCAGGGCATCTTCAGCCTCAAGACGAGGAGCCTGGCATGAGGGGCCTTCTGCGCGGACGGTTGGGTACTGCGGCGGCGTTCGCCGCCGGTGCGGTCCTGCTCCTGGGTGTTGCACCGGTGATTCTTCCAGCGTTCAGCCTGGGACTGCTGGGAAAGTTCCTTTGCTTCGCTATCGTGGCGGTGGGCATTGGCCTGGCGTGGGGGCGCGGCGGCATGCTGACCCTTGGCCAGGGGGTGTTCTTCGGGCTTGGCGCCTACATCATGGCGATGCACATGAAGCTTGCCGACGCGTCACTTTTCGGCGGCTCCGGCGTGCCGGACTTCATGTCCCTTTACGGCAACGGCGAGGTGCCCGGCTGGTGGGAGCCGTTCCGAAGCCCGGCTGTAACTCTGCTTGCGGTGGTGCTGATCCCGGCGCTGGTGGCACTTGTCCTGGGTCTGGCGGTCTTCAAGCGCCGGGTGAAGGGTGCCTACTTCGCAATCCTGAGCCAAGCGCTGGCCGCTGCATTCGCTGTGTTCCTTATTGGTCAACAGGCCACCACTGGCGGCTCGAACGGGCTGAGCGGCTTCCGGTCATTTTTCGGCTATGACCTGCAGGACCCGAGCAACAAGGTGATGTTGTACATGATTGCGGCGTCAGTGTTCCTGCTGTCCATAGCCCTCGCCCGGCAGCTGATGCACAGCAGGCTCGGCGAGCTGCTGGTTGCGGTACGGGACCAGGAGGAACGGGTCCGCTTCCTTGGTTACGATCCGGCAACCATTAAAACCGTCATCTACGTGATTGCCGCTGTCCTGGCAGGCATTGCAGGCGCACTGTTCGTCCCGCTCGTCGGAATCATCTCTCCGGCAGACGTAGGAGTGATCCCTTCCATCGCCTTCCTCATTGGTGTTGCCATCGGCGGCCGTGCCACGTTGCTGGGGCCGGTCCTCGGTGCTGTCGGTGTCGCCGCCGCCCAGTCCGGCCTGTCCTCCACTTTTCCCTCCTTTTGGGTGTATTTCCAAGGCCTGTTGTTTGTCCTGGTGGTCGGGTTCATGCCCGGCGGGCTGGCTTCAGTGCCGGCGCTCGTGGGCAGGCGGCGCAGAATTCGTCCGGCTGTATCGGTGCCCGCGGCACCAACAACGCCAGCGTTTGCGGCACTATCGCCGGAAGCTGAAGAAACAGTTATCCCTGAGGAGGCCCGCAGATGACCACGCCCACCCTGCTCCCGAACGGTGAGCCCCGGGCCGGAGGGCTCCGCCATGGCCGGCCCAAATACCTGGAAGTCCGCGACCTGTCCGTCTCCTTTGACGGATTCCTGGCCGTGGACAACGTCAGCCTCGATGTCATCCAGGGCGACCTGCGGTTCCTGATCGGCCCCAACGGCGCGGGGAAGACAACGGTGATCGACGCGATCACCGGCCTGGTACCTGCCACGGGATCAGTGAACCACACCGGGGTAGAGATCCTCGGACGGAAAGTGCACCAAACCGCACGGCTGGGGGTGGGGCGTACATTCCAGACGGCGAGCGTGTTTGAAAATCTTTCCGTACTCCAGAACCTGGACATCGCGGCCGGCGCCGGCCGCGGTGCGCTTCGGATGCTCCGTCGGCGCAGGACCGTGGATGCGGCGGTGGAAGAGGCGCTTGAAATCATCGGGCTGGAGGGATCGGCCGGAAAACAGGCGGGCATTCTCGCCCACGGACAGAAGCAATGGCTGGAGATCGGCATGCTTCTGGTGCAGAACGCGGACGTCCTCCTGCTGGACGAGCCGATTGCCGGGATGAGCCAGGACGAGCGGTTCGAAACCGGGGAGTTGTTGCGTCGAATAGCGGCCAGCCGTATCACGGTGGTGGTCGAACACGACATGGATTTCGTGCGGGAGTTCGCAACGTCCGTCACCGTGCTTGCAGCGGGCAAGGTCCTCAGCGAGGGAAGTGTTGCCCAGGTGCAGGCAGATCAAAAAGTGCAGGATGTCTACCTTGGATCCTCGCGAGTGGAGGCCACTGATGCTTGAAGTTGAAAATCTGGAGACCGGTTATGGACGTACCCAAGTCATCTCCAACGTCAGCCTGAGCGTCCCGGACGGAGCCGTTGTCTCTGTCCTGGGGCACAACGGCGCTGGCAAGACAACGCTGCTGCGCGCCGTCGTCGGGCTTCTCAAGCCGACCGCGGGACGCATCACCCTTGACGGGGAAGACATCTCGGCTCTACGCCCGCACCGCAGGGTAGACCGGGGAATGGCCTACGTGCCGCAGGGCCAGCAGTCATTCGGGCAGCTGTCCGTCATGGAGAACCTGCAGCTCGTAGCGGACGGGCGGAGGAACGGCCCCGAACGGGTGGCGGAAGCCTTGCACATGTTCCCGGCGCTCCAGACATTACTGGAACGCCGGGCAGGGCTGCTTTCGGGCGGCCAGCGGCAGCAGCTCGCCATCGCCCGGGCGCTCATCACAGACCCCCGCCTACTGATCCTTGACGAACCCACCGAGGGAATCCAGCCAAACATCGTCACCGAAATAGAAGCGACCATCGTCGAGTTGTCCCAGCGGAAAGGCATGAGCATCCTCCTTGTGGAGCAACACATCGGCTTTGCCCTGCAGGCCGCGGACAGCTACTACGTCTTGTCGGCGGGAAGGGTCTCCTCTTCAGGTCCCGGCGGTGCCGGTTCGGCCGGTACGGTTCGGGAGGCCATGCTCATCTGAGCCGCGGAGGATGCCGGTGCTGATGTCCTCATCTTCCGCCTGCACCACGCCAACGATGACAACAACCGGTGGAGTGACAAGGGCAAGAAGCTTGCCCGCTGGGACCGGCGTCAGTATGCCGGTCTGTCCGCCGCCACCCCTGGGGTGGGGTAACGGCGGCCGCGACCCGGGAGCCTCACCGCCGGAGGGCATGCGGGGCTCGCGTTTCCGAGGGCTTCCAGCGGAGCACTTGGGATACCGAAAATGCCAGAGGCCTTCGACCGCCGAACTTGAACCCGTAAACCAGAATATTTGGCGCAGCCGAAGGAGATGCATGCACGCACGGCGCCGTCCCTTTGGATGCAGACGGTGCGGAACCGGTTCTGGTGCTCCATTCAAAAGAGGCCAGGACGCCGGCGGGGCGGCATGGCGGGTTGCGCCCAGCGCGGCTGACATCCTGCCCGTGCTCTTTCGCTGCCTGCAGGACGCCCGGCATGAGACGAACGGGTTGCATTGTAGACGGGATGCTCTTCAACATCCTGTTGGTCCGGGAGGTACTCTGGCCCACCCCATCCGAAGTGTCAGGTTGGACTTTATGAGTTTCTTGAGTGCGTGTCAGAAAAGCGGCAATTACGCTTCAGTCTGACAACTTGTCGGCTGCCACCTGACGTCAGGTTGGGGTGTGGCCGAACCTGAACAAGCTCCTGGCCCATGTGCTAGTCCTTTATGAGGTCGTAGGTCACAAGCTTTCAAAGGGAGCATGAATTTGTCGTTGAGCTGTAGCGACCACTTAGCCCGTTTTGCTAACTCAGCGGCCCTCCAGAGGGGGTTCGCTTTGGGCGCTTGCGTGCCTTACGGACCCGGTTGTCGTCCTGCGGATGACCGGATGGGGGTGTTCTGATGATGGTGGCAGGTTGCCGGTTTCCTTCTATGCATCCATTGCCAGTCAATCTCGCCACTGCCAGACGCGACCGATAGCCGACAGGTCAGGTCCTGCTGGCCGTTCAGTCTTCGTCCGCGTTGCGCGTGTGTCGCGGAAGGAATGCCGCGGTCACGAGGGCGACGACTGCGATAACAGTGCCGACTGTGAATGCAGCGCGTGCACCATTTGCGATGGAGGTAGCGTCGGTGCCGTCGGCGTTCGAGCTGAGAACCGCGATGAGTACTGCCAAACCGGCCGCGCCGCCGAGCTGCTGGATAGTGTTGAGCGCGGCGCTGCCGTGCGGAGCGAGAGCACTAGGAAGCGATCCCAGCGACATGGTGAAGAGAGCGACCCAGGCGAACGCTTGGCCGGCGCAGACGAACATGTAGGTTGCCAGGACCACCCACATCGAGGTGTTCTCGGTGAAGGCCGTCATGAACCACCAGCCGGCACTGACAACGATGGCTCCCGGGATAGCAAGCCCCCGGGCTCCGATGCGGTCGTAGTAGCGGCCGACGAGGAGGGACACGATCCCAATCGTCGCGCCGCCGGGCACCATGAGCAGCCCGGTCTCCAATGAACCGAGTCCGAGGGATTCCTGCAGGATGAGGGGGAGCAGGGTGGCGAGACTGAAGGCGCCCATCACCAGGAACGAAAAGACGATAACGGGTCGTGCGAACCCGGCATGCATGAAGATCCGCATGTCCAGAACGGCCGCGTCACGGCGCTGCAATCGGAGCTGACGCAACACGAATGCTGCGATTCCCGCCACGCCCAGCGGGATCGCGATCCAGAACGCTGTTGAGAAGTGACCGCCGCTGGATTCGCCGGCACTCGCTAGTCCGTACACCAACGCGCCGAATCCGATCGCGGAGAGCACCAGCGACAACGTGTCGAATCCGATTCGCCGCGGCGTAGTGAGGTTCGGCATCTTGATTGCCCCGATGAGGAGGCCGAGGACCGACAGAGGCAAGATGATGATGAACAGCCACCGCCAGGTCAGCTGCGACATCACGAGGCCGGAGAAGGCGGGACCGAGGGCGGGTGCGACGGCAGACACCGCCGTGACTAACGCCATCATCTGTCCACGACGAGACGGCGCAACGAGACCCATCGACGTCGTCATCAGCAGCGGGACCAACACCGCCGTACCGAGGGCCTGCACAATCCGGCCGGTGAGCAGCAGCGCGAAGCCGGGGGCAACTGCCGCGATCAGGGTGCCGAGGGTGAACAGACCGACGCTGACAATGAAGATTGTCCGGAGCTGGAACCGCTGCATGATGTACCCGGTGGTCGGGATGATCACCGCGAGGGTGAGGGCGTAGCCGGTGGTGAGCCACTGCCCGGTCGTAGCCGTGATGTTCAGGTCGTCCATGATCTGTGGCAGCGCCACCCCGACCACCATCTCGGACAGGAACGCCACGAACGCCGAGAAGACCAGGACGGAGATCGTCAGGACCTCTCCCGGAGACAATCGTTTCGTTGGTGCCGAGTTGGTCGTGTTCGGGCCGGTAACCGCTCCCTGGGGATCGGCGATGATGCCGGCCGGCCCTGTTGCAGGGGCGAGATGCGTGTCACTACTCATAAGCTGTTGACTCCAAGGTGCTCGTAGGATTCATCGGTTCGGGTCGGAATCCACAGGATTACCGACTGGACAAAGCACCGCTCCATCGGAGAGCTTGTCGGTATTTCAGTCTCCACATTCACACTAATGTGAAGGTCAAACCGGCTCAGCGCCAACCTTTCGTTGGGTCGTCGTCTTGGCGGGAAATCTCCGGTGCCTGGTGTGCGGCGGGGCGTAACCAGCGGAGAGAAGTTCGGTCGGCCAGTCATCCTGTTTTAGGCGAGCGTTTGGGGTTTGACTGCCACCAGGATCAGGCCGCCGAGCACGGAGGCGAGGCCGCCGAGGACCAGGGCGGTCTGTACGCCGGCACCGTCGACGAGGAGCCCACCGATGAACGCGCCGAGGGCAATCGCGACCTGGAACACACCGGTTTGGAGTCCGCCGATACTTTCCAGGCGGCTCGGTTCGGCTCGCGCAAGCCAGGTCGAGATAACCGTGGGCAGAGCACCGAAACCGGCCCCCCAGAGCGCGGCTGCGACGAAGAGCAGCACGGTGCTGCTGCCCATGTACACGAAGGCGATCATCGCGAGACCAAGGACGAGCGGGAAGATCAGAGTCGCGATGCGCAGCGTGCGGTCGGCGAGAGGTCCGGCGATCAGATTGCCGCCCACAATGCCCAGGCCGTACACCAGGAGCAGGACAGCGAGCTGCTCGGGATCGAGTCCGCCGACCTCGGTCGCTGCAGGACGGATGTAGGTGAAGCCGGCGAAGTGACCGGCGCCCATCAGGGCCATGGTGAACAGGCAGAGCAGGACCATGCGGGAGCGCAGTGTCTGTACCAGGGGCCGGAATCCGCTTGAGGGACCGGTCACCATCGAAGGCAGGGCGAAGAATTGGATGACCATGGCGATGATGCCGACGCCCGCGGCCAGAGCGAACACTGCACGCCAACCCCAGATCTCACCGAGCAGCGTGCCGAGCGGGACGGCGGCGACGGTAGCCAGGGTCACGCCCACGTTCACGATCGTCAAACCCAGACCGAGCTTTGATGCAGGCACCAGGCGCGCTGTGATGGAGATCGCCAGCGCCCAAAACCCGCCGATCGCGATGCCGAGCAGGACGCGGGCGGCCAGAAGGATCGGGTAGGTCGGCGCGATCGCCACCAGCACATCGGATACGACTGCAAGCGCCGAAAGAATGATCATCAGGTGCCGGCGGTCCATACGCGAGAGCACGACAGGGATGGTGATGCCGGAAATGGCTGCGACGATGGCTGTGATGGCGACGGACTGACCGGCCACGCCCTCTGTCACTCCCAGATCCGCGGCAACCCTGGAAAGAAGACTTGCCGGCAGGAATTCGGCCATCACGAGGGCGAATACACCCACGCTCAGCGAGGCCACCCCCGCCCACGAGGGTTTCTGCGTCGGGCCTGCACTGTCGGACCGTGATCCGTTACCGCCGGTCTCTTGTGTTGCTGTTGCTTCGTGAGAAGTCATTCGGGATTCATCCTGGCTTGCGTGTGAGCGCGCATCAGTAGGTGCGCGTTGGTACGTGGGGGGGAGTTGTGGGGACGTAGCGTCAGCTGTAGCAGGCACGGTTGATGGCGACGAGGAACTTGCCGTCCGGTTTACCGCCGGCATTGATGTACCCGCCGATGGCGTCCATGGCCAGATCCCGGCGCTGGGGGACGCGCTCCTTCTGGGCGGCTGCCAGGAAGGCTGGCATCTCCTCGCGTCTACGATCCGTGCAGTAGACGGGGGCGCCGGGCTGCTGGCGCCAGGACTCGGCGAGGACTCCGGCGTCGACAGCATCGAAGCCGGTCTGTTCGACCAGTGACATCGCGAGCTTCCGGTGGTCGTCACGGTCGGCTGCCACCGGGATTGCCACCCGGCCTGCCGTGCCGGCCTCAACGGCCTTCGCGTCGAACGACTGGGATGTGATGGCATTCCAGGCTTTGGTCACGGGGCGGCCGAACAGCTCGGACAACCAGATGCTTTCGGGTTGCCCCTCAACGAAGGCGGGGACGATGCCGTCGCGGGCCGGGTAGTAGTTGGACGTGTCGATGACGGCGGCGGCCTCGGGTGCGCGCCGGACGTGGGCGGCGATGTCCTCGTTGCGGTTCATCGGGACCGAGACGATGAGGACGTCGACGTCAGTGGCCGCTTCGGAAGCTGTGACGGCTCGCGCGCCAGTCCTCAGGGCCGAGGCCGAGATGGTCTCGGGCCCGCGGGAATTCGCGACCATTACGTCGTGCCCATGGCGGCTGAGGCGCCGGGCGATGGTCGAGCCGATCGAGCCCGCGCCGATGATACCGATCTTCATGTGTCTCCCTAGTGCAATGTCTGTCCTCTCATCATCAACATTGCCACTAGTGTGAAGGTCAAATCGGAGGTGTCATATACCGGACGAGGACGAAGGTAAGCGACCCACCGATACAACGACCTACACACGCATCAGGCAGGGTCGAGCTCGCGGAGGGCCCGGTATTGGCCTTGGAAGTACACCAGGGGATCAGGGTGTTCTTTAGGAGATGTTCCTAGTTCGATAACGCGTCCGAGCACGATGAGATGGTCGCCGGCGTCGTGCTCGGCCCAGATTGTGCAGTCGAGCCAGGCCAGGCTTTCATCCAGGACCGGGTTGCCCTGTGTTGTGGGGCTCCATCGGATGTTGGCCCATTTGTCCGTGCCTCGTCGGGCGAACTGGTTGGATACTGCTTCCTGGTCGCGCGAGAGGATGTTGACCGTGAAGGTTCCGGCGTCGCGGATCCTCGGGTAGGTGGTGGAGGTTTTCATGACGCTGAAGGACACGACCGGCGGGTCGACGGGGACACTGTAGAACGACTGGCAGGTGAACCCGATCGGCCCCTGGTCATCGTGACTGGTGATGATCGTGATGCCCGACGCGTAACGTCCCACGGTGCCACGGAAGAGACCCTGGTCAATGATGTGGCTCTGATTGTGGCTGGGGTTGTCGGTGGTTGTCGTCATTCGGCGTTATCCGCGAGTCGAGTGTCCAGGCCGTACTGGGCGGGGGCGCCGAGGTGATCACGGAGGGTGGTGCCTTCGTAGTCGTCGTGGAAGAGACCGCGCTCCTGCAGCAGGGGAACAACCTGGTCGACGAAGGTGTCGATACCGTCCTCGTAGACGTCGATGGACACCCAGAAGCCGTCGCAGGCGCCTGCCTCGAACCATTCCTGCATGTGGTCCGCGGTGACGGATGCCGGACCGACGGGGGTGGGGTGGTAGTCGATGACCCCGTGGGCGAGGATATCGCGGAGGGTCCATCCTTCGCGGGCGACCTCCAGTGCCCGTGGGGAGCGGGGATCGAAAGGGCTGGGTCGGGCTGCTGCCAGCTGGGCGGGCCTGAGTGGCTCGTCGATCTGGCTCGCATCGAGAGTCAGTCCCAGCATGGAGCCGAGATAGGGGACGAGGGCGGGGGCGGCTTGGTCGCCGAGGGCTACGCGGCGGTCCAGTGCCGCGCGTTTGGTGGCGGCGATGGCTGGCATCACTCCGGCGATGAATTTCACCTCGTCAGGGTTGCGTCCGGCCCTGCGCGCTGCATCCCGGACGGCTTCGCGCTGGGCGCGCGCGTCCTCGATGGTGAATACTGCGCCGATGACGGCGCTGGCGTACCGACCGGCGATCTCGAGGCCGTTCGCGCCTCCGCCGGCTGAGAAGACCACAGGTTGGCCCTGCTCCGACGGCGGTATGGGCAGCGGACCGCGAGACGCGACATATTTGCCCTGCAGGTTGATGGCCTCGATCTTCTCCGGATCGATGAACCGGGCGTTCGTCGTGTCCCTGATCCAGGCATTCTGCTGCCAGCTACCCCAGAGAGCTTGTGTGATCTGGATGGTCTCGTGCGCCCGCTGGTAACGCTGCGGCCGGGGCGCGATCTCCTGCCCGAAGTTCGCGGCGGACGCAGGGTCGCTGGTCGTCACAGCGTTCCACCCGGTCCGGCCATGACTCATCACATCCAGGGCCTTGAACTGGCGAGCGAGGTTGTAGGGCTCGTTGAAGGTCGTCGAGCCGGTCGCTACCAGACCGATGCGCTCGGTCGCGCGGGCTATGGCTGCCAGGGTCAGCATGGGTTCCAGGGTGAGCATCGGCGCCTCCTGCACGCCATCTGCTTCATAGGCCAGGAAGTCAGGCAGGAACAGGAACGCGAACTTGCCCCGTTCGGCGGCCTGGGCGTAGCGCACCTGCGCGTCGAAATCGGCGTAATTGGCCGGGTCCACGCCCGCGGCGCGCCAGGCCGACCCGTGGGCGCCGTACCCATTACCGAGCTGCAGGCCGAGGATTAGTTTTGAAGAGGAGGAGGAGGTCATCTACCCATCGTGCAACCTTCTCACTAGTGGGAAGGTCAAATCGTGCGCCCGCTGCTACGCCGGCTGGCGTTCGGTGACGATGCTGCTCTTGCTGCCGGCGGCGGCCTCCAGGGCCTGGACGTAGCGGGTGATGGCATCCCGGTTCTGCGAAAGGACGTCGATCTTGTGCGTCATCCGGTCCCGCTCCTGCCGCAGAATTTCCAGGAGTTCCGGGTCAGCGTCGTCGACGACGACGGTCTGCGGCTGGTTCAGGCACGGCAGGATGTTGCCGATGATCCTGGTCGGGATACCCGAGTCGATGAGCCCGCGGATTTTCGCCACGCGGTCAACAAGGTATTCGTCATACTCCCGGTAACCGTTGTCGAGGCGGCGCGGTGTCACCAGGCCCTGATCCTCGTAGTAACGGAGCATCCGAGCCGGCACTCCGGACCTTTGTTCCAATTCACCTATACGCATGCCCGCTCCTTCGATCGTGACCAGATCTGCACCAACCTTCACACTAGTGGAAGGCTAACAGGGTGAGCTACCCGGATCGGAGTCGGAAGCAGTATCTGCGTCCAGCGATGAGCCTTTACAGCTAACCGCGTATTCGAGTGATTCCAGCGGTGGTACCGAGTTGTCCGCGGACCCGCTGGTAGATTTCGCCGAACGTCGTCTGGTGACCGGCGTCGGTAAGTTCGGCCCATCTATCCGTCGAAGGCGGCGCGGACTGCTATCCCAGCGAATTCGGTCACGAGGCGTGCTTCCTCGGGCTCACCTCGCCCTCAAAAGCGTTTCCGTCAACCCGGCGAGGCTCGGACAAGCTGCGCTCGGCGACCCTGTTCCGTCCACAGTTGGGGGCAATTCGGGTTATCCACAGCTGGATATTGGGAGCCCCTGGATTAGCTCCCAGAGCAGCAGTAGCGGTGGATAACCCATCAGAATCGTCCCTGACTGTGGGCGGCGTCGGACCTTAAAGCCTCGCAGTGGACCACTTTACGTTCCTATTTCTGGGGCCCGAGCCTATGCTCTTGTGCGAGGTTGGGGTGTGCTTCATCTTGGAGTCGGCCACGGCCGGGAAGGGGAAAGCCCTCGACCGGAGCGGGTCGAGGGCTTTCCTCATGTGCAGTGTTGCGGAGGAGATGTAGGTCTACGGCTTGGAATTCTTCGTCTGGGTCCCGCCGCGTGGAGCATCGAAGAGCAGGTGCTCTCCTTCCAGCACTTCGGGGTCTGCCGGTGCGACGGTGGCACGCGGGCCCTTGCTGCCGGTCTCGGGGAGCGTGAAGTAGACGATGAGGGAGAGGGTGACAATGGCGATCATGTAGTACGCAACGAACATGGGCTGTCCGGCGCCGACGAATGCAGCGGCGATAAGTGGTGCGGTGCCACCGAAGACGGCGATGACGATCTGGTGCGCGAAACCGATGCCTGCTACCCGGACTGAGGCCGGAAAGAGCTCTGCCTGGATTGTCGGGTAAACGGCCTGCCAAATACCGAGAACTACCCACCCGGATGCCGAAACCAGAACGTATACCCAGAAGCCTGGCTGGTTCAGCAGCAGGAGCAGTGGGTAGAAGAGTACGATCATGCCGATGGCGCCGATGATGGGGAAGATCTTGCGGCGGCCGAGGCGGTCCGAAAGGTATCCACAGACCGGCACGATGACCACGAGCAAGGCCAGCCCGATAACGCTCCCGGCCAGGGTGGAGGACAGGTCCCGGCCCGTGGTCAGCTTGGCGTAGGTGGGGAGGAACGTGGCCCAGGTGTAGTAGGCCACGGCCGGGGCAGAGAGTGCCGCTGCCTGGAGCAGGGCCTTCGGGTGTTCGCGGAGCAGGTCCTTCAGGCGCGCCCAGGCGGACTTTTGATCGACGAGGGCAGCTGCCTCAAACTCAGGGGTCTCATCCGAGCGGGCCCGCAGGATGAGACCGGCGACGCCGAGGGCGCCGCCCACAACGAAGGGGATGCGCCACCCCCAGGCTGCGAGTTCGGCGGGAGCAAAGGATGATGTCACGATTGCGGCCGAACCGGTCGCGGCGAGGGTCGCGAGGCCGCTTGCCATGTTGGAGAACGAGCCGAACAGGCCTCTCCGGTTCGCGGGAGCGTGTTCGACCATGAACGCGATGGCGCTCTGCTGCTCGGTGCCGGCCGAGATTCCCTGGAGGATGCGTGCAACCAGAAAGAGAACAGGTGCTGCGTAGCCGATCGTCGCGAATGAAGGGGTGAGGCCGATGATCAGAGAGCCGAGCGCCATCCCGGAGATGGACAGCGTAAGGATGAGCCGGCGGCCGTAGCGGTCGGCCAGCGGCGAAATGATAATTCCGCTGAGCGGGCGTACAACGAAACCGACCGCGTAGGTGAGCAGCGCTGCGACAAGGGACGCGAACGGGTTCTCGCTTGGGAATATCTGTCCCGCGAACACCGCTGCCAGCAACCCGTAGATGTACCAGTCGTACCACTCCACAAAGTGGCCGATCGTGCCTGCCACCATGTTGACGGAGCGCCGGGGCGGCTCCGGCACTTCCGGAAATTCAGAAGGGCCCGAGCTGTCGAGCGCATCTTTTGAGGTCTTCATTGAACTCTCCATACTTTCACGTTTGCTGAGGAGGGGTTAGGGATTGAACCAGAGGCAATCAGTCCTCCGGCTTTTCACCGGTGCCAATAAGATCGATTGCTGAGATCGGTTGCAGAGATCGGTTGCAACAAACACTACGGGCGACAAACAAGGCTTGTCAACGTTTTTTGTGAGCCACGTCGCAGCTTCTGGCTTTGCCGTCTCTAAGGGAGGGCACACGCTTTGTCCTCGGGAGGCAGACGCGCGGCCTCGGCCGGATTAGGAGTGGTGTGGCCCGTTCATGCTGCGGGCTGCAAGAGCGGCTGGCGTAGAACTGGCCGAACCGGGCCGGTCTGCTGGTTCAGCCATCACCCCTCCGCCGGAAGGGGTGTCTCGTTGTTGTAGTCCACGAACCGGGCTCCCGACCACGCGCATTCCAAGCTCCCGTAGACGGACCAGTATTCCTCCCAGTGGGAAAGTTTCCACTGGTCCCGTTCCAGGCCGCGGCGGGCAATCCGGTCCCGCAGAAGGTCCTGGGGGACGCTCACCCGCACTACCGTGGTCACAGACGGTGGCCAGTTGAACTTTTCTGCCGCACGCGTCAGGAAGTCCGGTTCGTCGAAGTAGGCTCCGAAAGGGGCATCGAGCACGACGGACCGGTCCAGGCGCAGGTTGGCCCCGGCCACGTCCATGAGTGTTTCGTACTCGAGGGGCAGGAGGTTGTCGCGATAGTAGTCGTTGGACTCCCGGTCGGTGGGGTCGTGTCCGGTCGCCTTCAGCGCGAACTCGACGAAGCGTCCGCATACCCGGTCCTTGTCCAGGTATGCCGCGTTATGTTCTTTTGCTGTTTTTTGCGCGACCGTCGTTTTCCCTGAGCCGGCCGGGCCAATAACAATATAGACGCTGGGGACTGTCATCGGCGGGCCTCTGCCACTGCTGACAGGAACTCCTCGGCGGCTTTGGTGACGCGGGTAAAGTCGCCATCGGGCTGCCATGCTTTGGTCACGTAGCTGCCGACGCCGACACCTGCCACGCCCGCCGCGAACCATTCGCCTACGTTCTCTACGGTTACCCCGCCTGCCGGCATGATAGGCAGATGGGCAAGCGGGGCGAGCACGGACTTGGCATAGGGGATGCCGCCAGCCTCGGTGGGGAAGAGCTTGAGGATGTCAGCGCCCGCCTCGGCGGAGTTAACAAGCTCAGTCGGCGTGTAGGCCCCGCTGATGGTGGGTATCTGGTACCGGTTTGCTGTCCGGATCATTGCCGGGTTCAGCTGGGGACTGACGAGGAACTCAGCCCCGGCGCGGATGCACTCGTAGGCCGAGTGCTCGTCCAGCACCGTTCCAGCTCCGATCGCTACGCCATTCGAGCTATGCCTAACCGAAAGCCGGCGGATTACATCGACGGCTCCAGGGATCGAGAGCGTGATTTCAAGGGCACGGAAGCCTCCGGCGATGGCAGCTTCGGCAACACGTTCTGCGACCTCAGCGTTCTCGAGGCGGACGATGAGGACGGCGCCTGATGCGTCGATGGTCTGCAGGGTGCGAAGTTTCTTGTACATGGCTGGCCTTTCTCGGGGCCCAGGCGGGACGATGCTCCTTGTTACCTGGGCCACTGTTGAAGTGTCGTTGACAAACTCTCCCACCATCCATACTGTTATTGCAACCGATCTCAGCAATCGATCTCATACTTAGCAAAGGGGCTGGCAGATGAGTGGTCCACGCACGATCATTCTTGGTGCTTCCCATTGGCACGTTCCGCTGTACGTCCAAGCGATTGCCGAAGTGCATCAGGTTGTCGGTGTCAGTGACGAGGACGTGTCCCTCGTCCGGGGGCTTGCCGATGGCTGGGGAGCTCCGGTGGAAGCTGACTGGCGGAAGCTGGTTGACCTTCCCGATATTGGGCTGGCCTACGTTTTTGGCCCCCATTATGGGATGGCCGAGAAGTGTCATGCCCTGATCGAGCGTGGGATTCCGTTTGTGGTGGAAAAGCCGCTGGGAACGTCCCTTGCCGAACTTACTGCGGTGCGCAAAGCCGCCGATGCAGCCGGTGTGCCCGCTACCGTCCCGCTGATCCAGCGGGGCGGTCCCGCCGATCGGTGGCTCGCCAAGGCTGGCAGGCCAACGTATCAGCGAATCTCTTTTATTGCCGGACCGCCCTCCCGCTATGTCGATAACGGCAATGCGTGGATGCTGGATCCGGCCAAGGCGGGCGGAGGGTGCCTGGCGAACCTGGGTCCACACTTCGTGGACCTGTTCCTGCAGGGCTGTGACGAGACCTCGGTTCGTGTGCAGGCCCGGCTTTCGTCAACGTTGCACGGGGGAGATGTGGAGGACCACGCCAGTCTCATCCTCACTACGCCCGAGGGACGGGAAGCCATCGTGGAGGTTGGCTACGCATTCCCGGGTTCGCCGTTGAAGCGTTACTGCAGTTATACGTCTGTTGGTGAGGCAGGATACGCCTCGGTTAACTCTGATGGTTCTGCTACTTTCACCGCAGCCGATGGGACCACGGAGAGCGCCAGGATCGACGTGGACAGCGACCCTCTCTACGATCCGTTCGTGCGGCGGGTCGCCCAGACGCTGGAAGATGGATTCCAGGGCTTGCCTACACTGGCCCAGATCGAAGACGTCATGCGCCCCATTTGGCAGGCCTATGACGACCAGCACGGAGGAAGAGAACATGCCTGATCTGAGTATCGACGTCGTTGCGAAGGCCGCCGGTGTCCACCGGTCCACGGTCTCCCGGGCATTCTCCCGCCCGGAAGCGGTGAAAATTGAAACCCGCGAGCACATCCTCCGGGTCGCTGAGGGGCTGGGCTACACAATGAGTCCACTCGCCCAGGCGCTTCGCCGAAAGACCAGCACCTTCATCCCGCTGATCGTCCCTGACATCACCAACCCGTTCTTTGCAGAACTTGCCAAGACGATGACGCAGGCGGCGGACGAGCGCGGCTACCAGCTGCTGCTCTGCGTCACCAATGGTGACCCTGCCAAGACCGACGGGTACTTCACCGCCATGCAGGCCATGTATGCCCCCTTCGGTATCGTCGCCCCCTCCACGAAGGTCGATACCGAGGCGCTGAAACGCTTCGCTTTTGGCCACAAGGTGGTGGTGATCGACCGGGTTGAAGGCGACGATGCGGTCCCAACTGTCACCGTCGACAGCCGCCGCGGAATCATGCTCGCGCTGGACCACCTGCATTCTCTGGGGCACACGTCGATCGGCTACGTTTCCGGCATCGCCGGAACGCACACCGCCCAGGACCGGATGGACGCGTATCTGGAGCTGTCCGCTGAGAGCGGCAGCGCACCTGTGGTGCTGGACAGCGGGTCAGATCTGGATGCCGGCACGCGCGGGGCCGAACATTTCCTCGAGATGGAGAATCCGCCGACCGCCATCATCGCGGCAAATGACATGGTGGCATTTGCGGTAATCTCGGCCCTCGGCCGAAGCGGCGTGCGCGTACCGGAGGACGTGTCGGTCATCGGTTTCGACGGTCTGGCTTTGGGGGCCCGGTTCAACCCTCCCCTCACGACCATCCGGCAACCCATCGCCGACATGGGACACATCGCCATAGAACTGGCCGAGAAGCAGAACATCGACGGCTCCGTGGACCACATCGTCCTCGAACCTGAACTTCTGGTCCGTGCCTCCACCTCGGGACCACGCAAATGACCGCGGAGACTAACGGCGCCCCGGCAGGAACACTGCGGCGGCTGCCGGGGCTCCAGCACACGGACCACGTCGGCCTCACCGTCCCCCACCTCGAGGAGGGTATCCGGTTCTTCGTCGACGTGCTCGGGGCCGAGGAACTGTACCGCTCAGAGCGGGGTCCCGACGAAGAATTCATGCCCACAAACTTCGAAGTCCCGGCAGATGCGAAACTCACGCTGGCCATGCTGCGCCTGCCCCCGAACCTCAATATTGAACTCTTCGAGTGGAGCAGCGCTGAGCGGCGCGAAACCCCGCCACGGCATTGCGATGCCGGCGGACACCACCTGTGCTTCGTCGTGGACGACGTCGACGAAGCGGTCGCCGTGCTCCAGGAAACACCTGGGGTGCGGGTGCTCGGTGAGCGCAAAGAAGTCGCAGGCGACAGCCCGCGCGTAGCCGGCAACCGCTGGACCTACTTCCTTACCCCCTGGGGCCTGCTGATGGAGATCGTCGACCGGTCCCGCGTCCCCTCCCCACCCCGGCTGGTCGGTCCTGCGGACTGGACAGCGGCTCCAAACACTTCCAGAAAGGACGACCAATAATGCGGCTTGCAGGTCACACACTCGGAACCCCGGACCACACGGTTCCCCAGGCACTAGCGCTCTTCAAAGCTGCCGGCCTCGACGCCGCTGAAGTCATCTACCAGGACGACTACCTGTCAGGGTTGCCTCTGGGAGACCGGCACGCCGCGATGGAGGCACTAAAGGCTGCCGACAGCGAAGGCATCCCGATCGTAGGCCTTACGCCCTACACCACAGCCATCAACGCACTCGATGACGCAGAGTGGCGCGGCGCGGTCGATGAATTCCGCGGCGCCATTGAAACCGCGCACGTGGTCGGGGCCGACCGGGTCCGCGTCTACGCCGGATCCTGGCATGCCGGAGACTCCGACCATGCCCGGCGGTGGGCAAAGCTCGTGGACGCGCTGCAAACCCTTGCACCCGAAGCTGAACAGGCAGGCGTACGGCTGTGCGTTGAGAACCACTTCGGCACAATGACCCAGTCCGCGGCCGAAACTGCAGCCCTGGTCCGCGAAGTCGCCCACCCGGCCATCCGCGTTCTGTACGATCAGGCGAACCTGACTTTCACCCACGACGAAAAGTTTGAACAGGCCCTCGCTGTCCAAGGCGACCTGATCGGCCACGTGCACGTGAAGGACCTTGTCTTCACCGATCCCAACGCAGCGTTCCGCGCAACCGAAACGGCCCGGGTTAACGCTTCCGAGCGGGCCGTACGGTCCCGCGTCGTGGGAAGCGGCGTCGTTCCCTGGCCCCAAATTCTCGCCGGGCTGGTGCAGCACGGCTACGACGACGTGCTCAGCATCGAACTTGAATACCGCTGGCACCGGCAAGACCTTCCCAAGCCCGAGGACGGATTTAGGGAATCAGCCGACGTCCTGCGCGCCATGCTCTCTGATCCCGCTCAGGTAAGGAATGCTCGATGAACACCAACCGCCTCCGCGTCGGCGTCATCGGCGCAGGAAACATCGCTACCATTGCCCAATTGCCCACACTCGTACAGCGCGATGACGTTGAGCTGGCCGCCCTGGTGTCCCGCCGTGAGGATCCGGGCAGCCTGGTCCGACGCTGGGGCTTCGGCTCCGCCTACAAGTCGGTCGAGGACATGCTGGGTGCGCAGGACCTGGACGCAGTCTTCGTCCTCACACCCCGCTCCGAGCATGCCCACGCGGTCCAACTGTGCCTGAGCCGCGACGTCGACGTCTTCTGCGAAAAGCCCCTGGCCCCGGCCACTGAGGAGGCAGAACGCCTCGCGGACTTGGCCGATGAACGCGGCCGCATCCTGATGGTCGACTTCAATCGCCGCTATGCCCCCGTCTACACCGCCGGCCGTGAGCTGTTTGGCGACAAAGGCGCTACCTTCTGCGTCGCGCAAAAGAACCGCCCGGGATCGGAATACCGCGCAACGTTCGAGAACGCCATCCATATGGTCGACCTGCTCCGCTGGTACTGCGGCGGCGAGCCCGTGGACGTGGCCGCACACGCAGCCGGTGATGACCCCTGGGAAGAAGACGGCGTCGCAGCCATGATCCGCTTCAGCACAGGCAACACCGGAGTGCTCATGGCAGCCCGGACAGCAGGTGCCTGGAGTGAAAAACTCGACGCCTACGGCGCCGGCAAGACCGTGGAAGTCAGGGCACCGGAAACGGTCTCGACCACTGTCCAGGGAGTCACCACCTCACGGGAGCTCAGCGCCGAGGCCTACGGCTGGGCCACAGCGACCGATACGCTCGGCTTCTCAGCAGCAGTCCACCACTTCCTGGACCGGGTCGCCGACAGGGCCCAGCCAGTGACCTCCGGCCGCGACGCCGTTCACACCCAGCGGCTGCTTGACCGGATCCTCGCCGCCTCCGGACTGCCGACAGAAGAACAAGAAGGCCGGCAATGGGCAAGCCACGCCACCAGCGGCAACAGCTAATCAGCACGGGCACGCGCCACTCTGGACCGGGGATGGCAGAGAACCCGGGCTTCACCAGTGCAGCAGCAGGTCAGGACACGGAGCGACACCACTGAAGCAGCCGCGCCCGGAGCCATGGCACACCCTTTGGGAAACACCTCAAGTAAGGACCTAGAAAGATGAAACGAGCAGACCGAGTCGTTCTGGTGACCGGATCAAGCGGCGGAATCGGCGATGCCGTCGTCAGCGCACCCACAGCCGAAGGGGCCCTCGTCATAGGTGCCGACCGTGGCCCGAAGGAGGGCCAGGAACTGGCCGGCTTCTTGTCATCGAAGTCGTCCAGGTCCGCGTGGCTCCCGATATCTTGCAGGACAGGCTGCGCAAGCGAGGCCTCGAGCGCGACCCTGTCAAGCTCGCACAGTGGGACGAGTACTGGGCTGAGCACGGCGACCAACTCTGCTCCTGGACAGATGTTCCAGTGACGGAGCTGGGTGCACCGCGCAAACGGGCGAACCCGATGATCAGCGGAACGACGACGCTCATCGCGCACCTGGGATATCCCACCCACACGTTCAAGTCGTCTCTGATCTGCAACCCATGGTTTGAAACGCACGCGATCGATGCAGTCGTCGTCCCCATGGGGATCAAACCGGAGGACTACCCCGACTTCTTCCGCTCCGTCTTCACGCTAACCAACATCCGAGGTGCGCTTGTCACCATGCCGCACAAGGTGGTCACCATGAACCTCGTTGACGAGGTCAGCCCAACTGCCCAGATCGCCGGTGCCACCAATGCCGTCCTCAGGCGAGATGACGGATCACTGCTGGCCGAGCAGTTCGACGGAGCAGGCTTCGTCCGCGGCGCCCTGCGCAAAGGATTCGTCCCTCACGGCAAGCGGGCCCTGGTCGTCGGCAACGGCGGCGTGGGCTCGCCGATCGCCGCCTCACTGGCCGGCCTCGGACTTGCCGGCATCGGCTTGTTCGACCCCGATACAGGTGCCTCCGACGCGCTCGCCCAGCGCATCAGCGCGCACTACCCTGACGTGCAGATCGCCATGGGGTCAAAAGATCCGGAGGGCTACGACCTGATCGTCAACGCCACCCCGCTCGGCATGAGGGACGGTGACTCCATGCCTGTCGACATCGACCGGATCACGCCCGGCTCGTATGTCGGGGACGTCGTGCTGAAGGCCGGAATGACCCCATTCCTGCAGGCCGCCAAGCAGAAGGGATGCACAGTTCAGGTGGGCAGCGACATGCTGTTCGAGATGATCCCCGCTTACCTCGAGTTCTTCGGATTCGGCACTGCGACAGCCGAAGAACTGCGCACAACAGCGCAATTGCCCTTATGAAGAAAGGCCTCCGTGACGATGAGGTGGTTGTGAGTCGACCCAAGGCATCCCTCAACCGATAAAGATCCTTTGCGGCAAGACCGCTCGAAGCCGGCCTCGGGTGGCCACCCCGATAGTGGTGGCTTACTCGGTTCGGGCGGTCGTCCTGATTTGCATTGCTCGGAGAGGGCACGCGCCGCTCTCACGCGCTGGTATCAGAATAGAGCGAAATTCCGCTTCCCTGACAGTGGCTCCATGATGTTCTCAGAATCCACCCTGACAGTCGCCGGAAGTTCGAAAACACGGAAAGCCCATGGAGTTGCACATCTTATGAAGTCCATTTCGGGCAGTGGGCGGCCATGTCACCTGATGTAACTGGTCGGACGTCGGAGAACAACCCAGAGCTCCACCCCACAGGCCGAGTCCTCCCACGTCAGGCCGCTCCGACGTCAGGTTTGGGTGTGGCCCAACCGGTCAATCAACCGCTTTGAGCCTTTTCATCCAGACCTGATGGCCCCGGTATGCAAAGGGGCCCGGGGATGGCTAAGACTTGAGCAGGCCCCGGGTCCAGCATCCAGGGCGAGAGTAGTTCGAAATCGAATATGCACCTGTATCAGTAACCGAGCGCCGCGTCAGGTTGGGCCGAAGATGGTAGAAATCAGCAGTACATAACTGGT
Organism: Arthrobacter sp. sptzw42; assembly: GCF_059089685.1. Taxonomy (NCBI): domain Bacteria; kingdom Bacillati; phylum Actinomycetota; class Actinomycetes; order Micrococcales; family Micrococcaceae; genus Arthrobacter; species Arthrobacter sp. sptzw42. The sequence continues at coordinate 88,469 of NZ_JBNHEX010000003.1, forward strand.
GGTGCCGCCTGCGATGCTCAGCAGCATGTTCGCTTTCCATAGGTGCAGCGCTGATGTCACCACCACCCCGAACATTGCGGGAACTGCGCTTGACATTGCGGGAACTGCGCTTGCCGGGTCGATGATGCTGACGTGCCGGAGGGTGTAGACGGTGAGAATCACCATCACGCCGATCGGGATGAGTTCGGCGATGTAGGGCAGGAGTTTGCTGCTGCGTAAGGGTGCGAGGATCGCGAAGGGGAGTGCGCGTAACGCCCAGGTCACTGCGGCGGCCACGAGCGTGACGGCGAGGAGGTATTGGGTGTCATCCATGACGCGACCTCCAGCGCTTGAACCCGTAGGAGGAAAGGAGCAAGCCAACGAATGTTCCCATGGCGGGCAGGATCATCGCGTCCCCGGCAAAAATTACGAAGAACAGGGCACAGGCAAGCGCTATCAGCGGTATCGGTACTGAGCGGCGCACACGGTAGGCGTCGATGCCCAGCACGAGAAAAAACGCAGTGATCGCGAAGTCCAGCCCCACTATGCCGGGCGGGACGAGGGAACCGGCGAGTACACCGATCGTGGCGCTGACCACCCAGTTCACGTAAAACACCGATTGGATCCCAAGGACGCGCGCACCGGACCATTGGCGCGCTTCGGGATGCGCCGTCAGTGCCCAGGCCTCATCGCACAGGATGTACGTGCTCAGCACCCGGAGACTGCGCGAGCGGATCTGTCCGAGGGGAAAAGAGAGCGCGTAGAAGACGTGCCTGAAGTTCACCAACAGTGCCGTCAGCGCTACTGACGTGAGCGGCGCGGCCGCGATCACCATGCCAACGAGCAGGAACTCAAGGGAACCAGCGAAAATCACGCCCGTAAACAGCGGTGCTGTCCACCACGGCAGGCTGGACTGCGAGATGAGCACCCCTAGTGCCATCCCCAGCGGGAACATTGCTATCCCGGCGGGGAGCGCGGTCCGGATGCCAGATAGGACTTCCCTGGGGCTGCCTGGGACGCCCGTCTCCTCATTGTTCACCACTGCTTCGCCCATAAAGCAATCGTAGAAACAATTGTGCGAACTATGGTTGTTGCTTTGAGCCGCTAGAAGGCATAGTGGGCAACATGAGAGAACCCGATGCGCTGGACTTAGCAATTATTGAGCAGTTGCAATTGGATGGTCGTATCAGCAACCTCGAATTGGCCCAACGTGTCGGGCTGACTCCGGCGCCGTGTCTGCGCCGGGTGCGCCGCCTTGAGGCTGACGGAGTGATCGCCGGCTACCGTGCAGTCATCGACGCCCAAAAGCTGGGCCGTCGCCTCGAAGTAACCGCCACAGTCGAGGTCAGGAGCACCGATACGCAGACGATCGCAGAGTTCGAGCGGGCGGTCGTGGCTTTCGACGAGGTGGTTGAAGCGCGGAAGGTATTCGGCAACCCGGACTACTTCTTACGCATCCTCGTGAGCGGCATCGAGGAATACGAGCAGTTCCAGATGCAAAAGCTCACAGCACTCCCCGCAGTCTTCCGCGTCGACTCGCACCAGACCATGAAGCTGCTCAAGAACTGACCGACTCCCATTACTTAGTACCGGCCAGGCAGGCCATCGCTGGTTGCTCTTATGGACCGGGCGTTCCGCGGTCCTGAAGTTCCTCGCGGCACAGGTTCTCCTGTTAGTTTTCCGCTGAAGCCCCATGCGCAGAGGGGGCAGGAGCAGGGCTGTTGCTTTGCTGCCTAGCAGCAGTCCTCCTCCTGCGCCCTGCCAGCCAGATCGCCACTGTGTTCGTGGCAACGATCATCCCCATGCCGAGCCATTCGTGGAGGACGAGGACCTGTCCCAGTACTACTGTTCCGGAGAGCGCGGCCAGGATGGGGTTGATGCTCATGAAGACGCTGAAGAATCCGGCCGGCACGTGGCGAAGCGCGATCAGGTCAGCGGCATAAGGGACCACCGAGCAAAGGACCCCGGCGGTGACGGCGTACAGAAGCGCCGGCGCGGTAAACACTCCCTGAACGAGGAGATACGCAGCTACGGGCAGGTAAAAAACCAGGGAAACCAGTGTTCCGGCGGCGGGAGCCTGTAGGCCGGGCAGGCGTTGACCGGCAACCCTGTTTAAAAGGATGTACGCCGCCCAGCAGGCGGCTGCAGCCAGGGCGACGGCAACACCAATGAAGTCACTGCTGGGGCCCGGCATGACGAGAACATACACTCCCAAGCCGGCGCTGAGCCCACACACCAGATCCCACCGGCTCCTCGAGGACAGCAGCGCAACGCCCAATGGTCCAAGAAATTCCAGGGTGACGGCAAGCGCCAGCCCGATCCGGTCGATGGCCACGTAAAGACAAATATTCATGAGGGCTGTCGCTGCCCCCAGCAGAAGGACCGGCCACCACTGCCGCCAGGTGAATCGATGGAAGGGTGGCCGCGCAACAGGAAGGAGAACCGCGGCAGCTACAAACTGCCGAACGGCCACGACACCGGCCGGTCCGACCATCGGAAAGGCGTGAGCCCCGATTCCGGCACCAATCTGGTTACTGAGTCCGCTTCCCGTCATCGTCAGAACTCCACGAACTAGCGATGTGTGGGCGCGGGCGCCGCGGGAATGGGCCGTTCCCTGTTCTAGCTGAGCTTCCATATCGAAAGCTTCGGGGGTCGAGCTGTGGTTGAGAAATGTGCTCTGTGGGCGTTCTATACGATGAGCGTATGGATGTTGAAGTGCGATACCTTCGGGCGCTGATTGCCGTGGTGGACGCCCAGACCTTTACCGACGCCGCCATTGACCTCGGAACATCCCAAGCCGCGGTTTCACGGTCCGTTGCGGCACTGGAACGCGTCCTAGGGTTGCGCATTCTGCAAAGGACAACGCGCAGCATCACACCTACTCCCGCGGGGGAAAGGGTCATCGCGCAGGCGCGGCGCGTCCTGGCAGAGGTGGCGCTCCTTGAACGGGCGGCACGCGAGCACAATAGCGAACTGAAAATAGGTTACGCATGGTCGGCGCTGGGCGCCCGGACCGCGGCCCTGCAACGCAAATGGACACAGGCACACCCAGACGTAGACCTGGTGTGGGTCCAGACCTACGCCGCATCCGGAGGGTTGGCGGACGGCTCTGCCGATGTCGCGGTCTTCAGGCGCCCGATCAGTGATGACCGCTTCACATCGACGCTCATTGGCAAGGAAGGCCGCTACGCGGCAGTGGCCACGGAAGACCCACTGGCCCGCAAACGCTTCCTGCGCATGGCTGACTTCGCCGGTCATACGCTGGCTGTGGACCACCGCACCGGAACGACTACCGAAGACCTTTGGACCGGATCGGCACGTCCGGCGTCCTTCCGACAGGTGCAGGGCGTCGATGAATGGCTGATGCTCATCTCCACCGGACAAGCCATAGGCATGTCCTCGGAGGCGACCGCAGCGCAAAATCCCCGGCCCGGCGTCGTGTACCGGCTGGTCCGGGATGCCCCACCTATCTCAGTGTTCCTCGCCTCCCGCCGTGACGATCCTTCAGCCCTGGTAGCAGATTTCACACGGCTGGCGCGGGAGACATTCAGTCCCGACGAAACGGCAAAGACATCCCACTAAGTCCCGAAGCGCAGCAGCAAGTCCCGCTCATGACCCCGCGAGGATTCGGCCGTCCTTTTTACAGCTCATTCCGGACGCGCTGGCGGTAATTTCTTGGTGTTTCTCCGGCGTCATTGAGGAAATGCCGGTTGAAGTTTGAGAGGTTTGAGAAGCCGACTTCGTAGCAGATGTCTGAGATGGCTTTGTCGCTTCGCTCCAAGAGCCGACGGGCGTGTGCGAGGCGCAGTTTACGGGTCAAGTCACTGAAGTTTTGGCCCGTAGAGCGCTTGAAGTACTTCGAAAATGTTGGTTCTGTCATTCCGACCAGGGCGGCCGCGTCGGACATTTTGAGGGTTCCGGCGTGGTTGCTGAAGACGTATTCGAGGACGATGTCGACCACGGCAGCGGCCTGGCCGTCCAGCTGGGGCCTGAACCATTCGTCGGCGAGGTAGCGCCGTTCTTCCTGTGGCGCACGGCTCAGAGTAGAGAAGAGCTCCATGAGGTGCTGAAGCCGCGCAAGTCCTGTGGAAGCGCCCATGGCTTCCATGGAAAGGGCCGCGCTCCGCGCCGCCTGCCCCAGGAATTCAATACCGCGGGCGGACTGATCGAGCAGGAGTTTGACTTCGGCCATTTCGGGGACGAGGGCAGCGGTGTGCTCCACCCACTTTCCGTCGAACTGGATGACCACGTCCCGGTTCTCCAGGACTTCTCCCGGTTCCAGGTCACTGACCCAGTCGTGGGGCAGGCCTGACCCGACAAGCGAGACGTGTCCGGCCTCAAACGTTCCGATGTGGTCACCGACGATGTACTTTCCAGTGCCCTTACGGATGAGGTGGATCTCGTACTCAGGGTGATAATTCCACCGCGCAACAGGGCTCGGGTAGTCGTGTTCGTGCCACCTGACGGAGTGGTTGGGGTCTGGCGGAATGACTTCGCGGTTAGCGCGCATTCCCAGCAGTCGTTCAGCCAGCCGGGCAGTCGCTCCGTCCTTGGGCTCCCCAACACTCATGATGGTTCTCCATGTTGCTTTGTTTATGAAATATGGACAGCACACTGACCGCCTTCCCCTAGAGTAATGGCTGCCTCGGAGTGAAGGGCGGGAAAATTAGTATCAGAAATAGGCAACCAGGACGCTAGTTGTGCCTTACCCCACAGCCCTAATGTTGAGGAACAAGAGAGCGGCGCACCGGATTTCCCGGTCGTAGTCGCCTCACCCGGTCCGGCATCGACACAGCAGTCGTTATGCGGTGACTGTGCACCCTTGAAGAACAAAGGAGTCCTTTATGCGCCCGAAAACGCGCGCTGCCGTCGTGTCCGCCGGAGCCCTCTGCATTGCCTTCAGTGCCTCGGCCTGCGCAGGTGCCGGCGGCGGCAATTCCGCCGGAGACCCGAACAGCATCAGTGTCCTGATGGTGAACAACCCCCAGATGGAGGACCTGCAACGGCTCACAGCAGAGAACTTCACCAAGGAAACCGGGATCAGGGTCAATTACACGATCCTGCCCGAGAACGACGTCCGGGCCAAGATCAGCCAGGAGTTCTCCAGCCAGGCCGGCCAGTACGACGTCGCGTCCCTCTCCAACTACGAAATCCCGTTCTATTCCGCGAACGGCTGGCTCGCCCCGCTGGATGATGTGGCCACGGATCCGGAGTTTGACCAGGACGACATCCTGCCCGCCTACACCGCGTCCCTGACGGGCGAGGACGGCAAGCTTTACGGCGAACCGTTCTACGGCGAGTCCTCGTTCCTGATGTACCGCAAGGACATCCTGGAGGCCAAGGGCCTGACCATGCCGGCGAAACCCACCTGGGACGAGGTCGCCGAGATAGCGGCGAAAGTCGACGGCGCGGAACCTGGTATGAAAGGCATCTGCCTGCGCGGCCAGCCGGGCTGGGGCCAGGTCTTCGCACCCCTGACCACGGTGGTGAACACCTTCGGCGGGACCTGGTTCGACAAGGACTGGAACGCCCAGGTCAACAGCCCCGAGTTCACCGAAGCTGTGGAGTTTTACACGAGGCTGGTCCGCGAGCACGGTGAAGCAGGGGCCGCGCAGGCCGGCTTTACCGAGTGCCTGAACAACATGAGCCAGGGCAACGTGGCCATGTGGTACGACGCAACTTCCGCTGCTGGGGCCTTAGAAGCTGAGGACTCTCCGGTGAAGGGCAAGATCGGTTATGCCCAGGCGCCCGTGAAGGAAACCAAGTCTTCCGGCTGGTTGTGGACCTGGTCCTGGGCCATGCAGGCCGCTTCCAAGAAGCAGGACGCTGCCGAGAAATTCATCGCCTGGGCCAGCTCCAAGGACTACGAGGAACTCGTCGCCTCCGAGCTCGGCTGGGCCAAGGTCCCGTCCGGCAAGCGCATCTCCACCTACGAAAACGCCGAGTTCCAGAAGGCCGCACCGTTCTTCGAAGCTGAACGCTTCGCTATCGAGAACGCCGACCCGAAGAACCCCGGCGCCCAGGAACGCCCCGCCGTCGGCATCCAATTCGTGGGCATCCCCGAATTCGCCGCCCTGGGCACGAACGTGTCCCAAGGCGTCAGCTCTGCCATCGCCGGCCAAGGCAGCGTGGCCGACGCGCTGGCCAAAGGCCAGGAAGCCGCCCAAAAGGTCGGCAACAAGTACAAGCAGCCCTAACCGAACCGCAGGAGAACATCATGACAACCGCAACGGCGCGCATCTCCCGCCCGGGACACCACGCAGCCAAACCTTCACGAGACGCCAAATCGCGCGAACGCGCCCTGGCCTGGGCACGGCGCGCACCGCTACTCCCTGCCCTGGTCTTCCTCATCCTGGTCACCCAGCTCCCGTTCGTGGTGACCCTGATCATCTCGTTCATGAACTGGAACAGCCTCAGCCCGGACAAGACCGCCTTCGCCGGCCTGGAAAACTACGTCACGGTCCTCACGGACCCTGACCTGCGCCAGGCAATCTTCACCACCATCCTCCTCACCGTCTCCGTGGTGCTGATCAGTCTGCTCATCGGCCTGGGCCTGGCCCTGCTGCTGGACAAAAAGTTCATCGGCCGCGGCCTGGCCCGGACCTTGCTGATCGCGCCGTTCCTGGTGGTTCCCGTGGCAGCGGCCCTGATCTGGAAGCACGCCCTCCTCAACCCCACCTACGGGCTGATCAACGGCATCCTCACCTGGGTGTGGTCCCTGTTCGGCAGCACCGCAGCCCCGCAGCTGGACCTGCTCTCGCAGGCACCCATGATGGCAGTGATCCTCTCCCTGGTGTGGCAGTGGACTCCGTTTATGATGCTCATCCTGCTGGCCGGACTGCAGTCCCGCCCCATGGACACCGTGGAAGCTGCCCAGATGGACGGCGCCACGCCCTGGGCGATCTTCCGCCACCTGACCCTGCCGCACCTGCGCCAGTACCTGGAACTCGGCGGGCTGCTCGGAGCGATCTACATCGTGCAGAACTTCGACGCCGTCTTCACCCTCACCGCAGGTGGCCTCGGCACGGCCAATCTGCCCTACGCGATCTACCAGACGTTTTACTTCGCCAACGAATACGGCCTGGCGTCCGCCGCCGGCGTCGTAGTGGTCATCGGCACCATCATCGTGGCTACCTTCGCACTCCGCACCGTCTTTTCACTCTTCAAGAAGGAGGCAGCACGATGAGCACCCTCACCCCCGCTGCACCGCAGAGCACCCCTCCCGGCCCCACCGCATTGAACACCGGCCGCACCCCACGCCGTCGCGGCAAGGCACGCATGGACCCCACCCGCAACAACACCGCCGCCGGCATCGCCGCCTGGCTGCTCGCCCTGCTCTTCGCAGTCCCGGTCCTGTGGATGATCCTCACCTCGTTCCACTCCGAAACCGACGCCGCAACCAACCCGCCCTCGATCGCAGCGAACCTCACCCTGGACGCGTACCGGGAATTCTTCGGCGAAACCTCCGGCGTCAGCCCCTGGCCGTCGCTGATCAACTCCGCCACCGCCTCGATCCTGTCCACGGTCCTCGTGCTGCTCCTGGCATTCCCCGCCGCATATGCGCTCTCCATCCGGCCGGTGAAGAAGTGGACCGACGTGATGTTCTTCTTCCTCTCCACCAAGATGATGCCCGTGGTCGCGGCCATCCTGCCGCTCTACCTCTTCGCACGAACCGTCGGAGCCCTGGACAACATCTGGTTCCTGATCCTGATGTACACCTCCATGAACCTGCCCATCGCCGTCTGGATGATGCGCTCCTTCCTCGCCGAAGTCCCGGAAGAGATGCTGGAAGCCGCACAGATCGACGGCGCCAACCTCCTGCTCATCCTCCGCAAAATCATCGCCCCTGTCGCGATGCCGGGCATCGCCGCCACCGCCCTGATCTGCTTCATCTTCAGCTGGAACGAACTCCTGTTGGCCCGAGTTCTAACCGGCGTCGTGGCAGGCACCGCCCCGGTGTTCCTCACCGGCTTCGTCTCCGGCCAGGGCCTGTTCCTCGCCCAGGTCTGCGCCGCCGCCGTCGTCATCTCCCTTCCAGTGCTGTTCGCAGGCTTCGCCGCCCAGGACAAACTCGTCCAGGGACTCTCCCTCGGCGCCGTCAAATAGTCAGCCGGTTCCCCGCCGAACTCTTCTCAAGGAATACTTCGATGACAACAACAACCACCCAGTCAGCCGCCACCGGTTCCGGCTTGCCCGCAACTATGCGGGCCAACATCCTCAAGAGCCAGGGCGACATGGCAATGGAAACCCTGCCCCTCCCGCAGCTCGACGCCGACCAGGTCCTGGTCCAAGTCGCCGCCGTCGGCGTCTGCGGAAGCGACGTGCACTACTACGAACACGGCCGGATCGGCCCCTACGTCGTGGACCACCCGCTCATCCTCGGACACGAACTCTCCGGACGGATCGCCGCCGTCGGCACCGCCGTTGACCCCGCCCGCATCGGCCAGCGCGTCGCCGTTGAACCACAGCGCCCCTGTCGGACGTGCAAGCAATGCAAGGCTGGCCGCTACAACCTCTGCCCGGACATCGAGTTCTACGCCACCCCGCCGATCGACGGTGCATTTGCCGAGTACGTCACCATCCAGTCCGACTTCGCTTACGACATCCCCGACAGCGTCAGCGACGAAGCAGCCGCCCTCATCGAACCGCTTTCCGTGGGCCTCTGGGCCTGCGAACGCGCCGAGATCCGCCCCGGGAGCCGGGTGCTGATTGCCGGCGCCGGTCCCATCGGCATCATCGCTGCCCAGGCCGCCCGCGCCTTTGGCGCAACCGAAATCTACATCAGCGACATCGCCGAAGACCGCCTCGCGTTCGCCCTCGAACACGGCGCTACGCACGCGCTCAACGCCAGGACCGACAGTGTCGAAGGGCTCGACGTCGACGCCTTCATCGATGCCTCCGGCGCGCCACAGGCGGTCCGGTCAGGCATCAAGGCCGTAGCTCCGGCCGGCCGCGTTATCCTTGTCGGCCTGGGGGCCGATGACGTCGAACTACCGGTCTCCTACCTCCAGAACCGCGAAATCTGGCTCTCCGGCGTATTCCGCTACACCAACACCTGGCCTCTGGCCATCCAGCTGATTGCGGACGGGAAGGTGGACCTGGACATCCTGGTCACCGGCAAGTTCTCCCTCGCCGAGTCGGAAGAGGCGCTCAAGGCCGGCAAGCAGCCCGGCCAGCTCAAAGCCGTCGTCTACCCCGGCCGCTAAGCACGCAACCCGGAGTACCGGCAAGAACATCAAGCACTGACCTGCGAGGAAGCAGCCATGCAAAAACGACAGAACCCCCTTGTGGCCGGGGATGCCGATGATCAATCATTGGTGACCGTTATCGGCGAATCCCTGGTGGACATCATCGAGGACCCGGGACAGGGGGCCAATGCGCGGGAGGTCCAACCCGGTGGCAGTCCTCTGAACGTGGCGGTCGGATGCGCCCGGCTGGGCCTCAGTACCAAACTCGTCACGCACTTCTCCGACGACCCGCACGGGCGGCTCATCGCCGGGCACCTCAGCAGCAACGGGGTGGACACCCTGGTGAGCGGTTCCCTGCCCACCTCAACCGCGGTAGCTTCCCTCGACGCGGCGGGCGCCGCCACATATCGGTTCTCCATCGGCTGGGACATCAACGGAGCCTCCATTCCCGCCCTAGCAGCAGTGGAAGGCTCGCACCATGTCCACACCGGCTCGATTGCCACTGTTTTGTCCCCCGGGGACAAAACAGTACGGAACCTGGTCGAGGCGGCACGCCCTCACGCCACCATCAGCTTCGACCCCAACAGTCGACCGGCCATCAGCAGCGACGTCGCCCATGCCCGGCAGGCTGCTGAAGATTTTGTCGCCGTCAGTGACATCGTCAAGGCCAGTGATGAGGACCTGCAGTGGCTCTACCCCAACAGGACCCCGGACGAGTCATTGGCTGCCTGGCTGGAGCTCGGCCCGTCGCTGGTGGCCCTGACCCGCGGCGCAGAGGGGCCCGTACTCCTGAGCAGGCAGGGCCGTGTGGAACTGCCAGGGGAGGCCATCGTCGTGGCAGACACCGTAGGGGCGGGGGATTCCTTCATGGCCGCCCTCATCTCCGGCCTTGCACAGCTGGACCTCCTAGGCGCCTCCGCCAGGTCACGCCTTCGCAGTCTTGCATCATCGGATCTGCAGGCGCTGGCCGCCTATGCGAACAAAGCGGCAGCCATTACCTGCTCGCGGCAGGGCGCCAATCCACCCACCACCGCGGAACTGCACCCATTGACCGCAACGCACACGGCTTAGGAGGACGCCAAAATGCCCACACTCACCGCCGGCTCACTTCGCGCGCTGCCTGAAACTGTGGCAAAACCTGCCTATGACCGAACGAAACTCACTGCCGGGATCGTCCATTTCGGTGTCGGTGGTTTCCACCGCGCACATCAGGCGTTGTACCTGGACCGGCTGATGAGCGCCGGCAAGGCTTACGACTGGGCTATCTGTGGGGTGGGCGTTCTGCCCGGGGACGCCCGGATGAAGCAGGTCATGGAAAGCCAGGACTGCCTGTACACCCTGATGGTCAAGAGCCCGGATGGGAGCCGTGAAGCACGGGTCATCGGCTCAATCATCGAGTACCTCTTCGCCCCCGAGGACCCCGAAGCTGTGATCGAGAAGATGGCTTCCGAGACCGTCCGCATCGTCTCGTTGACCGTGACCGAGGGTGGCTACAACTTCCACCACGTCACCGGGGAGTTCGACGCCGAGAATCCTGACGTGGTCCACCACCTTCGGCCCGGAGCTGCACCCCGGACGACCTTCGGCCTGATCGCCGAAGCCCTGTCCCGCCGTCGTGCCCGCGGCCTGGCACCCTTCACCGTAATGTCCTGCGACAACATTCAGGGCAACGGTGACGTAGCGCGGAAGATGTTCACCGCGTTCGCCACCCTGAAGGACCCGGGCCTGGGCAGGTGGATGATGGAGCACGTCCCTTTCCCCAACAGCATGGTGGACCGCATAACCCCGGTAACCACCGACGCCGACCGCACGGCGATTGCCAAAGAGTTCGAGGTGGAGGACGCCTGGCCTGTGGTGTGCGAGCCGTTCGAACATTGGGTACTGGAGGATAACTTCAGCCTCGGCCGCCCGCCCTTCGAAGACGCCGGAGTCCAGCTCGTAGAGGACGTCGAGCCTTACGAGCTGATGAAGCTCCGCCTGCTCAACGCCAGCCACCAGGGCATGTGCTACTTCGGCTACCTCGCCGGCTACCGTTACGCCCACGAAGTCGCCCAAGACCCGCTCTTCGCCCAGTTCCTGCTCGACTACATGGATCAGGAAGCCACCCCCACCCTGCACCCCGTCCCGGGCATAGACCTCACCGATTACAAGCGCACCCTCATTGAGCGGTTTTCCAACGAACACGTCAGGGACACCCTTGCGCGCCTCTGCGCCGAAAGCTCAGACCGGATACCCAAGTGGCTGCTACCGGTCATCCGCATCAACCTCGATCACGGCGGCCAGATCCACCGCTCGGCCGCTATCGTGGCCAGCTGGGCCCGATACGCCGAAGGTACCGACGAACAGGGAAACCCGATTGACGTGGTGGACCGGCTCAAGACGGACGTGATGGCCGCGGCAGCGCGTCAGCGTGATGAACCGCTGGCCTTCGTCTCCAAGCGGGAACTTTTCGGTGATCTCATCGACAACGCACGTTTCGTGGCCGCGTTCGGGACGGCTTTGGATGACCTCCACACTGGGGGCGCCAGGGCGACCTTGGCATCTGTGGTGTCGGGCTCCTGACAGATCACGGCGGATGAAAACGTTCACAGTCATGCTGCAGTGGGCTTTGGCTGCCGGGGTCGTCTTTGGTCTTCCCTGCTGCTTGGTATTGCAGCTTGAACTCCATCCGGACACAACGTACCTGGACCACCTGCCCGGTACGTTCGCGCTGCTCGCCGGAGGGCTCCTTGCACTGGTCCGGCCATCGCCGGCACCCGAACCGATCAGCGCTTTGCCGGATGCACATGCCGACGTTTTCCGCTACGCCATCCGCTCCGGAGTGCTTCCAATCGCAAGCATCTTCAGCGATTGGAGCGGAGAGCTCTCCCGGCTCCGCGCTTTGCTGGAAATGACTCTCCGCAGCCTGCCAACTGCCACGGGGGCAGTGTTGGCCATGGAAATGTACGGCCTCTTCATGTACCCCGCCGGCCGCGTCTTCTTCTTCGCGAGTGCCTTGGCATCCACCGTATTCAGCTTGGTAGCGTTCTCCTGCTCGGCAGTCACCCTAAAGAATATCGGCATCATTGAGGAGCGCCTCCGCGTTCAACAACAGCACCTTCAAGTCGTGTGATTACCGCCTGCGGGGCAGATCCGAGCACGCGGGCGTTCCTGCTCTCCGACCGCGCCAATAACAAGGACCGGGCGCGGCCCAGACGCTGGCGTCCAGTGCCTTAGACCTCTCCCCTAGCCGTCTTTAGAAGAGCCGATAACCGTGATTCCGTCAACCTGCCTCGGCCGGGCAAACCCGTGCTTGCTGATCACACGGCCGGAACTGGTGGCGACTCTAATCCGTCCATGGCTGGGGTCAATTCAGGTTATCCACGGCTGGGAATTCGGAGCCGTTGGGGTAGCTCCCCGGCAGCAGTAGCGGTGGATAACCTATGAGAATTGTCCCCGGCTGTGGGTGGCGGCACCGTACTGTCTCACGGTAGAGCGGAGAAGTAATTCCTAGTGCTTCTGCAGTTTCGTAAGCCTTGGTTGTCGACGGCGAGGTGCACCAGAGTTTTGTAACTGGCTCTGGTGGGCTCTGTGGTGTTTAGCTAAAACTCATCCAAGCACTGCACATTTCGTCCTACGCCAATGTTTGAGGCTGAAGGCCCCGGGTCAGCTTGCGGATGGCCTCGTTGTGGAGTCCGCTAAGTGCGGCGAGTTCGAAGTCGTCCATAGCTCCAAGGCGCCGTGCCGCAGCCAGTAACTTCAGCCGCTGTCCCTCTAGGACTGCCTTCGATTTCTCGAGCTGCGCCAGCTCGGCCCTGAGCGACTCAATCAGGAGACATTGATTTTCGGGCGGTTCGCCTGATGGCACGAGGTCATCGTAGGACAGCCCAATGGTCCTGATGGTCCATCGCGACAGTCCCGCGGCTTTGGCTAACCTAGTGACCTTCATTCCATCGCAGAGTGCTTGCGCGACGTGTTGGTTCAGGCGCCCGGACAGGGGGCGGCTGCTGCTTGCGATGAAGGCGAGCCGCGCCCGATTCGCCTTGAGCAGCTTCCGAAGCTTTTCCGCCTCAAGCGCTGTCTTGTCAGGTTTGGGTTTTCTCCGGTAGCGGTAATAACCGCTCCCGGCGTGATGTTCTACGGCCAAGAGCACTCCTCGGTTTCGGATACTGCCGGATGGGCAAATTCAAAGGCTAGACAGATGGACGTTCCCGCGGAAATACCAATAGTGCGTGGACCCATAACCGGAAACTGTGGGTCAGCTAGCCATAAGGGACGCTTATCCGTCCACGCACTTTAGGTCTTATCCATACCAGCCCGTTGTCCCTAGGGTCGAAGGAAACGAGTACCGCTCGGCTCCTGACTCCTTAGGAAGAGACCATGCCTAAATTTGAACCTGCATCGCGGGTATCCCGCATCAAGTCATCCGCCAGCGTGGCCGCCGCGGCCCGTGTGCGTGAGCTGAAAGCAGAAGGGCGACGCATCCTCGACCTGACAGTCGGTGAGCCTGACTTTGACACCCCTGAGCACATCAAGGCAGCCGCCGTCGAAGCCATCCGCCGTGGCGAAACCAAGTACACGTCAGTCACGGGAACCCCGGCCCTACAGAAGGCGATCCTGCAGACGCTTGAACTCCGGACCGGTCTGCACTACACGCCGGCTGAGATCACCATCGGTGGTGGAGCAAAGCAGGTCATCTTCACAGCCTTCATGGCTTCCCTCAATGCCGGTGATGAGGTAATCATCCCCGCCCCCTACTGGGTCTCCTACCCGGACATGGTCCTGGCCAACGAAGGGACACCCGTCATCGTTCCCTGTGGCGAGGACACGGGGTTCAAGCTCACGCCCGACGCTTTGGCCAGCGCGATCACCCAGCGCACCAAGTGGATCATCCTCAACGCACCGTCCAACCCGACCGGCGCCGTCTACTCGCGGACTGAACTGCGGGCACTCGCTGACGTTCTGGCCGCCTTCCCGCAGGTCTACGTCCTGACCGACGAAATTTATGACCAGATCTACTTTAGCGAAGGCAAGCTTGCGAGTTTGGTTGAGGTGGCCCAGGAACTCAAGGTCCGGGTTCTGGCGGTGAACGGCGTGTCCAAGGCCTACGCTATGACCGGCTGGCGGCTCGGGTATGCAGCCGGTCCAGCGCCGCTGATTGCTGCAATCAACAAGCTGCAGTCCCAGATCTCCTCCTGCCCTTCTTCGGTGAGCCAGGCAGCAGCGGCCGCTGCGCTCACGGGCGACCAAGGCTTTGTCCAGGAAAGCGTTGAAACGTACCGCAGACGCCGGGATACCACCGTAGCAGCCTTGAACGCGGTGGACGGCCTGTCGTGCACGACGCCGGATGGCGCGTTTTATGCGTACGTCAACTGTGCGGGGGTCATCGGCAAGACGACTCCGGCCGGCACCGTGATCCGCGATGACCAGGACTTTGTCCTGTACTTGCTCGATGAGGCCTCTGTGGCGGTCATCCAGGGATCTGCCTACGGACTGGGCCCGTACTTCCGCGTCTCCTACGCCACGAGCCTGGACATTATCGAAGAATCCATCGCTGCCATTGACAAGGCCGTCCAGGCCCTCAGCTGACCCAACCCACCTAAGGAAAATCGCCGTGATTCACGTCAAAACCACCATCGACCGCCCCAACGCGGAGGCCGTCAGCCGGCTCGCGAAATTTTCGTCAGCCACCATCCACGAGGCACAGGGACGCAAGGGAGCCCTCAGTTCACGGATCAAGCCCATCGACAGGTCCATGTCCTTCTGCGGCCCCGCCACCACGGTCCGCTGCGCACCGAGGGACAACCTCATGCTGCAGGTTGCCATCCACTATGCACAGCCCGGTGACGTTATCCTGGCCGCCGCAGGGGAGTACGAGGAAGCCGGCACCTTCGGCGACGTCCTTGGCAACGCGATGAAAGCCAAAGGACTGGCCGGCCTCGTGACGGATTCCGGCGTCCGCGACACCCAGGACCTCATTGAACTTGGGCTTCCCGTTTTCTCCGGCAGCATCTGCATTAAGGGCACCGTCAAGGAAACCATCGGCCCCATCAACCACCCGGTGGTCTTCGGGGACGAGATCATCTACCCCGGCGACGTCCTTCGCGGGGATGCTGACGGGGTGGTGGTAGTCCGCAAGGAAGAAATTGAGGAAGTCATCCGTCTCTCACAGGAACGTGAAGACGCCGAGCGTGAGCTCATCGGCCTGTACAAGGCCGGGGGGACCACCATCGACCTGTGCAACCTGACCGAGGTCCTGAAAGTTAAGGGACTGCTGGTCGAACAGGCCTAGCAGCACCAGTGCTGCCGCCGTCCGGGTATGCCCGGGCGGCGGCACCGGCATGCCCTCCCTGTTGGACGCGCCCTCCAACACAAGAGGGAGGCCCGGCGCCTTGGACAGACACCGGGCCCTCCCCGGAGAAGTAGTGCAAAGTAGCGGTTTACCGCTGTGGAAGCACGTGGGTTGGAGGACCGACCACGGCGTCCTCGAGGAGCCATAGCGTGGATCCACCCCTGCCAGCTGGCATGATGCTGCCTTCGAAAACGAAGACAGGTTCCATGGAGCGGTCCTCCGGACGCCAAAAACCGTTTGCGGGGCAGTGGAAACCGGTTTTAGCCATCAAACCCCGGCTGTTTCCCGAAATTTTCCGGAGGGTGTTGATTTTTTTCACGGTTTACTCCCAATTAATCCTTAAAAGAATGAATTGACCGCTGTTTCCCGGTCATGAATTAATCTTAGGATCAGGAGCGTAAGGGCGCTAAGACGAATGATGCGTGCCCCAATAAGCGAACGGTATGGAGCGGCTATCTTGCGTATTTGGTACTGAGCATTTCCTGGAGCATTTCCTTCAGCACCAGGAGAACCGCGGCTGCCGCCTCGGAAAGAGGGTCATGGTCAGGCGTGCACAGGGCGATCTTGCACTGAAGCGCCGGATCCTTGATGCGCAGTACATGGAAGTCCTCTTCGTGGAAGAGGGCGTCCGCGGCGGACTTGGGCAAGATGGTGGCGCCCAAATCCGCCCGCAGCAGCCGGGCAAGCGACGGAACGGATTCCACTTCACCCACGAGCAGGATCTTCAGGCCCTTGCTGGTGAAACCGGCTTCCACGGCCTGGCGAAGGGTGTGGATTTGCTCGGGCAGGAAGAGCCCGTGGCGGGCCACCTCTTCAAGGGAGATCTGACCGTCTGCATGGTTAACGTCTGCTCTTTTTGCGTTGACGACAAAGTGGAGATCTTCCACGATCATCGTGGTGAACTGGACGCCGCGGATCGCGCCCGGCTCGTAGATGAGCGCCATGTCCAGCCGGCCGTTCTTGATGGCTTCGCTGAGCACGCCGCCATAGATTTCGGTGACGTGCAGGGTGATGTCGGGGTACCTGCTGGCCACTTCGGTGATGATCCTGGGCGTCAGACTTGATGCCATGCTGTACGGCGCGATCGCAATGGAAACGCGCCCTGACGGTGCTGCCCCGGACTTGGCGACGTCCAGCCTCGCCTGGTCGACGAGGCGCAGGATGGACTGGGCGTGCCTGTACAGCGTGCGTCCGGCGGCAGTGGGTGTTACACCCTGCTTGCTGCGGATCAGCAGTCGTTGCTTGAGCTCAGCCTCTAACGCTGACACCTGCTGGCTCAGTGCCGGCTGGGCCACATGCAGCGCCGCCGCGGCCTTGGTGATGCTTCCCGAGTCCACAATCTGCACAAAGTACGCAAGCTTCCGCGTATCCATGCCGCCTTCTCTCTCTGCGGCGTCCTGAACCCGTATAGGTCATAACCGGATGCTATGAAGGGATATGCAACTGGTCTTTGTGTGATGCACATCTCTGACACTAGGTTGAGTTCAGATCGCTATTTCACTGGCAGTACATTCTACCCCTCCGGGCAGACATGCAATTCTGTGATGGCGTCAGATGCATTCTGCATAAAAGCGGCTTTTACTGACATAAACGTTTTCCTTAACATTTCCGAAATATGCACTCCATAACATCGGAGCACCCAAGAGTCCGCCGGCAACAGTAAACGGATTCTTCCTTAGAAAGAGATGACAAATGCGAACAACAATCAAAGGCAAAATGGCAGCCGTGGCCGCGCTTTCCGCGGCGGTGCTGGCACTGTCTGCCTGCGGGGGCGGCAACGAAGCCGCCAGCAGCGGCAGCGCCACGTCAGGTGAAGTGAACCTGATCGCCTACTCCGGTGTGTGGCAGGACCAGTACACCGCCGCAGTGATCGAACCGTTCCAGGCGAAGTACCCGGACATCAAGATCAACTACTCGTCCAAGCGGTCCTCCGCTGAGATGCTCAGCGCACTGCAGGGCCAAAAGAACAACCCCGCAACCGACGTGGCGATCATGGACAACTCGGTCTCCACCACCGGCAACAAGCAGGGCCTGTTTGAAAAAGTGGACGAGGCAAGCGTTCCGAACCTGGCGAACGTCCCTGAGAAGTTCCGGGACAAGGAAGGGTACGGCCCCGTGGCCATGCTGGACGCTGTCGGGCTTCTCTACGACACCGCCACGTTCCCGACGGCGCCCGAGAGCTGGAAGGTGCTGTGGGATCCGGCCTACGCGGGCAAAATCAACGTCAACGCCCCGCCGTCCCTGCTGGGACTGTCCCTGACCGCCATCACCTCGAAGATGGAAGGTGAGGACTACACCAAGAGCATCGACGCCGCCGTGACCCGCCTGAAGGAGATGGCGCCAGGTGTTCAAACCTTTGCGCCCAACCCGGACGAGTACCAGAACGTAATTACCGGCCAGACGGTGCTCGGCCTTGGCCAGAACGCGCGAGGCCAGTTCTACAGCGACCAGAGCAACAAGAAGATGGGCGTCACCTTCCCCGAGGAAGGCACGGTCTACCAAATCAACACCATCAACCTGGTAAAGGACGCCCCGCAAGCCGCGGCCGCCAAGACATTTGTGGACTACGCACTCTCTGCTGAGGCACAGACCGCATTTGCCAAAGCTCTGTTCTACGCACCCTCCGTCACCAACGCGGAACTGCCCGCAGATGTGAAGGACCGCGTGGTACCCACCGACGGCCTCGTGAACGTCGTTCCGCTGGATGTGGAATTCCTGTCCTCGGCCCGCGACAAGTGGACCGATACCTGGAAGCGCGAAATCATCACCAAATAGCACCCCGGGTGCCCCTCCCAACTTTCCCTTCAGGAGAACTGAATCCCCGTGACTGAATCAAAACTGTCGATCGAAAATCTGACCAAAAGATATGCAGCAGGTCTGGAGCCGGCCGTCGACCGCCTGAACATGAAAGTGGAGGAGGGGCACCTGGTGGCGCTCCTCGGCCCGTCGGGCTGCGGCAAGACAACAACCCTGCGGATGGTTGCCGGCCTGATGGACCCGACCGCCGGCTCCATCGTGGTGGACGGCAAGGAAATCACGCATACCCCCGTCAACAAACGCGGAATGGGCATGGTGTTCCAGTCCTACGCCCTCTTCCCACACATGAACGTTGAACAGAACGTGGCCTTCGGCCTGGAAATGCGCCAAACCCCCAAATCAGAACAAAAAGCCCGCGTGGCAGCGGCCCTGGATATGGTCCAGCTGGGCCACCTTGGCAAGCGCCAAACCAAGGAGCTCTCCGGTGGGCAGCAGCAGCGCATCGCACTGGCCCGCGCCCTGGTAGTGGAGCCCACCCTGCTACTGCTGGACGAACCGCTGTCCAACCTGGACGCAAAGCTCCGCGAAACCATGCGCACCGAAATCCGGTCCATCCAGCAGCGCACCAAAGCTACGACGCTCTTCGTTACCCACGACCAGGACGAGGCCCTGGACATGGCCGACCGGATCGCCGTCATGAACGGCGGCCTGATCGAACAATTCGGTTCCCCCACAGAGGTGTACGAACGCCCCCGCACACATTTCGTGGCTAACTTCATCGGCCAGGCCAACTTCCTCACTGCCCGGGTGGGCGCTGAAACCGGACCGGCAAACCAGTCCGGTGAAAGCTACTACAAGGTCGACGTGGAAGGCCTGGGCCAGTTCGGTGCCATAGGCGCTTCAGGGCTTTCCGGCAGCACGCATGAACTGGTCATCCGGCCGCACCGGCTGGGCGTCGCACTTCAGCCGGGAGCTGCCCGGGCACCCATGACCGGGGCCATAGAACGGGTGAGTTACACCGGTGACGCGCTGTCTGTGGCCGTACGCGTTGGTGACCAGCAACTGCAGGCCCAAATGCTGACCAACAGCGGTGACCTGCCCCGGATCGGCGATGCCGCCTACCTTTCCTGGGCAGCGGAAGACGCCTACCTCCTGCCAGCCCCCGCGGAAAGGCTCGCGGCATGACCCTCCTCCAGACTCCGGTCATCCACAAACCCCCCGCCGGGGGCGAGGGAGAGCTGGAAAAAGCCACCGAACGGCGCAACCGGCGCACCTACCTCGCGCTCCTGCTGCCCGGTCTTCTCGGCCTGCTGGTCAGCTTTGTCTTCCCGCTGGCCTACATGATCCGGATGTCCTTCAACGAGGGCGCCCCGGACGGTGTCATCATTGAGACGTTCACGCTGGACACCTACATCCAGCCCCTGACCGACCCCTACTACTGGCGCGTCACCTTGGACACCTTCCAGATGGGCGTCACCGTAGGCATCCTGTGCGTCCTGGTGTCCTACCCGGTGGCACTCTTCCTGGCTCGCAGCACCAGCAAGTACCGCGGCCTGCTCATCGCCATCGCCATCGCTCCGCTGCTTACCTCGGCAGTGGTACGCACCTACGGCTGGATGGTCATCCTCGGAACCAACGGGCTGGTCAATTCCTCCCTGGACGGACTCGGCCTGATCGACACCCCGTTGAAGCTCACCAACAACATGACCGGCGTGACCATCGGCCTGGTGGAAATCTTTATGCCCTACGCCATCCTGGCCATGATCTCCGGCTTCGGCCGGCTCAGCCCCCAACTCGAGGAGGCGGCCGGTTCCCTGGGAGCCAGCAAGTTCAAGGTCTTCACCCGGGTCACGCTCCCGCTGTGCCTTCCGGGCCTGCTGACCGCGTTCCTGCTCGTATTCGTGCTTTCCATCAGTACGTTCATCACGCCGAGGCTCCTGGGCGGCGGCAGCGTGCAGGTCCTGGCCACCGAGATCTACGACCAAACCACCGGTCTGCTGAACTGGCCGTTTGCAGCCGCCCTGTCCGTCATCCTGCTGGTGCTGTTCGGCCTGATCATCGCAATCTACCAGCGCCTCACCAAGAAGATCGGAGGCTGAGACCGTGAGCGACATCAAGGTATTCAAGCCACGCTTCAACCCCGCCAAACCAGCATTCGGGCTGCTGGTGTTCCTGCTCTACCTGTTCCTGCTGGCGCCACTGCTGATCGTCTTCGTGGTGTCCTTCGCCTCCAACCAGTACCTGTCCTTCCCGCCGGAAGGGTTCACCTTGAAGTGGTACGAGATGCTGCCGCAGGAAAGCACGTTCATGGAGGGCATGAAGGTCAGCCTGATCGTAGCCGTCATCGTCACGCTCATCGTCCTGGCCCTGGGCGTACCGGCAGCGCTGGCGCTGGAGAGGTTCGAGTTCAAGGCCAAGGCAGCCGTCCAGTCGTTCTTCCTGTCACCGCTGCTGATCCCCAGCATCGTCCTGGCCCTGGGCATGGTACTGCTGTTCGGTCCGCTGGAGCTGAACAACACCTATGCCGGCATCATCATCGGCCACGTCGCCATCACCATCCCGTTCGTCATCCGGACCACGTTGATGAGCCTTGCCACCACCGACACATCCTGTGAAGCGGCCGCCCGCATCCTCGGTGCGGACTCCTGGACGGTCTTCCGGCGCGTGACCCTGCCCATCATCCAGCCGGGCGTGATCGCCGGCGGCGTTATTGCCTTCATCGTCTCCTTCGACGAAGCCGTGATCTCGCTGTTCGTGGCCGAATCAGGCCTGCCCACCCTGCCCGTTCAGGTGCTGAGATACGTGGAAAACTCCGCCGATGCCGCCGTCGCCGCCCTGTCCGTGATCCTCATCCTGATCTCCCTCGCGGTGGTGGTCGTCGTCGAACGCGTGATGGGACTCCGCAAAGCCCTGCGCTAAGGCTCCGTCCGAACGAAAGCCAAAACCCCTGCCCAACCGGCACAACGAAAAAACCTGCCCGGTCCGCAACAGCGGGCCGGGCAGGACGTCGTCCAGGACGGGTGCAGGTCATAACTGGCACCTATCCCGTGACACCGATTACGTCTTTGTGTGATCAAAGTCCCGGTGTCAGACTTTTTCTACACGCCCGGTAATCCGGGCCACGGGAGCCAGGCTTCACCCGGCTGGTCCCGAAACTTCCGCTTCCGGCATCTGACGCTGTGCCTTCGTGCCAGCGCTGCGCCAACACCCCTGAAGGAGGGCTCACATGGGACCCATCGTTGATCTCGTTGCAGATCTCGGAGAAGGCTTCGGCGCCTACTCCATGGGCGATGACGCGGCCCTGCTCGAAGTGGTGTCCAGCGCCAACATCGCCTGCGGCTTCCACGCCGGAGACCCGGACATCATGAACGCCACCGTTGCTGAATGCGTGCGCCGCGGCGTCAGCATCGGGGCGCACCCCAGCTTTCCGGACCTGCGGGGCTTCGGCCGCCGCGCCATGGACCTAACCGCAGACGAAGTCCGCAACGACGTCCTGTACCAGTTCGGGGCCCTGAGTGCCTTCGCCGCCTACCACGGCGCCGGCGTCGCACACCTCGCCCCGCACGGACGCCTCGGCAACCTCGTAGCCACCCGCGCCGACTACGCCGAAGCCGTGGCTGACGCCGCCGCCCGCATCAACGCCGACCTCATCGTCCTGGCACAGGACGGCGAGCTTGCCGACGCGGCCGCAGCCCGCCGGCTTCCGGTAGGGATCGTGGGAATCGCAGACAGGGCCTACGAGGCGGACGGTACCCTCGTGCCGCGCAGCCGCCCAGGTGCTGTCATCCACGATTCCTCAATCATCGTGGACCGCACCATCCGTATGGTCTGCGAAGGGCTGATCGAGACCGTCGCCGGAACCGACCTGCCGATCGTCGCCGACACCATCCTGCTCCACGGGGACACCCCGGGCGCGGTTCAACTGGCCAAGCAGGTCCGCGCAGAACTGGAACGAGCAGGCGTAACCATCGCACCCCTCGCCCAAGTCCTGGCAGCCAAAGTGGAAGCTGTCTGACATGCCCGCCACGCCAGCTCCAGCGCTGCCTCCGGTGGAGGTGTTCGAATCCGGGGACGCCGCACTGCGCGTCGTCGCTTCATCCCCGGACCGGGAGGCCAATTGGGGCACCGTCCACGCCCTCGCCGCATGGCTTGAGGTGGTGGGGGCCGACGGCGTCTACGGCGCGGTGCCGACGTACGACTCCCTGCTCGTGGAATTTGATCCCGGCGTCACATCCGCACGCCAGGTCCGGGCTTTCATCCTGTTGGGCCTGCGCCAGCTCGAATTCACCGGAACCCCTGCCCGTACACCCAGAGAGTTCAACGTCCCCGTGGTGTATGGCGGCGAGTACGGCCCCGACCTGGAGTGCGTAGCCGAGCAGCAGCAGCTATCCGTCGAAAAGGTCATCGAGCTTCACACAGCCAAGTCCTACGTGATCCGCTGTCTCGGTGCACCCGCCGGCTCGCCCATGATGGACGGCCCCAATTTTCCCTTCCCCGTGCCGCGGCTGAAGGACCCCCGGGTGTCCGTCCCTGCAGGTGCGGTATCGGTAGCGGGGCGCCAGGCAGTCATCGCCCCGGCAGTGGCACCCGGCGGCTGGTGCGTCATCGGCCAGACCCCGCTCACCGTCCTCGACGCCGCGGTCGAGCCGTTGGTTCCCTATGTCCCGGGCGATGTGCTGCGCTTCCACCAGATCCAGCCCGAAGAGTTCGCGGCCTTCACCGGCCGCAAGTTGGAGGCAGCACGATGAGCGGCTCCCTGATCATCCAGCAGCCCGGCCACTCCGTGGTCACAGATCTCGGACGCTTCCGTGGCCCGCGGTTCGGGCTGCCCGTGAACGGCGCACTGGACCAGTTCTCAGCCCGGGCGGCCAACATCCTGGT
Source organism: Arthrobacter sp. sptzw42 (assembly GCF_059089685.1). Lineage (NCBI taxonomy): Bacteria > Bacillati > Actinomycetota > Actinomycetes > Micrococcales > Micrococcaceae > Arthrobacter > Arthrobacter sp. sptzw42. Next base: position 111,605 of record NZ_JBNHEX010000003.1, read on the forward strand.
TGCGAACGGCGATAACGCGCCGCTGCTGGAGGTCACCGCCCTGGACTTCCGCATGCGCGCCACTACTGACATCCTTATTGCCGTCACCGGCGCACCACTGCACCTCACAGTGGGCGGGCGCGAGTGCCAGCAGTGGGAGCCCGTATCCGTCCGGGCAGGGGAGACCGTGACACTGCGCGGGATCAACGGCGGACTGCGCGCCTACATCGCCGTTCACGGCTCCGTGCAGGCACCGGTCCTCCTCGGCAGCTGCGCCCCGGACACCGTCGTCGGATTCGGCCTGCGGCTCACCGAAGGCACCGAACTGAAGGCTTTCCGCAGCGTCCCGCCCATCCGGCAGCCGTACTTCGACCTCCCGCTGTTCCGCCTGGGCCTGACCCGGCCGGAATTCACCAGTACCGCAGTAGTGGAGGTCACGGACGGCCCCGACGTGAATGAGTTCGGGGGCACCGCGGACCTGCTCTACAACACCGAATACACCGTCAGCGGCCGGAGCAACCACATCGGCCTGCGGCTCGGCGGAGCGCTTCCGGAACGCCAGTCCACCGCTGAGGTACTGTCCCGGGGCGTCCCGGTGGGAGCCGTCGAGGTGCCATCGCGGGAGGAACTCCTGGTCCTGCACCGCGGCCGCGGAGTCACCGCAGGCTACCCCGTCCTCGCCGTCGTCACCACCCGCTCCCTCGACGTCCTGGCCCAGGCCCGCCCGGGCCACAAAATCAAGTTCCGCAAAACCACCGTCCCCGAAGCAACAGCGAAACACCGGGCAGCGCTGCGCGAACTGGAGAACCTCCGATCCACCGTCAGTACCGTGTTCTCACTCCTGGTCATGAACAACCAGCCCGGCTGGCAACAACTGGCACCGGCCGCCGGAAGCTAAAACCCCCTCGCCTCACCCCCAAAGCATTGTTACCATCCCTTAAGTAAGGAAAGACATGTCCACCTCTACGCACGCGGCCCAGCCGCAAGAGCGGCTCAGCAACAAGCAGACCCGCAAGGTCGTCACTGCCGGCTGCGTCGGTATTTTCGTGGAACTCTACGACAACGGCATCTTCGCCTTCATGGCCGGAACGCTCGCCCTCGTCTTCCTGGCGCCCGGAAACCCGGACAACGCCCTACTCTTCGTCTTCGCCGGTTACGCCGTCTCCTTCTTCGTCCGCCCCCTCGGGGCGGTTGTCTGCGGATACCTGGGAGACCGGATCGGGCGGCAAAAGCTATTGGTCTTTGTCATCCTCCTGATCAGTGTGGCCACCGCTGGCATCGGGCTGCTGCCGGGCTACGCCGCCATCGGCATCGCGGCCCCCATCCTGCTCGTCCTACTCCGCATGCTGCAGGGCTTCTCCGTCGGCGGTGAGGCCGCCGGCGCCATGACCTTCCTCGCCGAGCACGCACCCGAAGGCAAGCGCGGCATCATCACCTCCTACGCCCAGATCGCCTCCTTCGCAGCACTCCTCACCGGCACGCTGGTTGCCTACTCCATGTCCCCCTGGCTCACCCAGGCAGCCATCGACGGCGGCGGATTCGGCGCGTTCGCATGGCGCATCCCGTTCCTGGTGGCCATCCCGATGGGCATCATCGGCTGGTACATCCGCAAGGCCATCAGCGACACCCCCAACTTCGAAAAGCTCAAGGAAGAAGGCGGGCTGTCCGCCAACCCGCTCAAGGAAGCCTTCGCCTCCGCGGAACACCGCCGCGCCATGCTGCTGGCCCTCTTCATCCCGCTGATGAACGGCTCCGGCTACTACGTCCTGTTCTCCTACATGCCCACGTTCCTGAAGGGCAAGCAGCTCAACTTCACCATCGGTGAGGCCCTGCTGGTCACCGCCTGCAGCCTGGTGGTTATCTGCATCGCCATCCCCTTCATGGGCGCCCTCTCGGACCGCGTCGGCCGCAAGAAGGTCATCGCCGGCTCGGCCATCGCCATGGCCGTCCTGGGCATCCCCTCCTACGCCCTGATCGCCACCGGCCAGATGGCCTTCGCCATCCTAGGTGCCTCGATCATGGCGGTGGTCTTCGCCGGACACACGGCAGTGATCCACATCCTGATCGTGGAACTCTTTCCCACCCGCGTTCGGTACTCGGCCTACGGCTTGGGCTACAACATCTCCTCGGCACTCTTCGGCGGTACAGCGCCGCTGCTGATGACCTGGCTGATCTCCTCCACGGGCAACATCTACATGCCCGCCTTCTACGCAGTGATTACCGCGCTGGGCACGCTGGCCGCCGTCAGCACCGTCAAGGACCGGGCACACCTGCCCCTCCGCGACGCCTAACCTTCCACCTTCATCCAGCAGTTTTCGACTGCACCATAGGAGCTATCCATGTCTTTTTCCGATTACTCAACTGCCCTCGTCACCGGCGCGTCGACCGGGATGGGCGCCGCGATAGCCGAACGCCTGTCCAAGCGCGGCCTCACGGTCCACGCCCTGGCACGCAACGAAGGGCGCCTGAAGGAACTGGCGGACAATACCGGGGCGGTTCCCCACGTCGTGGACCTCACGGACACCGCGGCGCTGACCGCTGCCGTCGGGAACCTTGAGGTGGATGTTTTGGTGAACTGTGCAGGCGTCTCCCGCCCCGGCAACATCCTGGACTCGAGCGAGAGCGACATCGACGAACTCGTGGACGTCAACCTCCGCGGCCTGCTCCAACTGACCCGGCTGGTCCTGCCCGGCATGGTGGAACGCGACCTGGGGCACATCATCAACGTCAGCTCCATCGCAGGCACCTACAATTTCTACGGCCACACGGTCTACCACGCCACTAAAGCCGCGGTGCACCAGGTCTCCCGGCAGCTCCGCAACGACACCGTGGGCAGGCGCATCCGCGTCACCGAAATCTGCCCCGGACGCGTCGAGACAGAGATCTTCGGCCGCAACATGGGCGGTACGCCCGAAGCGATGGAAGAGGCATGGAAGACCTACTACGAAGGCTACGAATCGCTCACCACCGATGACATCGTCAACGCCATGGACTACGCCATCGAAACACCCCGGCACGTAAACGTTGGCATGCTGGAGCTGATGCCCACGTTCCAGGTTCCCGGCGGCCTCACCTTCAACAGGCGCTAACCGCGGCCCTGCCCCTCCACCGATAACCGCCCGACTGATAGGTTTCCCGATGCAAACAGTCCGTACAGTCAGCTTCCCCGACCGGCAGCTCCTCGACGATCTCTCACCCCTTCCCGAAGGGCTGCGCGGAGTGGTCTGGGACCTGAAGGCGGATCCCGACGGCGGGACAATGGGCGAAATCGACGGCGTCATCCTCCCGTACATCGATGCCGGCGCCGTGTTGGGATCCCTCGCCAAGGTCGAGTCGCTGAAATTCGTCCAGACGCAGTCAACCGGGTACGACGGCGTCATCGAGGCTGCCGGCCCGGCGGCCGGCGTCGCCAACGCCTCCGGAGTCCACGCGGCGGCGACCGCGGAACTCGCCATAGGGCTGATCCTGGCGAAACTGCGCGGCATCGACCAAGCAGTCCGGGACCAGCAATACGGCCTCTGGCGGCCTGAACGGCGCCAGTCCCTCGCGGACCGGCGCGTGCTGCTGGTCGGCATCGGCGGGATAGGACACGAGATCGCCCGCCGCCTCGAGCCCTTCGAAGTCACCGTCACCCGAGTGGGGAGCTCAGCCCGCACCGATGAGCACGGTGAGGTGCACGCGTCCTCAGAACTGACCACACTTGCCGCCACCCACGACATCCTCGTTTCGGTGCTCCCGCTGAACGAACACACCCACCAGCTGATCGGCGAAGAGGTCCTCGCGGCCCTGCCGGACGGCGCCCTGGTGGTAAACGTAGGCCGCGGCTCCGTTGTCGACACCGCTGCCCTCACCAAGGAAGTCCTCTCCGGCCGCCTACAGTGCGCCATCGACGTCATCGATCCCGAGCCGCTGCCACAGGACCACCCGCTGTGGTCCACCACTAACGCCCTGATCACGCCCCACGTCGGCGGCAACGCCTCCGCGTTCCAGCCGCGGATCATCAAACTCCTCCGGAAGCAGCTCGAAGCCCTCGCCGCCGGACACACCCCGGTCAACCTGGTGCAGGCAGGCCCGTTCTCATGACCTCACTTTTTGACCTGACGGGCCGGGTCGCCCTGGTCACCGGCTCCAGCCGGGGGATCGGCAACGCGCTGGCCCGGGCATTGGCCGACGCGGGAGCCACCGTGGTGCTGAACGGTATCAACGAGGAGCGGCTCAAGGCTGCAACTGCCGCCATGGCTGCCGATTTCGCCCCCGGCCGGGTGCACAGCGTGGCGTTCGATGTCACGAGCGACGCCGAGGCCGCCCGCGGGGTCGCGTGGGTGGAAGAACACGTGGGGCCACTGGAGATCCTGGTCAACAACGCCGGCATCCAGCACCGCGTGCCCATGCTGGACCTGGACGTCAAGGACTGGGAACGGGTGATTTCCACCGACCTGACCAGTGCCTTCCTGGTAGGCCGCGAAGCAGCGCGCTTTATGATTCCCCGCGGCCACGGCAAGATCATCAACATCTGCTCTGTCCAGACCGACCTGGCCCGGCCCACCATCGCCCCATACATCGCGGCCAAGGGCGGACTGCGGAACCTCACCCGTGCCATGACGGCTGAATGGGCTTCGTCCGGTCTGCAGATCAACGGGATCGCACCCGGCTACATCCACACCGAGATGACCCAGAACCTGGTGGACGATGAGGCCTTCAACTCCTGGATCCTCGGCCGGACCCCCGCGAACCGCTGGGGGACGGTCCAGGACCTGGCCGGGCCCGCCGTCTGGTTGGCGTCCAGCGGCTCGGACTTCGTCAACGGCCAGACCATCTTTATCGACGGCGGAATGACGGTGGTGGTCTGATGGCCTTCACCGAAGCCCTGCCGGAACCAGGAGTAAGCGTGCAGTCCCTTCCCAACCCTGTCCTTCCTGTTACCGGGCCTGCAGTCGTTGCCCACGCCGCCGGTGACCTCCGGATCGACGAACTCACCCTCACCGCCCCGGCCCCGGACGAAGCAGTTATCGAGGTGCACTACGGCGGCATCTGCGGCTCGGACCTGCACTACTGGCTGCACGGCGCCGCCGGCGAATCCATCCTCAAGGCACCACTGGTCTTGGGGCATGAGATTTCCGGAACGGTTATCCAAGCCGCTGCCGACGGAACCGGGCCGCTTCCCGGAACACCAGTCGCGGTCCATCCGGCAACACCCGGTCCGGGCGCTGCCCGGTACCCGGCGGACCGGCCCAACCTGTCCCCGGGCTGCACCTACCTGGGCAGTGCCGCCCGGTTCCCGCACAAAGACGGCGCGTTCAGCCGGTACGTGAACCTCCCCACCCGGATGCTGCGGACACTGCCACCCGCCATCGACCTGCGCACCGCCGCACTGATCGAACCAGCCTCCGTAGCCTGGCACGCCGTGGCCCGGGCCGGGGAAATCGCCGGGAAAACGGCACTCGTCATCGGCAGCGGCCCCATCGGCGCCTTGGCCGTTGCAGTCCTGAAACGGGCCGGCGCGAGCCGCATCACCGCCGTCGACATGCACGAAAAGCCGCTGGAAATTGCCAAAGCCGCGGGAGCGGACCAAGTGCTGCAGGCCGGCGACACTGAAGCGATCGCTGCCGTCGAGGCCGATATCGTCATCGAATCCTCCGGCAACCACCACGGCCTGGCCTCCGCGATCCAGGGCGCAACCCGCGGCGGCACCGTAGTGATGGTCGGGCTGCTGCCCACCGGCCCGCAACCGGTGCTGATCTCCCTGGCCATCACCCGGGAACTGGAGCTGAAGGGTTCCTTCCGGTTCAACGACGAGATCGACGACGTCATCGCCGCCCTCGCCGACGGCACCCTGCAGATCGACCCCGTCATCACCCACGAATACCCCGTGGAGCAGGCACTCGAAGCCTTCGACGTCGCACGGAACTCCGCCGAATCCGGCAAAGTACTCCTCAGCTTCGGCGCGGGAACCGCGTCATGAGCCAGCTGCCGCCCCTAGTGGTAATGGGTGTTTCGGGGTGCGGGAAGTCAACCGTCGGTTCCCTCCTGGGGGAGCGGCTCGGCGTTCCGTTCTTCGACGGCGACGACTTCCACCCGGCCGCGAACAAGGCCAAAATGGCCGGCGGAATTCCCCTGAACGACGGTGACCGCGGACCCTGGCTCGCCGAAATCGGCACGGCGCTGGCAACCCCTGCCGGAGAAGCGCCGTCATGCATCATCGCGTGCTCCGCGCTCAAGCGCAGTTACCGGGACCTGCTGCGCAACTTCGCCCCTAATACAGTGTTCATCCATCTCACCGGTGACGCAGCAACCATTTCAGACCGGCTGAGCAGCAGGAAACACGAATACATGCCAGGGAGCCTCCTCGCCTCCCAGCTAGCTACTCTTGAACCGCTCGGATCCGATGAACCCCACATTGCCGTGGACATCCACCAGGATCCAGCGTCGCTGGTGAATCGAATCGTGCGGCAGCTGGCCGACTTACAGGGCAAATTTCACACTTCTTGACAGGACCCTTACGTTGCGAAGTGCATTACCCGAGCCAGCTCGGCCATGGCCTTCGTCCAGCTACCACATCGCCAATTCCCTCCCGTCTGTTTACGGCTGCCCGAACCGAAGGCATGGCGTTTCGTTGAGCGCGCCGTCCGTCGATTTCAGGAGCAGCGGGCCACCGCCGAGCGAAAGCGCACGGCGAAGTCCGATCACCCTCCAGGCTTTCTGGCCTTGATGACATTTGGGGCTGCTTGCCTGTCTCACGACATGCCCTCGGTGAACCAGACGCTGCTGGGCAGCTGCGATTAGGGGGCCTCGGAAGGAACTCCTCCGCCAGAGCATGGCAGGAAAGCAACCCCCTTTGACGGGCACTCCCCCGCCAATTTCGAAAGGCCGATAATGGACCTTCTGTCGAGCTGACCACATCTGGATCATCCTTGCTTCTGCATATCAGGGAGACGATGGGCGGTCCACGGCTGGGGTCAATTTTGGTTATCCACGGCTGGGAATGGGGGCCCTCGGATTAGCTCCCTGGCAGCAGTAGCGGTGGGTAACCAATGAGAATTGTCGCCGGTTGTGGACCGCCGCGCTTCACGTGACTCTGGTTTCTAGAAGCCAGAGTCGGAGTCGTAAAAAAACGTCACAACCATCGTCGTCAGGTTTGGGTGTACCTGAGTTGACGTACCAAGACGCTCGGCGGCGTCGGCCCTGAAATCTCATCTTTCGGTGTGATCGATCCCGGCCGGAACCATGGGGTGTCCTTCGCCTAAGTTTGCGAGGATCTGGTCGGTGAGTGCTTCGATGCCGCCTTCTGATGTCACGGTCATTCCGGCTTCGGCTGTTTCCAGGTCCTCAAGTGTCTCCAGCTGTGAAGTGAGAAGGGATGCGGGCATGAAGTGCCCTGGGCGCTGGACCAAGCGCTCCTTCAGTACCGAGGGGTCGACCCTTAGGAGGATGAACCTGGTGGAAGGAGCGGCTGCCCGGATAGCGTCACGATAGGCACGTTTGAGGGCCGAACAGGCAACGACGATGCCGTGGGGGTGTTCTGCCGCGAGTTCTGCGCCGACCAAGCGAAGCCAGGGCCATCTGTCGTCATCGGTAAGCGGTACGCCAGCTGCCATCTTTTGGACGTTCGGCAAGGGGTGCAGGTCATCAGCATCTTTGAAGGTTGCTCCGAGCCGGGCGGCGATGGCGGCGCCGACGGTACTCTTTCCTGAGCCCGACACGCCCATGACAACAAGGGCGATGTGCACTAGAGGAGTCCTTGCCGTGGGGTTCCTGCGGGGATAGGCGCAAGCCGGGTCACAACAACAGGTGTTTCCAGGAGGCCGTCCAGAGCGGCGTTTAGGCGTTTGACCGGTTCGCCGGCACCGTGTGCGTCGAGCAGCTCGGCTGATTCCCATTTTTCGATCATGAGGATCTGGTTGTTGGGGGCTTCGTGTATCGCGTAGAGCAGGCAGCCGGGCTCTTGGTGCACTTCGCTGATCGCGGGGGAGAGGGCGGCGACGACCTGGTCGAAGGCGCCTTCCTTCGGGTTGAAAGCAGCGGTGACGACGACGGTCATGGTTGGGGTTCTCCTTGCTTTGAGGGTGCCCTGAAGGGCGGGGTTGGTCCTTGGGGACGCGGCGCGGACCGACCGTTAAAGTCCGTCAGTCCGCGCCGAACATCCGCAGGGTGCTCTTCAGAATTAGCTGGGAACGGCGAGATTTTCCCCAAGGGCCAGGGCCTCGGTTTCGCGGCGCAGTTCGAGGGCCTGGGCGAGTGAGTCGTCCATGATGACGTCGTCCCAGCGGACGATTCCGCCCTTGGCTACGTCGTTGCGCAGTTCGACGTGGTGGGCCAGCGCGACCGGCAAGGCTCCGGTGGTGACGGAGTGCTTCGCGGAAACGAGCTGGCCCCAGACGGTGTATCCGCCTTCGCCGTCAAGGTATTCGCCGGCTTTGAGGTCTTTTTTGGCGGTTGCGACGACGTCGCCGAAGAATCCGATGGGGGAACCCGTTGAGATTCCGCGGAGGACGGCGTTGGCGATGGATACGTTCAGTTCCAGGCCGACGTAGTGGTAGGGGCGGTACAGGGCGGCGTACTGGCCGGTGGGGTCCGGGTGCCAGGGGTATTCGTTGAAGCAGCCGGAAACGTAGGCGTTCGTGGCTTTCACGACGACGAAGACGCCTTCCTGGGTGTTGTGGGGGATCCAGGTCCCGTCGCGGTTGACACTGGACATGACGTCGACGGTCCCCTCGTGTGCGAGGGCTCCTCCGACGTCGGCGGGGCGGCAGATTGTGGCGATTTCTTCCACGTCTCCCGGTGTAAACGTCAGTCCGGTGTCAGAGGGGACCAGTCCTGCCCCGTTGGCGACGGCGGCCATTTCGATGGCGGCCTTGGTGCCGTCGCGGAAGGAGGTGTGCATGTTGGGGTTCAGCTGCCCGGAGTCGGTGAGTTCCTTGGAGAATTCCCAGTTTTCCCAGACGTTGTCGGGGTTCATCTCGTGGTAGTGCTCGAGGAATTTGGCGCCCTTGCCGGCGCAGACGACGTCGAATCCGCTGGTGCGGGCCCAGTCGACAAGTTCCATGATGAGGGCCGGCTGGTCGCCGTATGCCATGGAGTAGACAACGCCGGCTGCTTCTGCCCGCTTGGCCAGGGCGGGCCCTGCCAGGGCGTCGGCTTCAACCGTGACCATGATGATGTGCTTTTTCGTTTCGATGGCGCGCAGGGCGTGCTTGACACCAACGATGGGGTTGCCGGTGGCTTCAACGATGATGTCGATATCTACGTCGAAAAGCTCGTCAGCGTTGGCCACGATCGCGGTGGAGCGGTCCCTCAAAGCGGTTGCTATGTCGGGCGCGATCTGGTCTTTGGGCCAGCCAACGAGCTCGAAAGCACCTTCAGCGCGCTTGACGTTGATGTCTGCGATGGCGACGACGTGGATGCCCGGGATGTTGTTTGCCTGGGCCAGGTACATCGTCCCGTAGCGTCCGGCGCCGATCAGACCGACCCGGATGGGCTTTCCGTCGGCCTCGCGCTGAGTCAGGAGATGGTGCAGATTCATGGGTTGCCTTTCAAGGGATACGGCGCTGTTCCGGAAGGGTGCGGGCTGGTCTGGGATCAACCGCAGCTTTTGGGGCTCTACTTTTCACTCTGCGGCTCGCCGCTTGGTGGTGAGGCTGCTGAACAAGCGGGACCCACCTGAGGTAAAATAAGTGGAACCGGTACACTTTTATGTCATACGGGTAGGCCCGAGGTCAAGCCCTAGGCTGAAATAGGTTTCCAGATGTCCAGGAAGTGCCAGGCAAGGAGTAGGCGTGCAGAAACAACCGACCATCCGCGATGTTGCTCAGGCGGCCGGGGTGTCCGTTGCTGTTGTCTCCCGGGTGCTGAACCCGGGGTCAGGTCCCGTTGCCGCAGCTACCCGCGGCAGAGTGAACGACGTGATGAAGAACCTCGGATACCACCCCCGCACGGCAGCCAGGGAGCTTAAGTATGGCCCGCCTACAACCCTGGGGTTGCTGCTGGCTGATGTCTCCAACCCCTTTTTCGCCCGACTCGCTGATCAGGTGGTGCAGGAGGCGCACTCGCGCGGTATCCAGGTGCTGCTGATGACCACGCAGGAGGATGACCAGCTGGAGTCGGAACGTCTGGCGACGCTTATCGAGCGCAGGGTCAGTGGCATTATCGCGACTCCTACCGGCAACAACCTGGCCATCTGGAAGCAGCTTCAGGATCTCGGCACTAAAGTGGTTTTTGTCGACAGGTCAATACCTTCGCTTCCCGAAGTTGACGTGGTCAGCATCGATAACTTCGAATCCGCGCGGGCAGCAACGGCGCTCCTCGCCGCTCACGGCCACCGCCGCATCGGAATCATCTCCGGGCCGGCTTCCTCCACTACCGGCAGGGACCGGATTGCCGGCTATCGGCAAGCCCTGGAGACAGCCGGCCTGGAGCAGGATGAGCTCCTCATCCGGCACGCCGCGTTCCGTGGACCCGCAGGAGGGGATGCTGCATCAGCCCTGCTCAACATCGAGGAGCCGCCAACTGCTTTGGTGGTGGCAAATACCGCCCAGGTCACCGAAGTTCTGCGTCGCCTCTCCCACGCCGGAATCGAAATCCCCGGAGCGCTGTCTGTCATCGTCTTCGAAGATTCGCCCTGGACCGAACTCATGACCCCGGCACTCACAATCGTCAGGCAACCCATAGATCTGCTCGCCCGGCATTCCGTGCAGCTCGCTTTATCCAACACCCAGGGCAAGACGTCGGCAAAACACAACGTCATACGCGTGGCCGCGGAACTGGTCGAACGCTCCAGCGTTGCCCGGCTGCAGTTCTCCAAGTAACCAATAGGGCACTCACTCCCTAATGGTTTACAGCAGCATAGGCCTTGTGGTAAAAAAGTGTACCGGTTCCACTGGCACCGCAGTCTTTCACTTTGTTCTGTAGGCGTGTACCAGGACGCCCCTGTTTACCCTGTCCGCACAGCCCCGAACGCCTTTGTCACCGCCATCCAAGCATTAGCACCCCTGTCCTTGTAGGCCAGGAACCAGCAAGTATTCAAAGGAGAATCAGATGCCAAAGCGCACCTTGGCCACCGCAGTTATGGCCGTTGCACTCACCGTTAGTACTGTCCTTACCGGTTGCGGCGGGGGCGGGGCCGCTGGAGGGTCCAGCACCACCGTCCGCCTCGGCATCGGCGACCCGGCAGCCTCTTCCATGGGGGTGTCCGCAAAGCACTTCGCCGAAAAGGTTGCCGAGCTGAGCGACGGCAAGGTCAAGGTCGAGACATTCCCCGACGGCACCCTGTTCGGCGGCGACCAGAACGCAGCCGTCAACCTGCTTGGAAACGGCACGCTGGACTCGACCATCATGTCGACCTCGGTCTACGCATCATTCGAACCAAAGATGAATGCGGTCAGCCTTCCCTACCTCTTCAAGGACTCGGAAGAGGTTACCAAGTACTTCGAAGGCGAGCCGGGCAAGGAACTGTTGGGCTCACTGGACAAGCTGGGCATTAAGGGTGTGTCCATGCTGACCCGCACTCCGCGGCACACCACCAACTCAGTGCGTCCCATTACCCAGCCCGAGGACTTCAAGGACCTGAAGCTCCGCGTACCGCAGAACGACCTCTGGGTTAAGTTCTTTGGCTCAGTAGGTGCCAACCCGACGCCAATGGACTTCAAAGAGGTTTACACCGCCCTGCAGCTGGGCACTATTGACGGCCAGGAAAACCCTCTGGAAGTGCCAGTGAACAACAAGTTCTTCGAAGTCCAGGACTACCTCTCCCTGACGGGCCACATCTCCGACGGCCTCGTCCTGGGGTTCAGCAAGAAGAAGTGGGACTCCTTCGATGAGGAGACCAGGAAAGTCCTGCAGGAAGCGGCAGACGAGACCGCTGACTTCAAGACCAAGTACGACACTGACGAAGCCACCAAGACCCTCGAGAAGCTGAAGAGCGAAGGCGTGCAGATCAACGAGCTGACCCCCGAGGCGAGGGAAAAGTTCCAGGCGGCAGCGCAGAATGTTTACCCCGAGCTTGAGGGCAAGGTGGGCAAGGAATTCGTCCAGTCCAGCCTTGAATTCCTCGGACGCTAAGGTGACGGGTCCAGTGCAGGAAACGAATTCAGTGCATGATGATGGAACCACCCCAACCCTGGGGGCCGAGTACCAGGCGGCCGAGGGTGGCTCCAAGGCGGTTCCGGTAAGCGACGTCCCGGGACCTTTGGGTTGGATCTGGAAGGCCGTGGATGCTCTCCTTTTCATCGGAATCTGCGCGATGCTGCTTAGCCTTGCTGCCCAAATGGTCAGCCGCCAGATGGGCGCCTCGCTGTCCTGGACCGAGGAACTGACCCGTTTCCTGTTTATGGACACCACATTCCTGGGAATGGCAGCGGGCTTCCGGGCCGCCGTGCACCCGAGGGTTAGCTTCGCGGTGGCGTGGGGACCAGCCTGGCTCAAGCACGTCAGCATGCATCTTTACGCCATCTGCGGAACCGTGTTCTTCAGTGTCCTGCTCTACAAGACGGTGGAACTGATGCTGCAGCAGTACGCCGCCGGAGAGTCCAGTCCTGCCCTGGGACTGAAGATGTTCCTGGTAACCCTGCCCCTAGTGATCAGCGCGGCACTCGCCATCATCGCCCACATCACGACCGTCTACTTCTCCCCGTATATGCGTAAGAGGATTCTCGAAGGAGAGATGATCGCATGAGCCTGACCCTGCTGGGCATTTTCCTCCTCCTGCTACTGCTGGGGGTTCCGCTCTCAGTCTCACTCGGTATTGGCGTCATCGCCACGCTGCTGATTTTCGATATCCCCCTCGACCTGTTGCCGCAGTCCATGATGAGCTCCATGAACAGCTTCCTGCTGGTTGCTGTCCCCTTGTTCGTCCTGGCCGGCAACCTCATGTCCGGAGGAGGTATTTCGGACCGCATCTTCCGTGGCGCCGAAGTCATTTTCGGCCGCTTCCGTGGCGGCCTCGGACAGGTGAACATCGCATCGAGCGCGATCTTCGGCGGCATCTCCGGATCCTCCGTTGCCGACATTGTCAGTCTTGGCAAGATCGAGATCAAAGCCATGACTGACCATAAGTACCCGCGGCCCTATGCGGCAGCAATGACCATGGTCACCGCTACCCTGTCCTCACTGATACCGCCGAGCATCCTCATGATCATCGCCGCGTCAACCGCGAACGTCTCGGTAGGCGCAGCCCTCGCGGGAGGATTTGGACCGTCCATTGTCCTGATCCTCGTCCTGATGCTTGTGAACTTCTTCCTGTCGGTACGCCACGGTTACGGCGAAGTCTCCAGGACGCCTTTCAAGAAGGGCCTGCGGATCGTCCTCGAGGGCATCCCGGCCATGGGCGGCCCGGTGATCATCCTGGTGGGCATGTTCAGCGGGCTCGTCACGCCCACGGAAGCAGCCGCCATCGCCGTCTTCTACAGCCTGCTGGTTGGCGTCTACGTCTACCGGGACATGAAGTGGCGCCAGATGCCCAAGATGATCGTGGATGCCGGCCTCACCACCGGCACCATCCTGCTCATCGCCATGATCGCCGGCGTCGCCTCTTACATCTTCACCATTGACGGGCTGCCGGCAAAGGTCAGCAGCTGGCTGCTGAGCGTCAGCACTAACCCCACCATCGTCATGCTGCTGATCGGCCTGATCCTGATCCTCATCGGAACCGTGATGGACAAAGTCGCAGCCATCCTGCTTTGCACACCGGTGCTCATGCCCGCGGCCGTGTCTTCAGGTGTGGATCCCATCCACTTCGTTGTCTTCCTCGTTGCTGCCCTTGCCGTTGGCCTGGTCACGCCGCCTGTCGGCGTCTGCCTGTTCGCGGCGTCCTATGTTAGCGGGCTACCGATGGAAAAGATTGTGAAGGCCGCGGTGCCGCTCTACGTGGTCATGGTGGTTGCCATCGTCATGCTGGCCATCTTCCCGCAACTCATCCTGTGGCCGTCTGATCTCCTGACCAATCAGTAGGTCTGCCTTAAATTCGCCTCCAACCGTACCTGAAAGCCCTAATCGCTAAAGGATTTCAATGCCTGAACATGACCACCCAGCGCTTGCCCTAATGGGATTAGGGCCGATGGGGGAACCTATGGCGCGCCGGCTGCTGAACGGTTACGGCGAGCTGACAGTCTGGAACCGGACTGTTTCGAAGGCCCAGGCCTTAGCGGGCCTGGGCGCCCGCGCCGCGGCTTCACCTTTCGAGGCGGCCGCGGACATCGTTCTCACCGTGTTGCCGGACCTCAGCCACGTCGAATCATTGCTACCGGGGGAAGAGGGCCTGCTGGCCGGATGGACAGCCCGGGGTATTGCCCAGCCAATACTTGTCGTGCACGGGACCGTCTCACCGGGGGCAGTGGCGGCCTTTGGTGAACGGATGCTTCGTGAATATGGCGTCCGGGTCCTGGACGCCCCCGTTAGCGGCGGCACCGTGGGTGCCGACAACGGAACCCTGAGCATCATGGTGGGCGGGGACGAGGACACGTTCAGCGCGGTCACTCCAGTGTTCGGGTTCATGGGCAGCACCATCCGGCACATGGGCCCTGGAGGCTCGGGTGCACTCGCCAAAGCCTGCAATCAGATCGTGGTCGCAGGCACGGTCACCGCCGTTTCCGAAGCCATGCTTCTCGCGCGCGGCGGAGGACTGGATCTATCGGTGATGCTTGAGCTGCTTCGGGGCGGGCTGGCGGACTCCGAGGTGCTTCGCCAAAAAGGGCACAGATGGATTGACGGCGACTTCACAGGTGGCGGCAGCGCCCAAAACCAGCTGAAGGACCTCAACTTCGTACTGGGGGCGGCCGGAACAGCGCAGCTGGAGCTGCCCCTGAGCACGGTAATCCACAATCTCTTCGAGGATATGGTCGCGCGGGGCGACGGCGCCCTTGACCACACAGGGATCCTCCGGACCCTTGCTCAGCGCTCCAAGGCTCGCACTGAAACCTGAAACCCTCACGGAAGGCGCAAAAATACCAAGTCGGCCAGGGTACTCAAGTATTCCAAACGGAATTATTGGGAGCCGTCATGCGAGTCGACCCGCACTCTAAGGCGCTCCTTTTTCCGGCGTGCGAGTTTGAGGAAGACTCAGCCTCGCTCCTTAAAGAAAGAGCCCCAGGAAGCCGGTGGCCCGGTTCTCTGGGGTTTTCAGTGTGCGTTGGTTAATCAGCTGTTCGCAGACCAATACGGATTAGTTGGCGGCGACGAGTGCTTCGCTGCGAACGTAAAGCCTGATCGGTTCATGGTGCTTCCTGGACCACTACGGCCCTGACCTCGTCCCGGAATCGGGGGGCATGAAGGTCCCGCGGCACCCCCACACCGGCCTGGCAACGGTGAGCTGGCTGTTCACCGGCAAGATCGCCCACCGCGACTCCGCCGGGTACGAGGCGATCGTCCGGCCCGGAGAGGTTAACCTCATGATCGCCGGACGGGGGATCTCACACCAGGAGTTCTCCACCCCGGACACCGGCATTCTGCACGGAGCCCAGCTCTGGTACGCCCTGCCCGATGCCACCAGAAACATGCCGCCGACCTTCGAACACTACGCCCCGCAACCTGTCTCCGGCGACTGTACCGAACTGCGGGTCTTCATCGGCTCCCTGGCCGGCTCCTCCTCGCCCGTGGCCACCTACACCCCGCCCCTGCTCGGCGCCGAGGCCGTGCTCAGGGCCGGTGCCCGCCTCGAACTGAGTCTTGACCCGTCCTCTGAACACGGGATCCTGGTCGACACTGGAGAGATCTCCCTTGACGCCGCGCCCATGGCCGTGGACCACCTCCACTACCTGGCCCCCGGCCGGAGCAGCATCGTCCTGCAGGCCGGGCAGACCCCAGCCCGGGTACTGATCCTTGGCGGGGAGCCCCTCGGCGAACAGATTGTGATGTGGTGGAACTTCGTCGGACGCAGCCACGACGAGGTGGTGTCATACCGGGCCGCCTGGCAGGCCGAGATCGGTGCCGAACCGGCCGAGCCTCCCGCCGGGGACGTCTACGCCGACGGCGCCCCGTATCCCCGCTTCGGGCCGTACCCCGAAGGCTACCCCGACCCGCTGCCCGCGCCGGAGCTGCCCAACGTCCAGCTCCGGCCCCGCGGCTAAAGCACCCGCGCCAGGAGAGCCCTGTTGGAAAACGAAACCACAATCACAGTCCGGAACTCACCCGAACGCCGCCGCTACGACCTCCTCGACTGTGACAAAGTCATCGGCAAGGCCCACTACCTTCCCCACGACGGTGCTAGAGGACCGGAGCGAGTTTTTTACCACACCACAGTCAGTGAGGACTACGGCGGGCAGGGCCTCGCCGCCCGGCTCGTCCAAAACGCCCTGGACGAAACCCTCGCAGCCGGCATCGCCGTCGTTCCGGTCTGCCCCTACGTGAAAAACTGGCTACGCAGGCACGCTGACTACCATCCGCGCATGAACGCGGTACACCCCGAACACCTCGCCGCCGTCGAACACGCAGGACAGCACCAAACCGTACACCCAGCCGCCCCTTCGTCAGGTTGGAGTGTGCTCTAAGCGGAGGATATTCCGCCGGTCTGCCAGGTTTTACCCGTTCTTTGCCTCTTCGGCGCCTCGGCTCAGGTAGATAGACGGAAACGATGAATCCGGGCTCCCCATTGCCCCAGCAATGCCACAACAACTATCAGGGCTCCGGAAACGATCAAAGCAGGGCCGGCTCCGGCGCCGGCAAGCAGCGCGCCAAGAGCCGCACCAAGAAGAAGCACAACAATCGCAGCACTTCTCCTGTTCAGCAATCCCTTGTGCCCCCTTACGAGGAAAAGCTCACCCGACAACGCGGTTAGGGTGGAGGTGACGACCACGGTTGTCATTTCCCGGACCGCGAGCTTTCGGGCTACACAGGCCTGAATTCCCATAGCAGCTGCCGCCAATGAAGAGATGATCACTCGGACATCGGTGGAAAGGCTATTACCGACCAGGGAGGCTAGGGCCCCGACGGAGCAAAGAAGGAGCCCTGCGACAAGCAGCAGCACCGTGATTGGCAGGCGCCATTCCGCAGATCGTTTTCTCAGTACCAGCCCGGTCACCGCGGCGCCGATTGAGAAACACACCATCGCTGTCAGAGGACCTAGCACTGGAAGGCCATCTGCTCCCGCCATGGCCATGCCCAGTATCACCACGTTCCCCGTCATGTTTCCGATGAAGACGTGGTCAAGGGCGAGATAACCGACTGCATCGACAATCCCAGTCCCAAAAGTCAGGACCATTAGTAGCCCAAGCAACTGCACATTCCAGCGCTTCTCGACCAGGACCTGTGCTTCGTCTGCTTGATTACCAAGTCCGGCACTGAGTGCGGCAGCTGGGGTATATGGGGATGTAGTCATTTTTGAATCTCCTGAATGATTCTGAAGGGCTGCAGCCTTGCGGGAGGTGTGACCGTCGTTAATTGTCCAAAGAACTCTGGACAATTACGCCGGGTTAAAGCTTTCGGTAGGAGCTTCTCGAGGGCGAACCGAAGCGTCGCATGCGTGTAGAACAGGGTTGCATCCGAGCCATTCAGGAAGTCCATGGACGCTCCGATGTTGACGAGGACGACGGCGGGAGTTGCGCTCCCGCCGTCGTGAACCGTTCGGCTTGCTGCCTGGCGTTTTTGGCGCGGCGCTCAGCCTTTAAGCTTGGAATCTTCGCCCAGACGGTGCCATGAACGGTTGTGGTAGACCAGAGCGTCGCCGGGTTCGCCCGCTTGGACGTCACGCATCACGCGGGACTCCAGGGCGTGAACGGCGATGATTGTGGAGGTCCCCATCTCCATGCGATTGATGACGGCGCAGCGCAACCAAGCGCGGACATCGTCATACACCGCTTCGCCGGTTGCAAGGGCCGACCAGCGGTGCGTCTGGTCAAAGCGGTAGGCGCCGGGGGTCGCTCCAAACTTCGCCAGGTGGACGTCGTGCGCGTCCAGCAGGTGCACGACGACGGTTTCGGCGCGCGAAAGCACCTCGGACGCAGAGGACAGTGCCGACACCGAGAAAATCAGCAACGGAGGTTCCGCACTCACTGACACGACCGACGATACCGTCAGTGCCACCGGTCCTTCGCCGGCATCAGCCGTGATGACGGCGACTCCTCCTGGGTGGCCACGGAACAGTGCTTTGAATTCGTCGGCCGAGAGGGAGGGCGGGAAGCTTTGCTTCGGAGCTTCGAGCCAAGTGTCTGCGGGGTAGGCGTGAAACATCGTTATGACACCCTGGGTGTAGAGCGGTCGAGTTCCTCGCGAATGATGTTCGTCCCTGCGCTGAGAGCACTCAGCTTGGCCAGTGCGACGTCCCGGGGGAACGGTGCCATGCCGCAGTTAGAGCTGGGGATGAGCTTGTCCGCATCAACGAACTGCAGGGCCTTGCGGAGGGTGTTGGCGACGTCCTCCGGGGTCTCGATGGTCTCGCTTGCGACGTCGATTGCCCCGAGCATGACTTTCTTGCCGCGGAGGAGCTCGATGAGGTCCATGGGCACGTGGGATTTCTGGCATTCCAGCGAGATGATGTCGATGCTGGAGCTCTGCAGCAGCGGGAACGATTCCTCGTACTGCCGCCACTGTGAGCCGAGCGTCGCCTTCCAGTCAGTATTCGCCTTGATCCCGTAGCCGTAGCAGATATGCACGGCGGTCTCCGCACGCAGCCCTTCTGCCGCTCTCTCAAGCGCAGCCACGCCCCAGTCCTTGACCTCATCGAGGAAGACGTTGAACGCGGGCTCGTCGAACTGGATGATGTCCACGCCGGCCGCCTCCAGTTCCTTTGCCTCCTGGTTCAGGATCGCAGCGAACTCCCAGGCCAGCTTCTCGCGACTCTTGTAGTGGTCATCGTAGAGCGTGTCCACCATGGTCATTGGACCGGGAAGAGTCCATTTGATCGGCTGGTCGGTGGTTGCGCGGAGGAACTCAGCGTCTCCGACGAATACCGGCCGCTCGCGGCGCACCGCTCCGACGACGGTGGGCACGCTCGCGTCGTAGCGGTCGCGGATGCGCACGGTCTTGCGCTGTTCAAAGTCGACCCCGCTGAGATGCTCGATGAAGGTCGTGACGAAATGCTGGCGGGTCTGCTCGCCGTCGCTGACGATGTCGATGCCGCGTCGGCTCTGCTCGTGGATGGCAATGCGCAGCGCATCCTGCTTGCCCTCCAGCAGCGCATCTCCCTCCAGCTTCCACGGGGACCAAAGAGTCTCCGGCTGTGCGAGCCACGATGGTTTCGGCAGGCTTCCGACAACGGTGGTGGGCAAAAGTGTGTTCATGATTGACGATTCTCCGTGGGTCAATTGACGAGAGCGGGGTATTTGGCGGTCCACTGGTCCAATAGATCCTTGTGGGGCGTGATGAAGTGCTCCTCCGTGTACTTCGCCTGCGTGATCGCGAGCTGACTGCGCTCGACGCGGTCGTAAGCGATCTGGGTCCGCGAGTAATCCTGCTCTCCCAGGCTCGGCTGGTAGACGGGGCCGGCGGCGGAGTTCGCGTTGTAGATCTCCGGGCGGTAGATCTTCTGGAACGTCTCCATGGTGCTGATCGTGCCGATGAGCTGCAGGTTGGAGTAGTCGTTGAGCAGGTCGCCGCGGAAATAGAAGGCTAGCGGCGCAACGCTGCCGCGTGGCATGAAGTAGCGAACCTGCAGCCCCATCTTTCCGAAGTACGCGTCCGTCAGCGAGAACTCGTCCTGCTGGTACTCGACGCCCAGGACCGGGTGACGGTTCCCCGTTCGCCGGTACGTCTTGGTTGTGGAGACGCTGATGCACACCACTGGCGGCTGCGGGAAGCGTTCCTGGCATTCCGGGGAATCGAGGAAGTGCTGGAACAGTTTGCCGTGAAGATCGCCGAAGTCCTCGGGAACGGTGGGCTTGCCTGAGTCGTCTCCTGCTGCCGCTGGCAGTACGACGCTGAAGTCGAAGTCACGGACGTAGGAGGAGAAGTTGTTCCCGACGATCCCGTGGTGGCGGACCCCGTTCAGCTGGTCGACGATCTGGATGTCGAGAACCTCGAACAGCGGGAAATGCTGATCCGTGCCTTCCGCAGTGAACTGTATCTGCACGGAGACGATCTCAAGCTCGAGCGTGTAACGGTCCCGGTCTGGGTTGTCCCAGCCTGCGAGATCGTTGAAGCGCCGCCGCATCATGGCCAAGGCGTTGCGGAGGTTCTCCTGGCGGTGCTCGCCCCGTGCCAGGTTGGCGAAATTCGTCGTGACCCGGGAGCCTTCCGACGGGGAGTAGTCCTCGTTGAAGGGGGTAGTGGTGATGCTGAAGGTGAAGTTGTCTGCCATGCGCTGCCAATCGTTGATGGGCCGGACACGGCCTTTCAGAAGGGGATGTATCCATGGTGCAGCCTTCCAGGGATATCGAGTAACTAGGGGTTTCTATGCACTGATATAGAATTTTCCTATGCCCCAGCTTTCGAGCGGACTTACCCTGCAGCAGCTCCGCTACTTCATAGAAGTTGCAGCTGAGGGGTCGATCTCCGCGGCTGCCGATCTTCTCTACGTAGCGCAGCCAACAATGTCCGCAGCGATGAAGGACCTTGAGGCCCGGGTGGGCCGTGCGCTCCTGGTTCGCTCCGCCCGCGGGGTCACCCTCACCGCCGACGGGGTCGAGTTCCTCGGCTATGCGAGGCAGGTCGTCGAGCAGTTCGCTCTCCTCGAGCAGCGCTACCTTGGTAGGCCACCGACGCGACGTCTGCTCGGGGTGTCAACGCAGCACTACTCGTTCGCGGTGGACGCCTTCGTCCGGATGGTCAAGGCCACTGAGGTGGCCGAATACGAGTTCTCGCTGCGTGAGTCCCGCACCTGGGACATCATCGAGGACGTGCGGACGCTCCGCAGCGAGATAGGCATTCTCTACCGGAACGATTTCAACCGGAAGATCATCGACAAGCTACTCCGGGAATCCGGGCTCGCGTTCACTCCGCTTTTCCTCGCCAAACCGCACATTTTCATTTCACGGAACAACCCGCTCGCCTCAAAAGAGCGTGCGACTCTCGCCGATCTCGCCGGCTTGCCGCGGCTAACCTTCGATCAAGGTGCGAACAACTCTTTTTACTTCGCCGAGGAGATTCTCTCCACCTTGTCCAGTAAGCAGGAGATCCGGGTCTCTGACCGTGCCACGATCTTCAACCTCATGATCGGGCTCCACGGCTACACGATCTCGACGGGCATCATCAGCGGGCAGCTCGACCCGGAGATCGTCGCCATCCCGCTCGACGTCGACGAACGCATCGAGATCGGCTGGATCGGCCACGCCGCGATTCCGCTTACCGACCAAGCGAAGCGCTACCTCAGGGAATTGGGGGCAGTCGTCGCTGAGTTCGGCGTAGCGCTGCTTGACTGACTGCAGTTGAGCGGGCGGTCTTTACTCCTTCGGTGATCGGACGTGTTTGTTGCAGCCGAGCGGGTTGCTGGTATTGCTGTATCGGCCGAGTTATGACTGCGTTTGTTCAACTGCGCAAACACTAAAAGACTGACTGGGACGGTCCTCTACTTCTACTCGTCCCACTTCAACGCCTGTGAGTCTTTACGTGGCTGGTCTGGGACTAGCTGGCAGTGTTGATGCCGGTCGTTCTGCCCGGCGCGTGACTCGAAAAAACAATTGCCCTTGAGGGTGCGTTTCCCCCGATTTGTCCGCGCTCGGTGGAGCGGTCGGCGTTGATCTTTCCCACGTCGGTGGCTTGATTAGAAGCTTGCCCAGCCTCTGAGGTTGTGGCTCATCACAGTTTTGCCTCGAAGTGACTCTTCCCAGGTCCGGCGCCGGTCGTGCTGCGACTTGTCTTGTCCATTCGAAAGAAAGGAGGGTGGCCGCGTTGACTATCGTTGCGCAGACCCGCCCGTTCGTGGGCTGTTGAGGGTATCGGCTCGTATGGAGCCCGTCTGGCCAGGGCAATAACCGACGCCGGTGACAACGTCGCCGAAGCTCCACGTATGAACGCCCGAGGCCGTCGAGGGCTGGGCAAATCGGACCCATTGGACGCCACAGCCATCGGAGCCGCTGTCCTGGGCTTGGAGGAGTCCCAACTACGGGTTCCGCGACGGGATGAAGGAACCCGTGCCGGGCTCAGGATCCTGAGTGCAGCCCGGGATCAACTGACGCGGGAACGAACAATGAATGTCAATGCACTTATTGCCCTCCTCCGGGCACATGATCTTGGAATCGATGCCCGTAAACCTCAGGTCCCCGCTCAGATCAACACGATCACCAGATGGCGGGAAAGGCAGGAGCAGATGGAACTAGCGATTGCGCGGGAGGAAGTGATTCGGTTGGCGCGCCGCGTTCTCGAAGTGACCACTCAGCTGGCTGCTAATCAGAATCGCATGACTGAGCTGATACAGCAAAGTCCCGCCGCCCCGCTGCTGGAGATGGTGGGCGCCGGGACCGTTTCAGTCGCTGCCGTCCTGACAGCTTGGTCGCATCCAGGAAGGGTTCGCAGCGAAGCTGCCTTCGCGTCACCGGCAGGGGTGAATCCCCTGCCGGCCTCAAGTGGTAACACTGTCCGGCACAGGCTCAACAGAGGCGGTGACAGGCGACTCAATCGTGCCCTGCACATCATCACCATGACGAGAATGATCCACCATCCCGAAACGCGGGAGTACGTTGCCAAACGCACTCAAGAAGGCCGTGGCTACCGGGAAATTCGAAGATCCCTCAAGCGCTACCTTGCCCGAATCCTCTACCGTCAGCTCAACACCCTTTACGCCTCTATAGATCCAGCCCACCAAAATGTTGCAGGGTCAGAGCCCAGCCAACTCGTCGGAGCGTATCGCGATTCCGCGCCACGCCTAGGCCTCATCGCTGCCCCAGCGTCCTAGCGCGATGATCGCCTCACGCAAGGCGAGCCCGCGATCGGTCAGCGCGTAGGCCCGGGTGTTGTGCCGGAGGGGCAGGCGGGACAGTACACCGGCGGTCTCAAGCTCGCGCAGGCGGGTCGCGAGTATGTTCGTCGGCACTCCGAGGTCGCGCTGCAGGTCGCCGTAGCGCTGCGGCCCGTTGAGCAGCCGCTCCACGATGAGCAAGGCCCACCGCGCTCCAACGATATCGAGGGCCGCGGCGAGATCGCTCACTCGGTCGGATCGTCGTCCGGCTTCATCCAAAACGGCGAGTAGTGGTAGCCGTCGGGGTCGTCGAACTGGCGCTGGTACATGAAGGGGTGATCGTCGGTATCACCGATCCGCCCGCCGGCGGCACCGGCGCGTTCGACGAGCTCGTCGACCGCCTGACGGCTGCCAAGGTCGAATGAGACCGTGACCTTCGAGGGGGTGTCGGGTCCGCCGACGAGCTCCTCGGCGCCGCCGACGCTCGCATACATTTCGCGGCTGCCGAGCATGACGTACTGCTCGGGCGCGATCGCGAAGCATGACACGTTGTGATCGGACATTTCCGGGTTGAGGGTCCAGCCGAGGGCGGTATAGAAGGCTGTCGAGCGCTGAACGCTCTCGACCGGGCAGGTGATGAAACGGCTCATGCGGCTCATACTTGCAAAATGCAAGTGCGACGTCAAGATCTAGTTAATTGGCTCGTATCCCTAAGGATTTGAGACGCCTGAGTATGAGACACGTCGCCTCGGCCAGTAGAAGGTTTTAAGTGCCCGTAAGGGGATACTTCACCAGGCACTGGTTCTTTATTTTGGCTCGCTAGAGCGGCCGACCATAGGGATAGTCCACCCATAGCCCGGTGCCTTCTTCTGGGCAGGCCAGGTCCGCGCCGTTCCGCGTGGACCAGTAGTCCGCGGGGAAGCGGGATCCTTGAAGCACGGCGTTCAAATCGACGCCGTGCTCCTCGCGTCCGTCGGCGAATCGCGCGTCATACCGAATGCTGCGGTAACGACTCTTCAACCAGCGACGCCTCCGCCATGAGGCCGCGGCTCGGACGGCAACCGGCATTTGTGAACTCATTCCTACATCCTCCCTTGCCGCTCGCCCTCATGTTGTGATCAGCGCACGAAGGCGCAATCGAGATGTGCCCGACAGCCGGTCGACTTACGGACACTAATGCAGGACGCTCTCACGGCATCTCAAAAGTGAGTCGAGTTTGACGTCGATCTTGAGGCCCAGCATTTTCTCACCGTTCAACGAGCACCTTGGGTTCGCGGTCGAATGGCAGTCATGGTCAGTCGCTTGAACGGCTTCCGCGCATCAAAACGCAACCTCACTGCGGATATACTCGCGTCACCGGTCCGGGTATAGCAAAGGGCCGCTCGTCAGGGCCTAGCCGAATTTCAGATCAAGTACTGTATTTCCTGAGGTCCAGAAAAGCTCCGGATCAGGGCCCCGGTAGTGGAAAAATCCCCGCAACGCGGAACTTGCTGTGTCCAGATCGACGACAACGCCGCTAGGTGCGAACGCAGGACCCGTAGGAATGAAAATCTCAGACTCTGCTTTCCCCTTCATTAAGCCCAACACCCGCCACGCACTCTCGTCTTGAGAATTAGCCGTGCAGTGCACGATGAAACCCGTCGCAGGACTTCCCATAGCCTCAAACAATCGATCACTACGTCCGACAAAGAAACGCCCCGCCTCAGCGCTGTCCCAAGACGAAAGCGCCGCCAGTGACGATGCCTTCGCTGTCTCGGTCGGCGGCACCTCGACACCATTGACAACCCACACGTCCCGGGGCGTCCTCTGTTTACTGTGAAGTAGTCCGAGGCGAATGATGTTACCGACCATCACGCCAATTGCGCTTGCGGGAACTACCACTGGCCAGAGCTTAGACCAAGGCGCAGGAAACTGCGAAAGAAGGAAGCCTGCCGCGACGACAGTGAGGACAAAAATTATGGTGACCCAACTTTCTCGGACGAGTCCCCGAATTAAACCGCCCCCAAGGATGCCGGCGGCGAGTAAGATGCCGATTTCGAAACCGTTCGAGCCACCAGTCAATGAGAAGGTGGAGAAAAATATCCCTGCCGCAAAAATAAACGCCATCACCCACAGGGCCCAAGCTGCGCGGAAGAAACGGAAGTACGACGAAAAAGTCTGCATCTCTTTCATATTACAAAATCATCCTGTAACTAAATTCTCGAGTAGTAACCCGACTTGCATGAGCTAGACGTGCTGTAGCTCTAAGTTGAATACTTCCAGAACGGACTGTAGACGGGACACCCGCCAATTCCCATTTTTCGCTGATGTCCATCCCTGCTGCGAGCCCACCTGCGAAGAAGGCATATCCCGCCGCCAGGAACGACCGTCTTGCCCTCGACACCGACACCTTCCCCCGAAGGGTTTTGCAGGTTGAGCGTGGTTAGGGGAGGCGCGAGGCGCTGCCCGACCCCAAACTCCAAGTTCCTACCGTTCCAAAACCCTTGAAATGCGAGGCGTCCCAAGGCTGAGGAAAGCAACGCGTTCGCAGGTTCTGGTTCCTGTGGAATCACATGGCTTTCCCAGCACCAGGCCATTCTCATAACTATGTCTCGAACCCCTTGGTGGAATCGGCATACTAATCATTAGTTACGAGACACATTCGGAGGCAGGCGTGTCGAAACTTATTGGCTATGCACGCGTTTCGACACGGCAGCAGTCCACCGACCGGCAACAGGCAGATCTACTCGCCGCCGACGTTCGACCCGATGACCTATACATCGACCATGGAGTCTCCGGGGCGCGTGCTTCGCGACCACAGTTCGATCGGGCACTCGACGCGCTCATCCAGGGTGACACTCTCGTCATCACGACTTTTGGACCGGCTCGGTCGATCCACCCATAACATGCTCGCCTTCGCCGATGAACTCCGCGGCAGGGGCGCCGGTCTGCGGGTGCTGAACCTGGGCGGTGGCGACGTCGACACCGCAACACCGATGGGCGCAATGTTGTACACGATCATGGCCGCCCTCGCGCAGATGGAGCACGAGATCAAGCGCGAACGTGTCACGGACTCCATTAACAAGCGTCGCAAGGCTGGCCTCGGCCTTGGCGGCCGACCCCGCCAGGTCACTGATAGCCAAATTCAGAATGCTGTCCGCCTGGTTAAAGGTGGCGAGCCCGCGGCGCGGGTTGCCAGGGACCTGGGAATGTCCCGGGCGACTTCCTACAGGCGGTCACGAGCCCTTGCCGACCAGCAGGATGCATATAGCCCCACATAGGCCGCTTTTTCGCGCCAACGTTGACCCCGACTGGGTTGCGGGGGTGGGAGCGTTCCCTGTCTGCCGGGCCTGCGAACGGTGCGTAGCTGGTGCCGGGCGTCTTTTGGTAGCTGCTGCCACGGAACACCAGTTCCGCGTTCAGTTGCTTGTCGGTGATGGTTTCCAGTGATTCGGGCGGGCAGCACCCGGCGTCGCTGTCGCACAGCAGGTTCTGCCAGTGTGACGGGGTGACCAGCCACGCGTCCTGCAGCGGGGTACCTGCGCTGTCCAGTGCCTCGATGACGGCCTCGACGTGGTCGTGGAAGGGGCGGGGCTGTCCGGGCGGGGGGTGCTGGCCGTGTAGATGGCCAGCAGCACCGCCGTGGCCTGAGTGTCCAGTGCGAGGTAGTCCACCAGGGAGCGGGCGAAACCGGCGGGTTCCGCGAACGCGGGGGCGTCGACCCGCAGTGTGGCGCCCAGCGTCTTGCCCCGCATGGTCAGGAACACAAAGGATTCCCGCGGTACGAACCCGAGGGAGTGCGGGATGAAACCGAGGATGTCGGCGGGGCTGGAGATGCGGATTGCGTCGTTCATGTTGAAAGTCCTTTGCTGAGGAATTTGGTGGGTGGGGCGGCTCGTGGTCACCTAAGCCGCCCCAGGCGACAACTTGGTCCGCGTCCGCACCCGTTTCCCGCCCGCTTGACAGACATAGAAGCGTCGATAATGGACCTTCTGTCAGGCTGTCTCGGTCAGGCAAACAAGTGCTTACTGACAACGCGGCCGGAATCGGCGGCGGTTTCGACCCGTTCATGATTGGGGTCAATTCGGGCTATCTACGGCGGGGAATAGGAGCCGTTGGGGTAGCTCCTTGGCAGCAGTAGCCGTGGATAAACTACGAGAATTGTCCCCGTTGCGGGGACTCAAGCAAGGAGCCGGGTGTCGGCCTGGAGTTGCCGCCGTGAAAGGCTGCAGTTATGGAAAACTTACCTCGGGAACATGACCTCGTTCTCTATGGAGCGACAGGGTTCGTTGGCCGGCTGATCGCCGCCTACGTCGCAGAGCATGCACCGGCAGGTATGCGGGTCGGACTCGCGGGCCGGTCCAAACCCAGGCTTGAGGCGGTTCGGTCGCAGTTGCCGGAAGCGGCGCACGGATGGGCCCTTATTGAAGCTGACTCGGAGGCCGGGGACACTATCGCGGCCCTCGCCGCGGGCACCCGTGTGCTGTTCACAACCGTCGGTCCATACGCGAAACACGGACTACCCGTCGTGGAGGCATGCGCACGGGCCGGTACTCACTACGCCGACCTCGCCGGTGAGGTGTCCTTCATCCGGGAGGCGATCGATCGCTACGACGCCCTGGCCAAGACGAGCGGGGCCAGGATTGTGCACTCCTGCGGCTATGACTCCGTGCCGTCCGACCTCGCCGTACTGCTGCTTCATCAGGCGGCAGAAGCCGACGGCGCTGGCGGCCTGCTCCAGGTTCAACTAGTTGCTAGGGCCAAGGCCGGCATCAGCGGAGGCACGCTCGAGTCGATGCGCGGGCAGCTCGACGCGATGCGATCGAGCCCCGCCCTGAGGTCATTGGCCGCAGACCCCTTCGCTCTAAGCCCTGACCGGGCACGGGAGCCGGAGATACAACAGCCTCCTGACGCCGGTCCGGTGCGCCGTTCCGATGACGGCACCTGGACCGTGCCTTTCATCATGGCCCCATTCAACACTCGGATAGTGCGCCGCAGCAACGCATTGCAGGGCTGGGCCTACGGCCGCTCCCTTCAGTACGGCGAGGTGATGGGAATGGCCCGCGGACCGGCAGGAGCGGTTCTCGCCAGGGCAACGGCGCTCGGGCTTCGGGCATTTGTGGGTGCGATGGCGTTCCCGCCCACCCGGTGGGTGCTCGACCGCTGGCTGCCGGCACCAGGTGCAGGTCCGAGCATCAGCACGCAGCGCGCAGGCTGGTTCCACTCCCAGGTAACCGCCCGCACCGAAGACGGGCACCGTTACCAGGCAATTGCTGCCGGCCCCGGTGATCCCGGCTATGCCGCCACCGCCGTCATGGCAGGGGAGACTGCACTCGCTCTAGCCCTCGACAGTGACCGGCTGCCAACCGCGAAGGGGTCACTGACACCGGCCACTGCACTCGGCAACGTGCTCATACAGCGACTCCGTGCGGCCGGCCACACTTACGAGGTCACCAAACTCGTCGGAACTAGATCCTGCAGATCGACGGCGCAGGCAGGGAAGTGGACTAGTGCTTGGGTGTTCCGCTGGATTGGCGGGGGATGAGGGTAGGCATGGATCGCCGAATGAGGGGTTCGGTTGCGGGGTTGACGATGAGGTCGATGGCGGTGGCGGCGATCTGGTCCAGGGGAACGTGGACGGAGCTTAGGGGTGTGGGCAGCCGCGCCGAAAGGGGTGTGTCGTTGTACCCGACCAGTGCGAGGTCTTCGGGGATGGTGATGCCGTTGCGGTGTGCTGCCGCCATCACGCCCATGGCGATGTTGTCGTTGGCCGCGAAGACCGCTGTGGGACGATGGCCAGCGCTAAGGAGTGTTTCGCCGGCGGTGTAGCCGTTTTCGATGCCGTAGCCTGCGGCGATGAGCCATTTGTCGGCCGGTTTGATGCCGGCTTCTTCCATGGCTCTGCGGGCGCCGGCGAGACGGGCTTTCCCGGAGGATGTGAAGTCAGGGCCGGTGACGACAGCGATCTCGCGGTGTCCGAGGTCGATGAGGTGGCGCACGGCGAGGTAGCCGCCCACTTCGTCGTCTCCGAGGGCGGATGGGCTGATGCCGTCGGTGCGCAGTACCAATGCATGCGCTACCCGGCGTTCACGCAGGAGCCGGGGGAGTTTGTCGTCGAGCCGGGCCGTGGCCAGGATCAATCCGTCCACGTTGCGGTCGAGCAGGGTTTCGGCTGCGCTGCGTTCCTCGTCAGGGTCATCTCCGCTGGTGGCAACCATGGCGAAGTAGCCGCGGGAGGATGCGGCTTTCTCGAGTTCTTCGAACATCAAGGCCATGACGGTGTCGCTCAAGCGGGGGACAAGGACGCCCAGGGTGCGGGTTTCGCCGCGGCGCAGGCTGGAGGCGAAGGAGTTCCTCCGGTAACCGAGCTCCTCGGCCACTTTCCGGACGTTCGCTGCAGCTGCTGAGCGAGACGTGGTCCTTTCATCCAGGGCGCGGCTGGCCGTGGAAATGCTCACGCCACTGGCCGCTGCGACGTCCTTCAGCGTGACGACAGTGCCGGTGGCGGCCGGATCCATAAGGGTTCTCCTCTTCAGCAAGGGTGTAACAGACACTCTAATCCTCCTGACTTGCAAACGTTCTCTTGACAGTGAGCTGCGACACGGGCAAACTTGAAAACGTTCCCGCAAACGTTCTCATGACAGCGGGACTGCCGACCATCAATGAAGACAAGAGGTAGCTGCAATGACACTCGATCTCCGCGGACTCAGCCCCGCACCTGTCACCCCGTTCACCGAAGATGGCGCTATCGACTACCCGGCGATCCAGCGTCTTGGCTCGTGGCTCGGTTCGATTGAAGGCGTTAAGAGCCTCGTCGTCCTGGGGCACGCGGGCGAAGGCACGTTCCTTACTGAAGAGGAGCAGCTTGACGTTATCCGCGCGTTCGTTGCCTCCACCGACGGCCGCGTGCCGGTCGTGGCGGGCATCACCAAGGAGGGCAACAAGACCGCGGCCCTAGAGGCAAAGAAAGCTGTCGAGGCCGGCGCGTCAGCCGGTCTGGTCTACCCCTCGCACGGGTGGCTGCGTTTCGGATACCAGGACGGCGCGCCGCAGACGCGCTACAAGGAGATCTATGAAGAGTCCGGTCTGCCGCTGATCCTGTTCCAGTACCCGGACAACACCAAGGCGAGCTACAACCTGGACACTCAGCTGGAGATCGCTGGCCAGGAGGGCGTCTTTGCCACGAAGAACGGTGTCCGGAACATGCGCCGGTGGTACACGGAGATCCCCGCACTGCGCGCCGCGTACCCCGAACTGCAGGTGCTGTCCTGCCACGACGAATACCTGCTGCCAACGATGTTCGATGTCGACGGTCTGCTCGTCGGCTACGGCAACATCGCCCCCGAACTGCTCGTCGAACTGATCGAAGCCGGCAAGGCGCAGGACTACAAGCGTGCCCACGCCATCCATGAGCGCCTGCTCCCCGTGACAAAGAACGTTTACCACCGCGGGTCCCACATGGAAGGCACCGTCGCCTTGAAGTGGGGCCTGGTGAACCGCGGCATTCTTGACCACGCCACGGTGCGCACCCCGCTCCTGCCCCTGCCCGAGGGCGCCGAAACCGAAATTGCCGAAGCCTTCGCTGCCGCCAACATCGGCAAGGTCACCGTCAGCGCCTGATTCCACCCTTTACGGGTCCTCACGGGTGGCGTGCCCCTGGCCCGCCACCCGTGCCCTAACTTTCACTCTCCGTCCCGGGCCAATGACGCCCCCAGCAGTGTCGCTGTATAAGGAGGACTCGCCGATGCGCGAGCAGCAGAATAAGACCATCACCCACCAGGAAACCAGGGAAGAACAGATGGCAACCCAGCAAGGAAACCAGGCCCCCGCGGCCGCGAAGAAGCACCGGACTTTCCTGCAGTACCTTGCCCTGATGGGCCCGGCCTTCGTCGTCGGAGCCTGGCAGTTCGGCCCCGGAAACCTCACCACCGCCGTGCAGGCCGGAAGCCGGTTCGACTACAGCCTCGTCTGGGTCATCGCAGTCTCAACGATCCTGATGATCTTCTTCACGGACATGAGCGTCCGGCTCGGCATCGCCACCCCCGTCTCTTTGATCTCCTCGATCAAGGACCACCTCGGCAAATGGGTCGGCCTGCTCGCAGGCTTTGGCGTCTTCGGTATCACCCTCATGTTCTCCGTCGGCAACGCCGTCGGATCCGGCCTCGGCCTGTCACTGATCTTCGGCGGCTCCCCGGTCCTGTGGACCGTTGTCTGCACCATCGCCGTCGCGATCGTCCTGGCTTTCAAAAACGTCTACGGCATCGTCGAAAAAGCACTCCTGGTCATCGTTGTCCTGATGGGCATCGCCTTCATCGCCAGCACCGTCGTCGCGCAGCCCGACTGGTACCGGTCCCTCGAAGGAATGGTCCCAAGCCTGCCTGCCGGAAGCGAACT
The DNA here is from genome assembly GCF_059089685.1 of Arthrobacter sp. sptzw42. Classification (NCBI taxonomy): domain Bacteria; kingdom Bacillati; phylum Actinomycetota; class Actinomycetes; order Micrococcales; family Micrococcaceae; genus Arthrobacter; species Arthrobacter sp. sptzw42. The sequence continues at coordinate 142,710 of NZ_JBNHEX010000003.1, forward strand.
CCTCATCATTGCCCTCGTAGGCACCAACTTCTCCATCAACGCCGCCTTCTACACCTCCTACGGCATCAAGGAACACCGCCGCACCCGCGCCGACTACAAGGACATCACCCTCGTTGACACCATCCCCGGCATCGTCGCCCCCGGCATCATGACCGCCCTGGTCATCATGGTCGCCGCCGCCGTACTGGGAAAGACCGGGGCCGAGGCCGGGACCATCAACGCCCTCGCCTCCATCTTCACCCCGCTGGCCGGCCCCACCGGGGCCATGCTCTTCGCCCTGGGACTTTCCGGAGCAGCGTTCTCCTCCATGATCGCCAACGCCACCGCAGGCGGTACCATGCTCTCCGACGCCATCGGACGCGGTGCCAAAGCAGGATCCCCCGCAGCGCGCATTTTTACCGCAGCGATCCTTGCCTTCGGCCTGATCATCACCCTCTCATTCCAGTCCTCACCCGTCGGCCTGATCGTCATCGCTCAGTCCCTCACAGTCCTCATCGCACCCCTGCTCGGAGTCCTGATCGTCACCATGGCCAACAAAACCGCCGTCATGGGCGACCTCCGCAACAAGTGGTGGCAAAACCTTTTCGGAGCCATCGGCCTCATCGCCATCTTCGCCCTGTCTTTCCGGCTCATCAGCACCCTGATCGGCTAGCTGAACGCGGCACAACCACACAAGTAATGCCCCCACCCCCGATGGTGGGGGCATTACTGTCCATGAATGCGGGTTGCTTCTTTGCCAAAGGCGGTCGCTCAGTAGCTGGCGGGGGTGCCGCCGTCGGCTTGCTGGATGTATTGGGCGGCGAGGGCCTCGGAGCCTCGGGCGAGGAGCGCGACGTCGGCGCCCACCAGGATGAACCTGGCGCCGTTGGCAAGGTAGTGGCGGGCGGTGTCGGGGTTGAAGGCGTTGACGCCGGCAGGTTTGCCCGCGGCTTTGGCAGCAGATAGGCAGTGTTCGACGGCGGCACGCACCTCGGGGTGTTCCTGCTGTCCCAGCAGGCCCATGGATGCGGCAAGGTCCGACGGGCCAACGAAGATGGCGTCCACGCCGTCGACCTTCAGGATGTCCTCGACCGCGTCCACCGCCGTCGTCGACTCAATCTGGACCGTGACGCTGATGGTCTCATTCGCTCGGGCGAGGTAGCCAGGGACCCGGTTCCAGCGGGCGGCCCGGGCAAGGGCGGAACCAACGCCGCGGATGCCTTCGGGCGGGTAGCGGGTGGCCGCGACAGCGGCTTCTGCCTCGGCCACCGAGTTGATCATGGGGATGAGCAGGTTCTGCACGCCGAGGTCCAGGTATTGCTTGATGATCACGGTGTCGTTGACCGGCGGCCGCACGAGGGTGTGGACCGGGTAACCATGGGTGGCCTGGAGCTGGGCGAGGATGGATTCCAGCCCATTAGGGGAGTGCTCCGCGTCCACCAGCAGCCAGTCCAGCCCGGATCCGGCGCACAGTTCTGCAATGAGTGGGCTGCCGGAGCAGACCCACATCCCGGCCAGCGGACGGCCTGCCTGACCCTTTTGCTTTTGCTCAGCGAGGGCGTCGCGGAAGGTGGGTTCTATTCGAAGCGGCATGTGACACTCCCGAGGGGTCCGTAGTCGGCGTGGACGGTGTCACCCTTGTAGACCCAGAGCGGGCGGGTGAAGGATCCGGCGAGGATGATGTCCCCGGCTTTGAGCGAGTCCCCGTGCGCGGCAATTTTGTTCGCCAGCCAGTGGACGCCGTTGGCCGGGTGGTCCAGGACCCCCGCTGCGACGCCGGTTTCCTCCACGGTCTGGTTCTTGTAGAGGATGGCCGAGACCCAGCGGAGGTCCACGGCGTCCGGCTTCACCGGGTTCCCGCCGATCACCATGGCGCCCATCGCGGCGTTGTCGGAGATGGTGTCCACGATGGTCCGGCCCTCCATCTCGATCCGCGAATCGAGGATCTCGAGGGCCGGGACCACATAGTCGGTGGCTTTCAGGACATCGAAAATGGTGACGCCGGGCCCCTTGAGCCCGTCCTTGAGGACAAAGGCGAGCTCAACCTCCACCCGCGGATGGGTGTACTTGTCCCACTCCACGGAGCAGCCGGATTCCAGCACCATGTCATCGAAGATAGCCCCGTAGTCCGGTTCGGTGATGCCGGTGGCGTCCTGCATGGCCTTGGACGTGAGGCCGATCTTGCGGCCCACCAGGACCCGGCCAGCCTCTTCGTTGCGGCGGCGCCACAACTGCTGGACGGCGTAGGAGTCCTCCACGGTCATCTCCGGGTACCGGGCTGTCAAACGGGGGACGGGGGTGCGGGTGCGGCCGGCTTCCAGCAGTTCGTCCGCGATGGCCTCAATCGTCTGGGCATCGAGCATGGCTACAGCTGCGCCCCCAGCTTGAAACCGGTCCGGTCCCCGTCCGGCGAAGCGTCCTTGCGGGTGTAGGAGAAGCCGTCGGCACCCACGGTCACGGCCATTTCGGACTTTTCCTCGCGTTCAATGACCGGTTGGGGGTTGCCGTCCAAGTCCAGGACGAGGGAGGCTTCGGTGTACCAGGACGGGACGACGGGGTTGCCCCACCAGTCGCGGCGCTGGTTGTCGTGGACGTCCCAGGTGATGGTGGGGTTGTCGGGGTCGCCGGTGTAGTAGTCCTGGGTGTAGATCTCAATGCGGTGCCCGTCCGGGTCCAGGATGTAGAGGTAGAACGCGTTGGACACCCCGTGCCGACCCGGGCCACGCTCGATCCGGTCGCTGATGCGCAGTGCGCCCATCTTGTCGCAGATCTGGATGATGTTGTGCTTCTCGTGCGTGGCGAACGCGACGTGGTGCATCCGCGGGCCGTTGCCGCCGGTCAGGGCGGTGTCGTGGACCGTCTGCTTGCGGTGCATCCACGCGGCGTAGGTGACGCCGTCGGAATCCTTGATGTCCTCCGAGACCCGGAAGCCGAGGTCCTCCAGGTACGCCCGGCCCCGGGGGACGTCGGGGGTGACCTGGTTGAAGTGGTCCAGGCGGACCAATTCGCCGGCCGAGTAGAGGTCGTAGCGCTGGGTGAGGCGTTCCACGTGCTGCACGTGGTAGAAAAACTCGTACGGGAAGCCCAGCGGGTCCTCGACCCGGACGGAGTCACCGATGCCCTTGGTGAACCCGTCCTTGCGGCGTTTGGTCCGGCAGCCGAGCTCCTTGTAGTAGGCCTCGGCGGCGTCCACCTCGGCGGGGGACTTCACCCGGTAGGCGAAGGCTGCGACGGCGGCGACGGGTCCTTTGCGCAGCACCAGGTTGTGGTGGATGAACTCCTCCAGGGAACGCAGGTAGATGTTGTTCTCGTCTTCTTCGGTGACGTGGAGGCCCAGGACGTCCACGTAGAACTCGCGGGACTTGGCGAGGTCCGTGACCACGATCTCCATATAGGCACAACGGACGATATCCGGGGCCGTAACAGAAGGGGTGGGAACAAAGCTGGTCATGATGGTCTCTCTTCTTCGAAAGTAGGTTTGTGGGGACCCAACTGACTCGCAGTAGGTGTCGTTTTGGAGCCTCAAAACGACAACAAATGTGAGCTACTTGGGCTGCCAGGGCCTGGTTGGGTGGTTAGCCTTCGTTGGCGGCGGAGGCTTCGATGCTGCCGAACTTTGGGGTGTGGACGGTGCCGAGGGTGATGTGGACGGCCTGCTGGTCGGTGTAGAAGTCGATGGAGCGGTAGCCGCCCTCGTGGCCCAGGCCTGAGGCTTTGACGCCGCCAAACGGGGTGCGAAGGTCGCGGACGTTGTGGCTGTTCAGCCACACCATGCCTGCTTCGACGTTCTGCGAGAAGTTGTGCGCCCGGGTCAGGTTCTGGGTCCAGATGTAGGCGGCCAGGCCGTACTTGGTGTTGTTCGCGAGAGCCAGGGCCTCGTCGTCGGTTTCGAACGAGGTGATGGCGACGACCGGTCCGAAGATTTCCTCCTGGAAGATCCGGGCCTCGGGGGAGACGTCGGCGAACACGGTGGGTGCGATGTAGTTGCCTTCGGGCAGGTGCTCGGGGCGGCCGCCGCCGGCCAGGAGCCGGCCTTCGGACTTGCCAATTTCCACGTAGGAGGCCACCTTTTCGTAGTGCTCCGGGTGGACCAGGGCGCCCACCTGGGTCTTGGGGTCGTGCGGATCACCCACCACGATGTTCTTGGCGCGGGCGGCATACTTCTCGCAGAACTCGTCGTAAATGGCGCGTTCGACCAGGATGCGGGAACCGGCGGTGCAGCGTTCGCCGTTGAGTGAAAAGACCCCGAACAGGGCCGAATCGATCGCGGCGTCCAGGTCTGCGTCAGCGAACACCACGCAAGGGGACTTCCCGCCGAGCTCCATTGACAGGCCCTTGAGGTTCTCAGCCGCGTTCCGGAAGATCGTCTGGCCGGTGGTGGTCTCGCCGGTGAAGGAGATCAGCGGCACGTCCGGGTGCTTGACCAGCGCGTCGCCTGCTTCCTCGCCGAGACCGTTGACCAGGTTGAAGACGCCGTCGGGCAGTCCCGCGTCCTTGAAGATCGTGGCCCACAGCGAGGCGGACAGCGGGGTGAACTCGGCGGGCTTGAGGACCACGGTGTTGCCGGTGGCCAGCGCCGGGGCGAGCTTCCAGGACTCCAGCATGAACGGGGTGTTCCACGGCGTGATCAGGCCGGCCACGCCGATCGGCTTGCGGTTGACGTAGTTGATCTGCGAGCCGGGGACCTTCATGGCGTCGTCGAACTGGGCCACGATCAGGTCCGCGAAGAAGCGGAAGTTCTCGGCCGCGCGCAGGGCTTGGCCCTTGGCCTGGGTGATCGGCAGGCCGGTATCGAAAGTTTCCAGTTCAGCCAGACGTGCTTCCTGCGCTTCGACGGCGTCAGCGATCCGGTTCAGGACGCGGGCCCGTTCGCGGGGCTTCATCTTCGGCCATGGGCCGTTGACGAAGGCTTCGCGGGCGGCGGCGACGGCGAGGTCGATGTCCTCTTTTTGGCCGGCCGCGGCAGTGGCGTAGTTCCGGTTGGAGACAGGGCCCAGGACGTCGAAGGTCTTACCGCCCACGGAGTCAACGAACTGGCCGTTGATGTAGTGCTGGATATGGGTGGGAAGGTCTTCAGGAACGTAGTGCTTGGAGGTCTCTGTTGAGGTCGTCATCATTGAAGTCCTAAATGTGTTTGGTTTGGGCAAGGTAGGCGTCCAGGGTGGCGGAGCGGTGGAGCCTCGCCGCCTTTTCGATGGTGTCGGCGTCGGCGCCGGTTTCGATGAGCTTCAGCAGGGCCTCGTGCTCGTCCACCGAGTCATGCGCACGGCCGGGAACGAAGCGGAAGGTGGAGGACCGTATTGCTGCCAGCCGGTTCCAGCCGCGGTGCACCAGGTCCAGGATGTGCGGGTTGGGGCATTGCTCGAACAGGACGCTGTGGAAGTCCCGGTTCAGCTGGGTGAACCGGACAGGGTCGAAGTGGTCCAGGCACTCCCGCATCTCCTCGTTCACCGCACGGGCACGGGCGATGGCCTCTGCATCGATCAACGGGGCGGACAGCGCAGTGGCGGCCCCTTCCACGATGCTCAGGGTCTGCATCGTGTAGAGGTACTCCGTGGGGTCGATGCCGGCTACGGTTGCACCGACGTTCCGTTCGAACGTCACCAGCCCTTCGGCCTCTAAGCGGCGGATGGCCTCTCGGACCGGAACCACACTGAAGCCGAGGTCCTTGGCGATGCTGCCCAGGACCAGGCGGTACCCAGGGGTGTACGTTCCTTCCACGATGCGGGCCTTCACTGCTTCGTAGGCCTGTTGGGATTTGCTGCCGACGGCGGCCACCGGAAGGCGGGTCAGCGCTGCTTCAGTCATCAGATGCCTGTTCCGCTGGAAGGTTGAGTGCTTCCCATTCCTTATATCTGGCCTGCCAGTCCGCGTTCATCGGGTACAGGCCGTCCACGCTGTGGCCCTGCCGGACCATCTCGAAGATGAAGGTTTCTTCCTTTTCCTGCTGGATGCAGTCATCCACCAGTTCCTCCGCCATCGCCGGTGGGATCACCAGGATGCCGTCCGAGTCAGCCACGATGATGTCACCGGGCTGAACCGTTGCGCCGCCGCAGGCGATGGTGATGTCCGTATCCCAGGGGATGTGGCGGCGGCCCAGCACCGCGGGGTGCGGGTTGGCGAAGTACGTGGGCATGTCCAGCCCGGCGACGGCGGTGTAGTCCCGGACGCCGCCGTCGGTGATGATGGCCGCGGCGCCACGGACCTGAGCTCGGAGGGCGAGGATGTCGCCCACGGTTCCGGTGCCTTTTTCGCCGCGGGCTTCCATGACCAGGATTTCGCCTTCTTTGACGGAGTCGATGGCCTTCTTTTGGGCGTTGAACCCGCCGCCGTAGGTCTTGAAGAGGTCCTCGCGGTTGGGCACGTAACGCAGGGTCCGGGCCAGGCCCACCACGCGCCGGTCCGGCCGGGTGGCCTGCAGGCCGTCGATGCTCACGTTGTTCAGTCCGCGCTTGCGCAGCTGGGAAGACAGGGTGGCGGTGGCGACGCTCTCGAGCTTGGCCTTCAGTTCCGGAGTCAGAACACTGGCGGGTGCAGGAAGTCCTGCAGCTTCGCGGGAACCGTACGCCTCTTCCCGCTGCACGTCATCAATCTTGGGGCCGGCACCAAAGTCCGCGAACGGCGTCGTGCCTTCCTCCACCCGGGTGACCAGGCGGCCTGTGGTGAGGTCCCCTGCGGAGACCTCCACCTCCAGGACGTCTCCCGGTTTGGCCACGGAAGCGCCGGCGGGGGTGCCGGTGAGTATGATGTCGCCCTCTTCGAGGGTGAGCAGCTGGGACAGGTCCGCCACCAGGCGGGCGAACGGGAAGAGTAGGTCCTCGGTGGAGTCGTCTTGAACCAGCTCGCCGTTGTGCCAGGTGCGGATGCGCAGTTGGGCGGGGTCGACGGCGTCTGCCGGGATCAGTGCCGGGCCCACCGGGGTGAAGCCGTCGCCGCCCTTGGAACGGAGGTTCGAGCCCTTGTCCGCCCAGCGCAGGTCATAGACACCGAGGTCATTGGAGGCGGTAACGGCCCCGACGTGGCTCCAGGCGTCCTCGATTCCTACCCTGCGCGCAGCCTTGCCGATGATCAGGGCAATCTCACCCTCGTAGCCAAGGAGCTCGCAGCCGGCAGGACGTTCTACTGTGCTGCCGGTCACGGCCAAAGAACTTGGGGGCTTGAGGAAGTAGGACGGCTGGGCCGGAGTCCGCCCCCGCTGGGCGGCGCGGCTGGGGTAGTTGATATGGACGGCGATCACTTTCCGTGCTGCTGCCAAGGTGTCCCCATGGACCTGCTTCAAAACGTCTCCTTGATCAGTACGAAATCGTATACGATCACTATCGCTTCCCAAGAGCGGCCCGTCAACCCCCTTCGCCCTGCCTCGTTTTAGCTTCCTTGTCGTCCACATCACACGTGGCGTACAGTGTTGGTCGGCAGCAGCTTTTCTCATATGGAAATACAAATTCCATTATCGAACAACCTTCCGGCCGAACAGCCGCACAATGAAGTGAGGAATTTCGTGCAGTTTCACCACCACGGTTATGTATCCGGAGACCCGCGGATAAAGCCCGCCGCCGGCGTCGGCATCGACCGCCCCGCCGGGCTTCCGGACGAAGTGGACGTGCTGATCGTCGGGACCGGCCCGGCAGGAATGCTCGCCGCCGCACAGCTCTCCCAGTTTCCGAACATCACCACTCGTATCATCGAGCGCCGTCCCGGCCGGCTCGCAATCGGCCAGGCCGATGGCATCCAGGCCCGCAGTGTGGAAACATTCCAGGCCTTCGGTTTCGCCGAGCGTATTATCGCCGAGGCCTACCGGATCACCGAGATGGCCTTCTGGAAGCCGGACCCGGCCCACCACTCCAACATCATCCGGACCGCCCGCACCATTGACGACGAGATGGGCATCAGCGAGTTCCCGCACCTCATCGTCAACCAGGCCCGTGTGCTGGACTACTTCGCCGAGGTCATGGCCAATTCACCTACGCGGATGAAACCCGACTACGGCTACGAATTCCAAGGTTTGGAGGTCACCGACGGCGGCGACTACCCGGTCGCCGTGACCCTCCTCCAGACAGCCGGTCCCAACGAGGGGCAGGAGCGGATCGTGCGGGCCAAATACGTGGTGGGAGCCGACGGCGCGCGCAGCAAGGTGCGCCAGGCCATCGGCTGTACGCTCGCCGGTGACGCCGCCAACCACGCCTGGGGCGTCATGGACGCCCTCGCCGTCACCGATTTCCCGGACATCCGCACCAAGTGCGCCATCCAGGGCGCCGAGGGCAGCATCCTGCTGATCCCCCGGGAAGGCGGGCACCTGTTCCGCATGTACGTGGACCTGGGACAGGTAGACCCCGCCACTCACCACGCGGTGCGCAACACCACCAATGAGGAGATCATCGCCAAGGCCAACGCCATTTTGCACCCCTACACCCTGGATGTCCGCAACGTCGCCTGGCACAGCGTGTACGAGGTTGGCCACCGCCTTACCGACAGGTTCGACGATGTCCTGCCGGAGGACCGCGGCACCCGCACCCCGCGGGTGTTCATCACCGGGGATGCCTGCCACACCCACAGTGCCAAGGCCGGCCAGGGCATGAACGTCTCCATGCAGGACGGTTTCAACATTGCCTGGAAGCTGGGTCACGTCCTTGAAGGCCGCAGCCCCGAAAGCCTGTTGGCCACCTACTCCCGGGAGAGGCAGGTGGTGGCCAGGAACCTCATCGACTTCGACAAAGAGTGGTCCGCCATGATGGCCAAGAAGCCCGAAGAGTTCGAAAACCCCTCGGACCTGGAGGACTTCTACGTCCGCACCGCCGAATTCCCTGCCGGATTCATGACCCAATACGCGCCGTCCATGCTGGTGGGCACCGCACACCACCAGGACCTGGCCACCGGCTTTCCAGTAGGCAAGCGCTTCAAGTCAGCTCCCGTCGTACGGGTGGGTGACACCAACCCGATCCACCTGGGCCACCACGCCACGGCGGACGGCAGGTGGCGGATCTATGTTTTCGCCGACGCCGCGCCGGCCGGGGAGCCAACAGGTGTGGCTGACTTTGCCGGGTGGCTCGCGAACTCGCCGGAATCGCCGCTGGCCGCAACGCCGTCTGACGCTGATCCTGACGCCTGGTTCGACGTGAAGGTGATCTACCAGCAGCCGCACACCGCCGTGGACATTGGCGCAGTTCCCGCGGTGTTCAAACCGCAGGTGGGCCCGTTCAAGCTGACCGACTACGAGAAGGTGTACGCCACGGATCCGACCGCCGACATTTTTGAACTGCGCGGCCTGGACCGCGGCGGCGTGGTGGTAGTGGTGCGGCCGGACCAGTACGTGGCGAACGTGTTGCCGCTGTCGGCATCGGTTGAGCTGGGCGAATTTTTCGCGCCCCTGCTGAAGCCGCGCCACACAACAGGTCAGCCGCTGACGGTCTGACGTGTCCTGTACTCGGCGGCCGCATACACGCCGAGGACGCGCACCTCGGTGGTGAAAAAGTCCAGTTCCTCGAGGGCCAGCTTCAGGGGCAGGTCCTCGGGGTGTCCTTCGACGTCGGCCATAAACATAGTGGCCGCGAACTCGTTGCCCACCATGTAGCTTTCGAGCCGGGTCATGTTCACGCCGTTCGTGGCGAACCCGCCCAGCGCTTTGTACAGGGCAGACGGGACATTCCGGACACGGAACACAAAGCTGGTGACTGCCGGCCCGGGCAGTTCGTTCCGTCCCGGCAGTTCCGTTTCCCGGGCAAGGACCACAAACCGGGTGGTGTTGGAGGGATCGTCCTCCACCCGTGAGGCCAGCACTTCCAGGCCGTAGATCTGGGCGGCCAGCGGGGGAGCGAGGGACAGCTTGCGGGGATCGTTCCACTCGCTGACTTCGCGCGCGGAACCGGCGGTGTCACCGGCGATGACGGGCTTGAGCCCGTGCTTCCGGATGAGGCGGCGGCACTGGCCAAGGGCATGGATATGGCTGTGGACTTCGGTGGCGTCTCCGATGGTGCTGCCCGGGATGCCCAGCAGGTCGAAGTGGATGGGCAGGAAGAATTCGCCCACAATCTGCAGGTTGGACTGGGGCAGCAGGACGTGGATGTCCGCTACCCTGCCGGCGATCGAATTCTCAATGGGGATCATGGCCAAGTCCGCCTCGCCGCCGGACACCAGTTCGAAGGCGTCCTCAAAGCTCGCGCACGGCACGCTTTCCAGTCCGGGGAACATCTGCTGGCAGGCGATATTGGAGTTGGCGCCGGGCTCACCCTGGTACGCAATCTTCTGAGGCATGATCCGTATGGTTTCACGGCGCGCAGCTGCAGACCCAACTGGCAGCGCTAAGTGTCGTTTTTGAGCGTCAAAACTCCATGGCGTGTTGGGGAGAGGCGCTCAGATGGGGGTGACGCGCAGCCAGACGTATTGCCGTGGCAGGAGCGTGACGCCTTCGTCCAGCTGCAGCACAGCCTCGGAGAGAAGGTCGACGGCGGCAGCTGAGTAACGTGCGAAGGTTTCTGGCGGCAGGGTCTGCGGCACATCGCTGAAGTTGGCAAGTGCCAGAATCAGGGTAGGCCCGCCGGGCCGCTGGTAGGCCAGGACGGCGCGGTTGTTGGTGGCGAAGTCGATCAGCCGGGTGCCGGCCAGCTCAGGAGTGGCTGCCCGGACCTCGATCATGCGTTTCATGCCGGCGTAGATGGCACCTTCCGGAGCGGACGGGTCCAACCGGTGCTCGTATTGCTCTTCGGGGAAGCGGGGCCTGTGGACCCAACGGCTGTCAGCTTCGTGGCCTTCCTCCCGGTCATATCCGTAGTCGTTGACCTGGCCCACCTCGTCGCCCAGGTACAGCAGGGGGATCCCGCCGGTGCTGAAGGCAATCGAGTGGGCCAGGAGGATCCGCTCCACAGCCTCAGCCGGGCTGACCTCCATGCCGCACAGCGACGCCGTCGTACCCGAAATCCTGCAGTCACCGGTTTTGGGGTTGTCCTGGAAAGGAACCCCGCGGGCGAAGCTGCCGGGGAAGCGGTTGACGTAGAAGGAATTCAGGAAGCGGCGGTGGTCGTAGCCGTTGATGCCCAGTTCTGCGGCGTCCTCGTCGGCGAACGTCCAGCCGATGTCATCGTGGCTGCGGACGTAGTTCACCCAGGACGTGCCCTCGGGAATGTTGTGGCGGCGCTCCAGTGCCTGTGCCAGCAGTGAGACGTCGCGGGTGGCCAGGGATTCCCAGATCAGGGCCATCTGCAGCGGGTTGTAGGAAATCTGGCACTCAGCGGGGTCGATGTAGAGCGCCACCTCATCCGGATGGACGATCGCCTCGGACTTGAACAGCAGCGACGGGGCAGCCAGCCTGCACACCGCGTTGAAGGCCTGGAGCAAGGTGTGGGCTTCCGGGAGGTTTTCGCACGGCGTGCCGAGCTTCTTCCAGATGAAGGCCACGGCATCCATGCGCAGGATGTCCACGCCCTGGTTGGCCAGGAACAGCATCTCGCCGGCCATGGCGCGGAAGACCGCGGGGTTGGCGTAGTTCAGGTCCCACTGGTAGGTGTGGAAGGTGGCCCAGACCCAGCGCCCGTCCTCCATCTGAATGAAGGATCCCGGGTGGTTCTCAGGAAAAATTTCACGCACGTTCTGCTCGTAGGCGTCCGGCATCGTCCGGTCCGGGAAGATCCAGTAGTAGCCGCTGTATTCCGGATCGCCGGCTGCGGCGCGCCTGGCCCACTCGTGTTCGTCGGAGGTGTGGTTGAAGATGAAGTCCACTACCAGGCTGATGCCGTTCGCCCTCAGCTCGGCGGCCAGTGACCGCAGCTGTTCCATCGTTCCCAGCTTCGGGTTCACGTCGCGGTAGCTGGAGACCGCGTAGCCGCCGTCCGAGTGCGGCTCGGGGGCCAGGAACAGCGGCATGAGGTGCAGGTAAGTGAGCCCGAGTTCCTTGAAGTACGGGATGCGGGCGCGGACTCCTTCCAGGCTTTCCGCATACCGGTCCACGTAGCAGACCCCGCCCAGCATGTCGTTGGACAGGAACCAGCCGCTTTTGGCCTCCCGTTCGGCGTCGAGGACCTTCAGCTCCTCCGGACGTTCCTGCCAGGAGCGGGCGCTTTGCAGGACCAGCGCCGTTAGCTGGTCCAGCCAGTCGGCGCGGGAGCCGTACAGCGAGTGGAAAAGGCGGCAGAGGTCAGGAAAGTGCCGGTGGAACCGCTGCTCGAAGTCAGCTCCTGCGGTGAGGGGCGCTCCTGCAAGTGCGCGGACGACGTGCTGCCGCGCCGTTTCGTCCACGCCGACGGATTCCTGCATTGCTTAACCCCTTCCGCAATCCGGCCGGCTGATCCGGCAGGCACTGGTTACGGCAGTATGCCACGGCGGGCGGCACTGTGCGCGAGCGGGGCAGCGGCTCCACGACGCGCCAGAACCAATGCGGATGCAAAGAGCGCTACCAGGACAACCGCTGCCAGCCAGGCCGCCTCAACGGTTTGGGGCCAGATCCCCGCCAGGCCAAGGAAAGCGGGGACCGTGGCAGTCGCCGGGCTGGCCAGGACCAAGGCCCACCCGATGAGCGGCTCCAGGCGTCCCAGCTCCAAAGCCATTGATCCGAACATCAAGGCCCAGAGAACTGCCCACGCCAGCCACAATACGGCCAGCAAGGGATCAGCCCCACGCCAGGAAACGGCCAGCAGCAGCCCGACAAACGCAACCATGCCGCAGAACCACCCCAATCCCTTCGAGCCCAGGTTCAGCAGGACGTCCAAACCCACGTAGACGTACGTCAGGCCGAACAGGAACATGCCCGCTGCGGTGGGCAAAGTGGCGGCAGGGCCGCCTTCAGCCAGGAAAACGACGGCCAGCACCAGTTGGATTGAGCCCACCACCAGGCTCAGCACGGCCGCGTCGCGGCGCGGCAGGTGCCCCAGCAGGGCGAGGCCATTAACCAGCAGTGCGGCGCCGGAGAGGAGGAGGCATATGTGCGGCATCAGAACCCGCCCTCGCCTTCCGGCCCAGCTGCTGCGGGTTTCATAAAGCGGAATTTTGTGATCACATTATGGATATTAGCTGTGGGCTCGGGTGCTCTCCTAACGAGCTCAAGTCGTAATCGGATAAGTCGAAACCCAGACCGGGACAGCGCTGCCTCGCTTCGCCGTCCCGTGCCAGGCCCAGTAAGGAATAGTTCATGGACGCACGGTTGGAGGCCATCAGGGACACGGTCCTGGCCCGTAACCCCGGCGAGGCGGAATTCCACCAAGCCATTACAGAGGTCTTCGAAAGCCTGGGGCCGGTCCACGACAGACACCCCGAATTTCTCGAAGCGGCCATCCTGGAGCGGCTCTGCGAACCGGAACGGCAGATCATCTTCCGCGTCCCATGGACTGACGATGCGGGACGCGTGCAGATCAACCGCGGCTTCCGGGTGGAGTTCAGTTCCGCCCTGGGACCGTACAAAGGCGGCCTGCGGTTCCACCGCTCCGTCTACCTGGGCATTGTTAAATTCCTTGGCTTTGAGCAGATCTTCAAGAACGCGCTCACCGGCATGCCAATCGGCGGCGGCAAGGGCGGTTCCGACTTTGACCCCCGCGGCCGCAGCGACGGTGAAGTCATGCGGTTCTGCCAATCCTTCATGACCGAGCTTTACCGCCATATCGGCGAATACACAGACGTTCCTGCCGGCGACATCGGGGTGGGCGGACGCGAAATCGGCTACCTTTTCGGCCAGTACAAGCGCATCACCAACCGCTACGAGTCCGGTGTGCTCACGGGCAAGGGCATCTCCTGGGGCGGCTCGCTGGTCAGGCCCGAAGCCACGGGTTTTGGCACCGTGATCTTCACCCAGGAGATGCTGAAGACGCGGGGCACGTCCTTTGATGGCCAGCGAGTTGTGGTCTCCGGCTCCGGCAACGTGGCCATCAACGCGATTGCCAAGGCTCAGGCGCTGGGTGCCACAGTGGTGGCCTGCTCGGACTCGTCCGGTTATGTGGTGGATGAGGCCGGCATTGACGTGGCCCTGCTCCGCGAGGTGAAGGAGGTGGAACGAGGCCGCCTGAAGGACTACGCCGAACGCCGCGGCGGCACCTCCTACGTCGAAGGCGGCACAGTCTGGGACGTAAACGCCACCGTGGCGTTGCCCTGTGCCACCCAGAACGAGCTCGACGGCGATGCTGCCGCCCGGCTGGTCCGCAACGGGCTCCTCGCCCTCGGCGAGGGTGCGAACATGCCGTCCACCCGGGACGCCGTGGCAGTGTTCCAGGAATCCGGTGTGCTGTTCGGTCCGGGCAAGGCGGCCAACGCGGGCGGCGTGGCGACATCGGCCCTGGAGATGCAGCAGAACGCCAGCCGTGACTCCTGGTCCTTTGAGCATACGGAGGAGCGGCTTACCGAAATCATGGTGGGCATCCACCACCGCTGCGCGTCCACTGCGGACGAGTACGGTGACCCGGGCAACTACGTGCTCGGCGCCAACATCGGCGGGTTCGTCAAAGTGGCCGACGCGATGCTGGCCCAGGGGCTGATCTAGCGGGAACCCCTCATCGGTTCCTGCCCCTGGCAGCCACACTCCACCGGCCTACGAGTTGTCCTTGCTTTACGACGGCGACCTCATCCACGAGGTTGATCGCCAGGCACACATGGTTGGGGATGGCCCTCAGCCGGGTGCCGATGGGCGGTGGTGCCCAGCGGCCGTACCATTCCACGGTGGCGTGGTGCTCCGAGAGGGCTATGATGCGGGCATCGGGGTGATCGATCAGCCGGCCAAATCCAGTTGCCCAGGATGGGCGGTCACTGCCCAGGATCTTGCTGCCGGCGTCAATAATGAAGCGCGCAGGGGCTCCCGCCGGAGTGTCATGGTGGCTGACCACGGTGGCGGCGACGGTAAGGGCGATGTCTTCCAGGGCGCACCGGCCAAGCTCTAATTGCTGGGCGTCACCAAAAACATAGACGCCGGGACGCACCTCGGTGGCAGCGGATTCTTCCGTGAGCAGCGCCGTGGGGGTGGATCCACCGCTGCGGACCTGCGCCTCGAACCCGGCTTCGGCAAGTGCCTCTGCCGCCCGCCTCAGGGCTGCCTGCTCCTGCGCCGCAGCCTCGGCCGGCATTCCTGGGGCGTAGCTGTGGCCCGGGAAGGTGAACACACCTGCTACCCGCAGGCCGGCGTCGGAGGCTGCCCGCGCCACCGCAGCCGCGGCTTCCGGCACCACCCCGCTGCGGTGGTGGCCGCTGTCGATCTCCGCCAGCACGCTGACGTTCTCCGCGACGTGTCCCAGGGCGGCTCCCAGCGCGGCGGCGCCAGCCGGGGAGTCCACGCCGACGGCGACCGTAACCTTTTCCGCCAGGCGCGCCAGCCGGGCGGCCTTTACCTGCGACAGCCACAAGGGGTAGGCGATGAAGATGTCCTGCACCCCGGCCGATGCGAAAACTTCCGCTTCGCCGATGGTTGCCACTGTCAGCCCCACTGCACCGGCAGCGAGTTGGCGCGCCGCTATCTCCGGGATTTTGTGGGTCTTGGCATGCGGCCGCAAGGCAAGGCCCTTGGCCCGGACTGCCTGGGCCATCTGTTCAATGTTCCGGTCCAGGACCTCCACGTCCACCAGGATTTCCGGGGTATCAACTTCCGGGGGAATAGTCATGCTTCGCCATCTTAGGAGCTGCCGGGCAGCACGGTGTGGAACCTCATTCCTCCTCGAACCAGTCCCGTGCGGGGTTGGTCACCTCCGGACCCGAACGGTGCCGGCCGGGCTGGGCCGCCCACTGCACGCCGTTCGCCAGGACCCGCTGGATCTGCGGGTGGTGATACACCGGGTATTCCTGGTCGCCGGGACTGAAGTAAAAGATGCGGCCCTTACCGCGGGTGAAGGTGACGCCGGACCGGAACACTTCACCGCCGGCGAAGGAGCTGATGAAGATCAGGTCGTCCGGGTCCGGAATGTCGAACAACTCGCCGTACATCTCCTGCTCCGGGATGACAATGGGGCTGTCCACCCCCTCCGCAATGGGGTGCGACGGCTTTACCGTCCACACGAGCTCCCGCTCGCCGTCGTTGCGCCAGGCCAGTGAGCAGCTGGTGCCCAGCAGCCTGGTGAACACCTTCGCAAAGTGACCCGAGTGGAGCACGATCAGCCCCATCCCGCCGAGCACGTGCCGGTGGACGCGTTCGACGACGGCGTCGCTCACCTCGTGATGGGCGATATGCCCCCACCAGAGCAGGACGTCCGTTTCCGCAAGCACCTCCTCGTCGAGGCCGTGCTCATCGTCGGTGGCGAGGACCGCCGTCGTAATATCTGCTTCCGGGTAGTAGGAGCGGAGACCGGCGGCGATGGCGCCGTGGATGCCGTCAGGGTAGATCTCGCCGATGTGGGACGGCTCGTTGTTGGCCTCGTGGACGCCCTCGTTCCACACCCGGATTTTCAGTTTGCCGTTCATTAGAGACGAACCTCCCTCTGCTCCAGCGCGGACTGGTAGCACGCGTCGATGATCTGTGCCCGGTAGAGCGCCAGGGAGCCGTCATGCTCCTCCCAGACTGCTTGCCCGCCGCGCACGGCTGCCACAAAATCCTCCACCACTCCGTCATGGGCGCGGCCGGGCAGCACCGGCGGCACGTAATCGGCGCTTTCACCGTCCTTTTCCGTGAACACCCGCAGCTGGCCGACGGGCGGGAAAGGTGCCCCCTGCACTTTGAGCTCGGCCCCGCCGTCGGTCCCGTACACCGTGAAGTCCAACAGGTCGTCGGTTTCGCGATAGGTGGCCCAGCTCGCCTCAATCAGCAGTGTCCCGCCGCCCTCAAGGCGGAGGAAAGCGGACGCGAAGTCTTCCACCTCGAAAGCGTGGCTGGAAGCCAACGCGGAGTACTCGCTTCCGCCGCCCCGCCCCTGCGGGCCCAGTTCTGAGTGGGTCGCGGCGGACACGGCCACTACTTTGGGTTCGCCGAGAAGGTGCAGGGCGTAATCGAGCGCGTGCACGCCGATGTCCGCCAGCGGTCCGCCGCCGGCGAGCTCCGGGTTGGTGAACCAGCTGCCCAGCGTCGGGATGCCCGAACGGCGCAGCCAGGATGCCTTGGCATAATATGGCCGCCCCAGGCCGCCGTCGTCAATCACGCCCTTGAGTGCCTGGATGTCACCGCGGCGGCGGTGGTTGAAGGCGACGTCCAGGACGCGCCCCGCCTTCCGCGCCGCGTCAACCATTGCCCGGCCCTCAACCGCGTTGCGTGCGATGGGTTTCTCGCTGAGCACGTGGAGTCCGCGTTCCAGTGCGGCGACGGTGATAGGTGCGTGCAGGAAGGTAGGCACTGCCACGCTGATCGCGTCCAGGCCGCCGTGCTCCAGCATCTCCTCCCATTCCGCAAAGGCGTTCGGAATGGAGTACTCGGCCTGCAGCGAACCGCGGAGTTCCTGCTCCATCCCTGCCAGCGACACGATCCTCACGCCCGGCAGCGAAGCGTAGGCCTTAAGGTGCTGCTGGCCCGCCCAGCCGATGCCCACCACCCCGACCCGCAGTTCCTGGGCGCCTTCAGTCCCCTTTTCTGCCTCCGCTGTCTCAGTGGCTGGGATTGGCTGTCCGGGTGGCTGCTCGTTTTTCACGGATACTTCCTTTTCCTTGGTGGCGGGAGCTTTCGGCGCGGCGGGACTGTCTGGGTTTTCCCCAGCATAGTCCGGGCCATCTCGGAAACGGCCGGCGCAGCACCTGCAAGCACCGTGACTCCTGAAACTCGCAGATGAATGACTGAAACGACCATTTAACGCGCAGGAAACCTGCCCAAAAATGGCCGCCATACAGTTGGAGCACGACGGCAATAGCCGCCCCTCCGCTACACGTGGTACCGGACCCGCGTCCCTCCTCCGGAGCGGCTCTGACGGCAACTTCCGTTCTCTCTTCGCATCACGAAAGGGGTTCCCATGGATTCGGGAAATGTCGCTTGGATTCTGGCCAGCTCGGCGCTGGTCTGCATGATGATCCCCGCCCTGGCCCTGTTCTACGGGGGCATGGTGGGGTCGCGCCGCATTCTCAACATGATGATGATGTGCTTCGGCGGCGCCAGCCTGGTGGCTGTCCTCTGGGCGCTTTTCGGTTATTCGATGGCTTTCGGAAACTCGGTAGGTGGCCTGGGACTGATTGGTGACGTCACCGAGTTCCCCGGCATGGCGCAACTGCTCCCGGCGGATGAGGGCGCTTCCATCCCGGTGGTCCTCTTTGCCGCGTTCCAGCTTTTCTTCGCGTGCGTCACCACCGCTCTGGTGGCAGGGGCAGCCGCCGGCCGCATGAAGTTCGGCGCCTGGATGCTGTTCGCCGGCATCTGGGCCACCATCGTCTACTTCCCCATCGCGCACTGGGTGTTCGCCTTCTCCTCGGCCGACGGCAGTGTGACCGGCGGCTGGATCGCGAACGGCATCAAGGCCATCGACTTCGCCGGCGGTACCGCAGTCCACATGAACGCCGGCGCCGCCGCCCTTGCCTTGGCCTTGGTCCTGGGCAAGAGTTCAGGGTGGCCGAAGGTAGAGCACGCCAAGCCGCACAGCCGACCTCTGGTGCTCATCGGAGCCGGGCTGCTGTGGGTGGGCTGGTTCGGCTTCAACGCCGGTTCCGCGCTTTCTGCAGGCCAGTCCGCGTCCGTGGTTTTCCTGAACACCGCCGTCGCGGCTTCTGCCGGCCTCCTTGCCTGGGCCCTAGTTGAACGCCTGCGCCGCGGCGCAGCTACCAGCATGGGCGCGGCGTCCGGCCTGATCTCCGCCCTGGTGGCCATTACGCCTGCCTGCGGCGCCGTCAGCCCTCTTGGGGCGGTGGCCATCGGCGCCATTGCCGGGGCCGTCTGCTCCCTTGCGATCGAACTGAAGTTCCGCCTGGGCTATGACGATTCGCTCGACGTCGTCGGCGTGCACCTGGTGGGCGGAATACTCGGCACCCTGCTGATTGGCTTGTTTGCTACTGACGCAGCACCCAACGGAGTGAACGGACTCTTCTATGGCGGCGGCGTCGAACTCCTCGGTGTCCAGTCGCTGGCGACTGTGACGGTGCTCGCCTACTCCTTCGGCATCACGTGGATCCTGGCGAAGATCCTGGACCGCATCGTTGGCCTGCGGATCAAGCCGGAGGACGAGATGCGGGGCATCGACCTCGCCGCGCACTCGGAGCTGGCATACCTCACCGATGAGGATCCGGTGGAGCTTGGTTCGCCGCAGCGGACCTAGGAGCTGCTGAGAAGTCCGGGTGGAGGCGCCCGGCACACGGATCAGGCGGAGGGCCAGGCCCTGGACCGGTGCCGGCAGCAGCTGGCTTATAGTTCCAGGGTTTGGCCCCTTGTCATGCCGGTTCAGTGTTCGGTGCAGATAAGGATGCCGCCGCGGACTTCCAATACCGCCGCCCTGACGTGGCTGAGGCGGGTCCTGGAATCAGATGCCATCGTGCCAATGTCCTCGCCGCCCCAGTGCGGGTGCGTGAAGTAGGCCACCAATGCGCGTTCCTTCCCGTCTTCACCAACTGCCAGGGGAACCACATCCGCGTGGCGTCCGACGACGGGCCTTCCGTCCACGTGCTCGGGCCGCGTCAGGATAAGCCCGTCCAGGTACTCCTGCCGGGCCCAGTTTCCTGCGGCATCGGCCGAGCGGTAGATGGCCTGGCCCCGCCATTCGTCCACGATCATCCAGTAGGTTCCCTCAAGGCGGAAGACCTTGGGTCCTTCGTGGGGACGGCCGGGGATGGTGAGTCCTTCGGGAACCCAGGACGAGGGGTCCCGGGGGTTGTCGCTCACGGCGCTGTACGTGTTGGAGCCGCGGGCCTCATCCTTGTACCAGAGGCGGTAGCGGCCGTCCCCGCACAGTGCGACGGCGGCGTCGATAACCCTCGGCGATTCCAGGCCGATGGCGCCGAGGTACTCCCATGCGACAAGGTCCCGGCTGCTGAACTGGACAATCGACGCGTTGCCGGTCCAGTCCGTCCGGACTCCGCCCAACACCGTCAGATACATGACCCACTCGTCGCCGACATGTACGACGTCGGGCGCCCACAGGGTTGCCGGCAGTTCCGTTTGAGGGGGCACCAGTCCGTCCACGGTGCCTTGGTAGCTCCAGTTCCGTCCGCCGTCGGAGGACCGTGCAACGCCGATAGCTGTGCCGTGTACCCATTCCACCCCCGACAGGCCCGGTGCCGTGGCACGGCGCTGGGTATAGAAGAGCACCCACTCGCCGGTGAGGTGGTCCGGAACCAGGACGGGATCGGTGGGCCCGTCCCATACAGGATCCCGGTAGGGAGCCCGGAAGGCGTCCGGGCGGAGCGGCAGCAGGTTCGAAGATGGAAGCATCCCGGTTCCGGCCTGCTGCTGTTGCACGTCTTCTCCAACGTTGTATATCCTGTGCCTACAGTTTGGCGACAGCTCCACCTGCAGGATATGGAATCTTATTCCTGGAACAGCCCCGCCAGGTCCTCCGCTGTGATGGCGCCGCCGGCCAGGGCGTCGCCTTCCATCACGTCGGCGAACAGCTGTGACTTCCGCGCCTTCAGCGCCATGACCTTTTCTTCGATGGTGTCCTTGGCTACAAGCCGGTAGACCATCACATTCCGCTCCTGGCCAATGCGGTGGGTGCGGTCCACCGCCTGCGCCTCGGACGCGGGGTTCCACCAGGGATCGAGCAGGAACACGTAATCGGCCTCGGTGAGGTTCAGCCCGAACCCGCCGGCTTTCAGCGAGATCAGGAACACGGGGGCAGCGCCGTTTTTGAATTCACTGACCACGTCGGCGCGGTTGCGGGTACCGCCGTCGAGGTAGCAGTACTCGATCTTTTCCTCGTCAAGCCGTTCCCGGACCTTTCCAAGAAACCCCGTGAACTGGCTGAAGATCAAGGCACGGTGGCCCTCCGCCACCAGGTCATCAAGCTGCTCGAACAGCACATCGAGCTTGCTGGACCGGACCGACGCCATCGCCGGGTCCACGAGAGAGGCATCCAGGCTGAGCTGCCGCAGCAGGGTGAGCGACTGGAAGATGGTGAAGCGGTTCTTGTTGACGTCCTCGATCAGCCCCAAAATCTTTTGCCGTTCCCGCTGCAGGTGCGTCTGGTATACCTTTTGGTGGCGGGGGTTCAGCACCACTTCCAGGATCTGCTCCTGCTTCGGCGGCAGGTCCTTGATGACCTGGTCCTTGGTGCGGCGCATCATCAGCGGACGGACCCGACGGCGGAGCTTGTCCAGCTGCCCCTTGTCACCGTTCTTCTCCACAGGCTTCTGGTAGTACTCCGCGAAGCGTTTGGGACTTGAAAACAGTCCCGGCGCGACGATGGAGGTGAGCGCCCAGAATTCCATGAGGTTGTTCTCCAGCGGCGTGCCCGTGATGGCGAGCTTGAAAGCCGCCGGCAGCTTGCGGGCGCACTGGTACGCCTTGGACTGGTGGTTCTTCACAAACTGGGCCTCGTCCAGGACCAGGCCGGCCCACTCACGGGAAGCGTAGGCCTCGTAATCGATCCGGAACAAGGCGTACGACGTGATGACGATGTCCACTCCGGCAAGCGAGTCCGCCGGCAGCTGGCTGCTCTTGGCGAAGGTCTCACTGACGGCCTGAACCTTCAGGCCAGGAGCAAAGCGCGCCGCCTCCAGGGCCCAGTTGCCCACGACGCTGGTGGGGGCCACCACCAAAAAGGGAGCCCCGGCGACGGACGGGGGACCTGAAGCGCCGGAGGCTGCAGCATCGGGTGCAGGTTCCTTTGCGGCCGCGGCAGCCAGTTCCTTGGCCGCGCACATCAGGGCGAGGGCCTGTACGGTCTTGCCCAGGCCCATGTCGTCGGCGAGTATGCCGCCCAGGCTGTGCCGGTAGAGGAAGGTGAGCCAGTTGAAGCCCTCCAGCTGGTACGGACGCAGTTCTGCGTTCAAGGTGGCGGGGAGCGGCAGGCCGTCCACGCCGCCCTCGAGCAGACCGCCAACCGCTGACCGCCAGGCCGCTGCCTGCTCGTCCACGATCCCCAGCTGGGCCAGCTCGTCCCACAGGCCGGCCTGGAAGCGGCTGATCTGCAGCGGTGCGTCCTTGTTGTCCTGCAGGGAGCGGGCCTCCTCGATCAGTGCCCGCAACTGATGCAGTTCGGGCAGATCCAGCGAGAAGTAAGCGCCACTGGGCAGCAGCATCTTGGTCTGCCCCGCGGCGAGCGCGGAGAACACCGCGGCGAAGGAAACCGGCTGGCCCTCGAGGGAGATCTGGATGCCGAGGTCGAACCAGTCGCGCTGCTCTGTCGCTTTGGTGGAAATGGAAACCACCGGCGCTTCCTCGGCCTCGCGGTAGTCCGCGATGTCGCCCACCGTGTCAACGTCCACATCGGGAGCCTGGCGCAGCCGGGGCAGTACCTCCTCGGTGAATGCCAGCGTGTCCAGGCCCTTCAGCTCCACGGACGCCGCGAGCCGGGGGGTGCCCCAGCCGCCGGTAGCCGATTCTCCGAGCGCCGGGACCACGTCCCAGGGCTGGCCGATTCCTTCGAGGATCCGGGCTTCGGCGGTGTCGTCGCGGTAGCCGTGGTCGCCGGGGTGTCGCCACAGCGGTTGGGCCGTGACCAGGTTTCCCGTCTTGTAGTGCCATTCCCAGTGCAGCCGCACTTTGTGGTCGGCGCCGTAGTTTGCCAGCAGGGAGAGCGTGGGGACGGCAAGGGTGGGGAGCTCAACGGACTCGTCCCGCGCAGTGACACGGGCCGTTTGCTTCAGTTTCGGGTAGAAACCGGTGAGGAAGCGCGACTCGTCTTTGGCGGGAATGTGGAGCGTGCTGCCGGCAGTGACGAACGCCAGCAGCTCCTCGCTCAACCCGCTTTCCAGCGGCGCCAGGGTGATGACACCGTCCGGGTCCGGAACTCCAGGCAAGGCTGCCTCTCCGGACGTGACAAAAATTCCGTGCGCGGGGCGACCGATGGTGCCTATTGACGCCGGATCGACCTCGACCCCCTCAACGGTGACGGTGGGCGCGAGCTCCAGGCCGCCGTCGGACGCCTGAGCGGCAGCGGAGCCGGCTGTGCCCCCGCCGGCAGCTGAAGGTTCAGCGGCGGGGGACCCGTAGCGGCTGAGGTTCAGGCCGACGGCGGCGGGGGACTCCGCGAGCCGCACCGGTTCGGTGCCGCGGGAGTGGACCAGCGCCAGGCCAATCTTCCTGGCGTCGGCCAGCAGGCTCCAGAGGTTTTTCCCGGAGTAGGTGTTCAGGCCCAGCCACAGGCCTGATGAGTTCTGCATGCGGCCGGCGGAGGCGGAGTGCGCGGCCAGGAACTCCTGCATCCATTCCACGTGCGATTCGTTGCATTCGCGGCGGAAGTTCAGGTAGCTCAGGGTGTTCCATGAGACGTCGCCGCGGATCCACTTTCCCTTGGCACCCATGATCACCGGGCGGGCTTTGAGCTGGCGGACGCTGCGCAGGGGATCCCGGCGGCCGGTGTAGGAAAAGTGCGGTGCGGGCTCTTCGATCTCGAACTGCAGCGCCAGGGGAACGCCGTTGCTTGAGGGCCCGGCGCCGGGCCGGGAGATCAGTGGGCTGAGGGCCTGTTCCCAGTCAGAAACGGCACTGGACGGTTCGCGCGAAACCTGCGTGGCGGTGGCCGGCGAAAGCAGCTGCAGGCGGGTGGCAGGGTTGTCCTCCGCCGCGAAGAGCAGCGCGGCCACGTGCTTGCAGTCCTTCCGGACCGGGCAGCTGCACACACCCACGGTGCAGCTCCAGCCGCCACCCTTGCGGACCAGCTTGGCGGTGGTTGAATACGGCAGGTCCGCACCGCCGCGGACCTTGCCCAGCATGAGCCCGGTGGCAGCGTCGAACGAAATGCCGGAGACGCGGCTTCCCATGGCATAGGCCAGCCCGGCCGCCAGGGAGCGGTCGTTGATGGCAGGGGTCTGTATTGCCAGTGCCGCACTCTCGTCCGGTTGGGATGGCATGGTGCGCGCTACTTTCAACAGGCCACGGCGGGGCCGGGGCCGGTGGTTGGTTATCTGATCCATCTTAGTTCGCCCGCGGGGGAGGGCGTGCCGCGCCTTTTGAAGGCTGGGGAAGGGGGGGCCCGCAAACTTCGCCGGACGTTCACTTCGCCCTCAACGCCGCTGGTGCGTGCCGCACATAGCGTGGAAAGCGTTTGAGCACCATCCGCGTACAGCAGTGAGGATTGCCATGATTACCAGCCAGCAGCCTGTCGTTTTGACCAGCAGCAGCATTGGATCCAGCGATGAGGACGTCGTGGAGGCCAATGTCAGTGTTGTGGATGCCATGCACTCTGCCCTGCTCCCCGCTGACGAGATGAGTCGCGTCGCCGTCCGCAGCTACTACGTGGACTTTTATCTCACCGAGGTACTGGAGGGTGGCTTCGCGCAGTACGTGTCCAACGCCGACGACAGGGCTGAGGCAGACAAGCTGATCCGCGAAGGCATGGCGGGAATGGGAGCGACCGCGCACCTGGACCTTTTCAACCGGTTCATTGAGGCCTTCGACGGACTGTCCGAAGAAGACGAAGAGTGCTACCTCGACGGCGGCCAGGAGGACTCGCGGGAAACGCCCGACGGCGTCCTCCGGATGGAGGAACTCGACGGTGAGTTTGAGGAGCTGCTGGAGAGGGAAAACATCACCGCACTGAACGCCGCCTGGCTGCACGGCCAGCCCGAACTCCTGGTGCTGGACGACGAGGAAGTCGGCGCGTACATCGAGCAGCTCGCTGCCCGGATTCCGGCTTCGAGCGGGCGCCAGGCACAGGCCGACGCCTAGGAGCTATCTGACTGGCGGGTGTGACAACGCTCCCGGGTCAGCCGTTCTGCTCCAAAGCCAGCGTGAGAATTTCCAGCAGTTCGTCGTCCACCTGCTCGGCTGAGGTGAGGCGTACGCGGCGGGTGAAAGGGTCATCCGCCCGTGTCCTCACGGTTTCGATCCGTCCTTCGGCAGCGGCATCGAGCCGCAGGGTTACGTCCACCGCGGTGTTGGTTGTGCGGGTGACCTGGGCGAACTTCCGCCGCGGGCTGTGGAGGGACACGTAGCCTTTCCGCATCTGGATCTCCACGCCCTCAGTCGCGGACGCCCACGCCAGGATGGCATCCGCGACGGGCCGCAGATGCGGGTGGTTGGCGTACTGCCCGTCGATCAGCTCATCGGCGTCCCGCAGCATAAATTCCGGGTAGCCGAACATCTCCCAGGACACCGCGTACTGCGCGTACCCCGTCACCCCGAAGCCGTCGCGCATCCAGGTGCGGAGCTCGCTGTCGTCCCGGATGCCGGCGGCGCGTGCCTTCTCAACCCAGAGCACAGTGTCTTCGCCGGTCTTCCTAAGAAGGAGGGCTTTATTGTTGTCCACCATCGATTGCCAGGTGTTGGGCTTTTTATGGGATTCCGGGGTGGCAGGCATGGATCGATCGTAGCGCCGCGGAAAAAGATTCCGGACACCCGTAACTTTTCCGCCATCCTCCGCGATCCAGGAGGTCCGCCCGACGGATCGATGACAACGTGTTGTCGGCGCACCGGCCCCAGAGCTCGTGCCGCCCCTTCCTTCACTCGTCGTCGGGCGGCCCGGCCGCGGAAGGTGCCCCCGCACGCCGGCGGACGCCCCCGCACGCCAGCGGACTTCCCCGGGCAAGCCCGGGGAAGTCCCCGCCTCATTAACCTTGCCCGGCACCCAGCTTCCCGTCCCCATGGGTCATCTACTTGGCAGCCGTCTTGATCATTTCGCCGGCCGGATCAGCCAGGTACCAGACGCCGTTGACGCCCTGGCCGAGGATGTCGCCGGCCTTGGTGTCCTTGGCGAAGTAGTACAGCGGCAGCCCGTTCAAGGTCACCTGCCGGGCACCTTCCGGCGTGGTGATGGTACCTACCGTTCCGGTTACCCCCTCGACCGTGGGCTCGGCCGAGGTGGTGAGGAGCGGCGGCCACGCGGCCAGGCATTCCGCGGTGCAGGCACTGGTTCCGGAGTCCTTCACGTCCTTGGTGAAGAAGTAGAGACTCATCCCCTTGGCATCCACCACGATCTCGCCAAGGCTGGAAGAGGCGGTCATGAGGTCGACGCCGGCACTCGCCGTTGTAGAAGGCGTTGCGGACGGCGGGGAGACCGAGGCGGCGGGTGCGGTTGCGGAGGCGAGGGGCGATCCTGCCGTGACAGCAGGACTGCTGGCGGCAGGAGTTGTGCCGGTTCCGCCGGCGCAGCCCGCCAGGGCCGCCGTCAAGGCCAGGACGAAGAGGCCTGTCCCCAGATGCTTTTTCATGGGTCTGCTCCTTGGCTGGTGCCCGGCGTCGGATCACCGGACGCTAACGGGTACGACGCCTCCGGGTGAAGAATGGTTCAAATGAACCACATTCCGGTTGCGGACGTCGTATCAGCCGGAAGCAGCGCGTGAGCGGGCAGTGCTGCTGGCGGGACGGGAGGTCCTGGGAATGCCGCTGGACGAGGACGTTGTGGAAGCCATCTATCGTGAACACGGCCCGGCCCTCCGCCGCTTTGTGCTGAGCGCCTCCCGGGACCCGCAACTTGCCGAAGACGTGGTCCAGGAAACGGTGCTCCGGGTATGGCAGCACGCGCCGGAAGTCACCGGCAGCCTCCGCAGTTATCTTTTCCGGACGGCCAGGAACATCATGATCGACAACTACCGCCGGGCGCAGCGCCGCCCGGCGGAGACACTGGATGACGGCCTCGCCGATTCGGCGGCAACCGAGGAACGCGTGGATGAGCTGCTGAACCGGGTACTGATCGAGGAAGCGCTGCTCCGGCTCAGCCCGGAACACCGCGACGTTCTGGTGGCGTTGCACTACCGCAGGTTCACCGTGAATGAGGCAGCAGTCCAGCTGAACGTCCCGAGCGGAACGGTAAAGTCCCGCGCCTACTATGCTGTGCGGGCGTTGCGGACCATCCTGGACGAGATGGGGGTGGAACGGTGAACGCCCCGGACCAGCACCAGTTGTTGGGCGCCTACCTGCTGGGCGGACTGGACGCCGAGGACGTGCAGGGCTTTGAATCCCATCTGCAGGGATGTGCGAAATGCCGGGACGAGCTTGCCCGCCTCGACAAAGTGCCTGCCTTGCTGGACGCCCTTCCTGTCCCGCAGGCCGTAGCGCTCACCGTCGTCCCGGCCGGATCAGGTGCGCCGCCCGCCCCTGCAACCCGTGCCCCGGTGCACCTCCTCTCCGAACTGGCACGCCGCCGTCGTAAGGCACGACGGCGGGGGGCAGCTCTGGCAGGGACGGTCGCCGCAGCCTGCCTCGCCGTGGGGCTGGCGGTGGGTCCGCTTTTGAACCGGCCCGCGCCGCCGGATGCCACATATTCCGTCCAGTCAGGAGGCGGCCTTCAGTTCAGCATTGATATGGCCCGCAAAACGTGGGGGACCGAGCTGGCCGTGAATGGCAGCAGCCTCCCCTCCGACGGCACGCTGTCCCTGTGGGTACGTGACCGCGCAGGCGGCGAGGACCGGGCGTGCGCCTGGACGGCCACGCCAAGCGGCAGGGTCAGGGTTACGGGAGCCACGCCCATCCAGCTGACCAGCATTTCAAGCGTGGAACTGCGGGACGGCATGCAGCATGCCGTCGCAGTAATTACTGTGCCTTAGAGGCGCCCGGGTGCCTGCGCGGCGGGCCAAAGCCCCCTACGAGGACAGAGGCATCTGCGGGGAGCTGCCAATTTATCGGGTCATTTTCCCCAGGCGTGCCCGGACGATCATGAAGGCGCCGTAGCAGACCAGCCCTGCCCCAACCGCTGCCAGGAGGTATATTCCAAACGGCTGGTCACGGAGCGCCCGGAGCCCGCCGTCCAACCCGGTGGACTCCTCGGGATGCGCCTGAAGGGTGGCTATGGCGATGAGCAGCCCGGTCAGCAGCAGCACGACCCCCTTAGCCACATACCCCGTGACACCCAGGACGGTGACGGCCGTTCTGGTGCTGGAGGAGGCAGGCATCACCAGATGCTTTTCGAAAGACTTCCGCAGACCCCGGATGCCGTAAACGACGCCGGTAACGGCAATGCCGATGCCCAGCACGACCAGCAGCGCCACGCCACCCGGAGCTTTCATCATCGAAGCGGTGAAATCGCTGGCTGCCTGCTGGTTGTCCCCGCCGGAACCGGTTCCCCTCGCAAAGGACATCAGCGTGAGGGCAAGACCTGCGAACACCAGTGCCTGTGCAGCAGCCTTGGCCTTTTTCCCAACCTTCTGTTTTGTGGGCAGCCGGTTGTAATCGAAGACGGCATCGCTGGTCTGCCACAACGCGAGGGCCGCGCACGCGGCGAAGCTGGCCCATAACAGGAAAGGCCCGGCCGGCTGGCCGGCAAGCTCTGCCACTGCGCCGCTGAAATCAGCGTTGCCTGTACCGCCCATGGACAGCCGGATCGCGATGGCCCCCACCAGCAGATGCAGGATGCCGCTCGCCGCAAATCCCGCCCTTGCCAGCAGCTCAAAGGTCCGGGAGTTGGTGACGTTTTCCGCTGCATCAGCCGCTTGTCGCAGTTCTCTTTTGATGGCTGTTCCCTCTACGCACGCGCTAATGCGCTGATTTAGCGTGCCAACCCGCACAAGGGCAATCGTGCCATGCCGGGGTGGCCGGGACCAGTGGTCCGGCACGGCCACGCATCGCACCGCCGCCGGCCGCCGGGGCTGGCAGGACGAATGGAGGGGTTGCGGAGTTACCGGCGGCGGTAGCAGAGATCGAAAATGAGCCGCCCGGCTTCATGGGCCTTGCCCTCGAAGCTCGTCCGGATCCTGCCCTCGAACCGCGGCGCCCAGCCACCTGTCTCGTCCACGCCCTCGTTGGGGCCGGTGTGTTCTGTACTGACGGGGGCACGGCCTTCACGGACCGGGGCTCCGCCCACCACTGACTCGACCCCGGACTGCCATACCTGGGTCAGCGGGCTCTCCGGCCCGCGGCGCTCGCCGGTGTGCAGGTTCTCGAAGTCCTTTGAACCGGCCAGGACATCACGGACGTGGACGGCGTAGTTGGACCA
The DNA here is from genome assembly GCF_059089685.1 of Arthrobacter sp. sptzw42. Taxonomy (NCBI): domain Bacteria; kingdom Bacillati; phylum Actinomycetota; class Actinomycetes; order Micrococcales; family Micrococcaceae; genus Arthrobacter; species Arthrobacter sp. sptzw42. The sequence goes on from NZ_JBNHEX010000003.1 coordinate 171,509, forward strand.
GTCCGTGGCAATCCGCCAAAGTCCGCCCTTTTTCAGCGCACGGGCGGCAAGGTCCGCGAACTCGGGCTGGATAAGGCGCCGCTTGTGGTGCCGGGACTTGTGCCAGGGGTCCGGGAAGAAGACCCACAGTTCACTGACGGATCCTTCGGGAAGCATGCTGGCCAGCACCTCCGGTGCGTTGGCCTCCACCACCCGGACATTGCTCAACCCACGGCTGTTGATCTTGATGATGGTGTTGGCAAGGCCGGGGGTGTAAACCTCCACCGCCAGGAAATCGGAGTCCGGATTCTGCTCTGCGGCATGGCAGATGGCATCACCCAGGCCGGAGCCGATCTCAACGACGAGGGGTGCCTTGCGGCCGAACTCCGCCTCGGCGTCAAAAGTGTAGTCAGGGTGGACTGAGGTGTTGGCGACGTGCCGGGGGACGTCAACAGCCCACCGTTCGGCGTGCTCTTCCCATGCGGCCTGCCGGCGGCCCTGCAGCCGGGTTCCGCGGCGGACAAAGCTGACCGGCCGGCCACCATAGGTGCCGAAAGACGCCTGCGTGCCGGGGGTCACCGGCCTCGGGACGTGCTCCGGCTGCGGGGATTCTGGGGATTCGCTCATCCCTTCCAGAATACCGGCGGGGCGGTGGCCTATTGGCCGGGGGTGTCACCTCGAACTCCTCCGCCAGTCCTCCTGCAAGAATGGGCACGTGACGGAAGCGACAGATGCTGCGGCGAAGAAGCAGCAGCCCGGCAGCCCGGCGGGAAAGCCCCAGCCCGGCAACCTGGTGGACACGGAAATTGATGAGCTGCCGGCACCGGAACCAACCCGGGCAGGAAGCCGAAGGGAACGCATTTACCTGGCCCTGTGCCTTGTGTTGATCGGCCTCAATCTGCGCACCGTCTTCTCGAGTTTTTCCGCAGTGCTTCCCGAGGTCACCTCACAAGCTGCCCTTCCGGGATGGGCGGTGGTGGTGCTGACCACTGTCCCGGTGATGCTGTTGGGTCTCTTTGCGCCCCTGGCCCCGGTCCTGGCCCGCCGCTTCGGTCCGGAACGGGTCCTCCTTGGCGCCATGGCCGTACTCACCGCAGGGCTGTTGCTCCGCCCCGCCGAACTCTCCTTGCCGGCCGCGGGTGCGGCGCCGGGACCAGGACACCTGCCGGCACTGCTGGCAGGAACAGCGGCCTGCGGCGCTGCCATCGCACTGTGCAACGTGCTCCTGCCCGGGGTGGTCAAACGCGACTTCCCCCACCGGCTGGGCCTGATGGGTGGTCTGTACACCACTGCCATCTGTGCCTCGGCCGCGCTGGGGGCTGGCTTCACCTACCCGCTGTACCAGGCGACGGGGGAGTGGACCATGGCGCTGTGGTTTTGGGCGCTGCCCGCCGCCGTCGTCCTTGTCCTGTTCCTGCCAGTGGCGGTGCGGCAGCACCCCGTCCGCCACCAGGCGGTGAGAGAGGGGGTGAACGTCTGGCGTTCGGCGGTCGCCTGGCAGGTCACGATTTTCATGGTGCTCCAGGCCATGATGTCCTTCAGCGTGTTCGCCTGGCTCTCGCCCATCCTGCGGGAAAGGGGCGTGGACGGAGCGACAGCCGGGCTGATCGTGTCCATGTGCATCGTGCTGCAGATGCTTGGTTCCCTCTTCGCGCCGGCGCTGGCTGCGAGGTTCCCGGACCAGCGAGGCATCAACACGGTGGTGGCGCTGATGACCGGCAGCGGTTTCGCATTGAGCATTTTCGGGCCGCTCGAGCTGATTTGGATATGGGCAGGACTTTTGGGCCTTGGCCAAGGCAGCCTCACCGCGGTGGCGCTGACCATGATCATGCTGCGCACCAGGGACGGACACACGGCGGCGCACCTGTCTGGAATGATGCAGGGCGTGGGCTACGGCCTGGGCTCCACTGGAACCCTGATGGTGGGCCAATTGCACCATGCCACGGGATCATTCACCGCCGCCGGAATCCTCTTTCTGGCCGTCGGATCGCTGGCGGCGGTTTTCGGCTACCGGGCTGGACGAAACCGATATGTCGGGGACCAGACCAGGTAGCAGAGGGCCGCAAACCGACACCCGCCGCTATGCTGTGGAGCACGTCCAATACAACCGATGGGCAGAAGCGTGCGCCACACAACCCTTGCAGCCAGCGACCCCCACGCCGGCATTCTGCAGCGGCCGTACCTGTGGGTGACCATCGGTGCCTGCGCGCTTGTGTTCCTCGCCGCGTTCGAGTCGCTCGCAGTGACCACCATCATGCCGGTGGTGAGCCGGGAACTGAACGGCGGCGGCCTCTACGCCCTGGCCTTCGCGGGGCCGCTCGCAACCGGCGTTATCGGCATGGTTGCTGCTGGAAACTGGTCCGACCGCCGTGGCCCCACCGTCCCCCTGTACACCTCAGTGGCTTTGTTCGTGGTTGGCCTGCTGATCGCGGGCACTGCGGAATCCATGCCGGTGCTCGTGGCCGGCCGGTTGGTGCAGGGCCTGGGCGGCGGCGCGTTGACCGTGGCGCTGTACGTCCTGGTGGCCCGCATTTATCCCGCGCTGCTGCACCCTGGAATTTTCGCTGCCTTCTCCGCGGCCTGGGTGATTCCGTCCCTGGTGGGCCCGTTTGCCGCCGGGATTGTTGCGCAGGTGTTCAGCTGGCACTGGGTGTTCCTGGGCGTGGTGTTACTGGTCCTACCGGCGCTCGTGATGATTGCGCCGGTGCTGCGGAACGTGCCGTCCTCCAGGGAACAGGACGCCAAAGAACGATCCGAAGCACAGCAACCATCCACTCCACGGGCCCTGAACAGGCTTGTCTGGGCAATCCTCGCGGCGCTGGCGGTGCTGGGACTCAATCTGTCGCGGGATGTCCGCCTCCCCGGCATGCCCGCAGCACCGGCGCTCCTGGCGGTCGCCGCCGTCGTTATTGCGCTGGTGGCCGCGCGGCCGCTGGTGCCGCAGGGGACGCTCATTGCCCGCCGCGGCCTGCCAAGCGTGATCCTGGTCCGCGGGCTCGCTTCGGCTGCTTTCTTCGGCGCCGAGGTCTATTTGCCGTACCTGCTGGTTGAGCAGTACCGCTTCCCGCCCACCTTGGCCGGCCTCACCCTCACCTGTGGAGCGCTGGCTTGGGCAGGCGCGTCGGCAGTCCAGGGCCGGCTCGGGGCGCGGCTGCCCCATCGCCGCGCCGTCCGCATCGGCGCTTTCATGGTTCTTGGTGCTGTGGTCCTCGCGCTGGCCACCACCGCCCTGCACTGGCCGGCCGCTCTCGCCATCTCGGGGTGGGTCTTTGCCGGCGGCGGTATGGGCCTGCTCTATCCGCGGCTAAGCGTCATGACACTCGCGCTTTCCAGCAAGGAGAACGAGGGTTTCAACAGCTCCGCGATGTCCATCTCAGACTCCCTGGGCGGTGCGCTCGCGCTGGCGACCACAGGCATCGTGTTCGCAGCATTTACGACCACGACGGAGTCCTTCGCGGGGGTCTTCGCACTTGCCGCGTTGGTAGCGGCAGCCGCGGCGGGGGTTTCTCCACGGGTAACCAACAAGAGCCAGGGCGGAGCTTGACCTCAGGGCAGGCGGCTGGCGCGAACCACGACATCGGCGATGGTGGCGTGCTGCCCGTCCGGTCCGGTCACCGGACGCTCGCGGCTGGTCTGCACTTCCAGCTGCCACTCGGGGCCATCCAGCTCCAGTTCCTTGACCACCTGCTCTGCGGTGTAGAACATCCCATGCGTTGTGTGGGCGCCGCCCCACGGGGGAAGCCGGTCCGGATGGTGGCCCACCACCAGCAAGGTGCCGCCTGGTTTAACCGCCGCTGCGGCATTTTTTAAGGGACCCTGCCAGGCGAGCTCCTGGGAGTGGAGGAACTGTGAGGTCACCAGGTCGTACGATTCGTCGGGCTGCCATTCCTCGAGGTCGGCCTGCTGCCAATGGATGCGGCTGGCGATGGCGCCCTCGGCAGCGTGCACGCTTTCGCGCGCCAGGGCGGCTTTCTCGTGTCCGTGTGCCCGGTCCAGGGCGACGGCGGAAACATCGACGGCGGTGACAGTCCAGCCGTGCTGGGCCAGCCAGATCGCATCAGCGCCTTCGCCGCAGCCGAGGTCCAGCGCGTGTCCCGGCCGGAGTCCGCCGGCCTCCCGGACCAGTTGCGGGTTCGGCTTGCCGCTCCAGATCTGGGGCTTGCTCCGGTACCGCTCGTCCCACAGGGCGGCAGCGTCCCTGATGCCCTGGCCTTCACTGTCCCCAGAAAGGCCTGGCCCGGCGTCGTGCATTGCCCGGTGGGATTCGGGGGAGTGCGCTTCATGCTGGTGGGAGGCGTGTTCAGTCATGCCTCCACCCTGCCCCGCACTGCCAGGGTTGGCAACGGGTGGTCCGGGGAAGGGGAGTGGGCGCGGGATGCTAGACTGGTGGAACTTGATGTGCAGTGATGCCCTTGTCTCCCTTCATTGAGGGACTGGGCTTTTTTCATGTGAGAGGCACATCCTGCGTCGATGAACGCGTTCCATTTGGTCCCGGCCGCCGCTTTGCATAAGCGGCAGCAGGCTGGTTGATCACCTGAATTTTCTTCGGCGAACCCCCGTTGCCAACCGGCGTCGGGGGCCGATATCCGCACGGATACCGCCTGAAAGACCTTTGACTTTGACTACTTTTGCTGCCCTCGGCACGCCCAAAGCCCTCGCCGACACCCTCACCGCCCAGGGAATTACCGAGCCGTTCCCCATCCAGGTGAAGACCCTCCCTGACACCCTGGCCGGACGCGACGTCCTGGGCCGCGGCCGTACCGGCTCCGGCAAGACCATCGCATTCGCGATCCCGCTTGTTGCACGGCTCGCTGAGCGGGAGGCCAAGCACTTCCGCAAGCCCGGCCGCCCCATGGGCCTGGTCCTTGCCCCCACCCGCGAGCTGGCCACCCAGATCAATGCCACCATCGAGCCGCTGGCCAAGGCTGCCGGCTTGAACACCACCGTCATCTACGGCGGCATCTCCCAGGCCCGCCAGGAAAAGGCCCTCCGTGCCGGCGTCGACATCGTCATCGCCTGCCCAGGCCGCCTGGAGGACCTGATCCGCCAGCGCATCCTCACCCTCGAAGCTGTGGAGATCACCGTCCTGGACGAGGCCGACCACATGGCCGACCTCGGCTTCCTGCCGGTGGTCAAGAAGCTCATGGACATGACCCCGGGCCAGGGCCAGCGCCTGCTCTTCTCCGCCACCCTGGACAACGGCGTGGACAAGATCGTCCAGCGCTACCTGTCCAACCCGCTGACCCACTCCGTGGACGATCCGCAGGCAGCGGTCACCACCATGGAGCACCACGTCCTGGTGGTCAACGACCAGACCGTCAAGAAGCAGCTGATCGTGGAGCTCGCCTCCGGTGCCGGCCGCCGCGTCCTGTTCATGCGGACCAAACACCACGCCCGGAAGCTGGCCAAGACCCTGACCGACGCCGGGATCCCCGCCGTGGACCTGCACGGCAACCTTTCGCAGAACGCCCGTGACCGCAACCTCGCCGAGTTCTCCTCCGGCGACGTGCGCGTCCTGGTGGCCACCGACGTCGCAGCTCGCGGCGTACACGTGGACGACGTCGAACTGGTCATCCACGTAGACCCGCCCACCGAGCACAAGGCGTACCTGCACCGCTCAGGCCGCACCGCCCGTGCCGGTTCCGACGGCACAGTGGTCACGCTGACCCTCCCCGAACAGCAGACCGACGTGAAGAAGCTCATGAAGGCCGCAGGCGTCGAGGTCAACTTCGAGCGCGTCACCGCCAACTCGCCGCTGGTTGCTCAACTGGTGGGCGAAATGGCCGACAAGATCGATCCGCGCACCCGTGCTGCCTTGCTGGCCAAGAAAGCCGCGCAGCAGGGCGGCGGTACCTCCACCGGTGCCAACGCCGAGCGTAAGCGCGCCCGACGCCAGGCTGCACCCACCGCCGGTGGACGTGGCGGCCGCGGTGGACGCGGCCGGGTTTCCGCCGAGCCCACCCGTACCGACGTACCGCGTGCCGAGCGCCGCGCAGCAGCTTTCGAAGGCCGCACCGAAGCCCGTGCAGCGTTCGACCGCGTCAGCGAGCAGAACGAGGACCGCGCCATCGCCGCAGCGGCTGCCCGCCGCAACGCACGTGGCCGCGGCATCGCGTCCACGCACAGCAACGACGTCCCCGCGGCAGGTGGCCGTGCATCGGCTGGCCGCGGTTCGGACGGACGCACTGATTCACGTGTAACCCGCAGCGACGCTCCCCGTGGCGGGACCGGCCGTCCGGCTTCCTCAGGCCGCCCGGCCACCTCGGGCGGACAGCGCAGCGGACGTCCGGCAACCGGCCAGCGCGCCGCAGCCGGCGCAGGTGCCCGGACCGGCGGACAGCGCTCCGCAGGTGCCGGTGCAGCTGCTGCCGGTGGCAACAAGGCTGTCTGGTCGTCCAGCACCGGGGGAACCTCTGGCGGATCCTACTCCGCCGGCAACGGCGGCGGTACCGGCCGTCCCGCGCGCAGCGGTCCCCGCCGCGCTTCGGCTCCGGCCTCCAACGAGCGCCGCGGCCGCTAAGAGTATTTTCGGTGGTTGAGCCCGTCAGATTTGGATGGGCTCAACCACTGCTTCAATGCGGTTGTGTCACCAGCCGCGGGCGCGCCACTCCTCAAGGTGCGGCCGCTCGGCGCCCAGGGTTGTGGGTTTGCCATGGCCAGGGTGTACGACGGCGGAGTCCGGGTAGGCGCCGAACAGACGCCCGCCCACATCGGTGATCAGCTGGTTGAACCGGTCCGGATCCTTCTGGGTGTTGCCCACTCCGCCGGGGAACAGTGAGTCGCCGGAGAAGATATGCGCGGGGCCTTCCGGGTCCTCATACACCAACGCTATTGAGCCCGGAGTGTGTCCGCGCAGGTGGACTGCTGTCAGCTCAAAGCCGTCTACGGCCACCGTGTCCCCGTGCTGGAGGCGCCGGTCGACCGCGACAGGCAACGCGTCGGCGTCGTCCGCTCCAGCGGCAGTGGGCGCACCGGTTGCCTCAACCAGCTCCTTCAGCGCCCGCACGTGGTCCCAGTGCTGGTGAGTGGTGGCAATCAGGGCGAGCCGGGGCTCACCGGCCGTGTCCGCGGAGGAGTCCTGCAGCAGCTGCTGGATGGCAGCAGGATCATCCGCGGCGTCGATCAGCACCTGTTCGCCGCTGGTTTTGGCCGTCAGCAGGTACACATTGTTGTCCATCTCGCTGACCGGGATCCGGCGGATGGTCAGGGCCGGCAGGTCGTACAGAAGTGAGTCCATAGGCTTCAGTCTAGGGACGCCCTTTTGTGGCCGGGCTACTCGCGGCCCTGGGATACCCAGTTGGGATCGGCGGAGCGGGACCCCACGACGGCGTCCGATGCTTCGCCAAGTGCATCCAGTTGCGCGGAAGTCAGTTCCAGGGCCAGTGCGCCCAGGTTTTCGTTGATCCGGTGCCTTTTGCGGGTGCCGGGGATGGGGACCACTGGAAGTTTCAGCCGTTTGCCTTGGGCGAGCAGCCATGCCAGGGCCACCTGGGCGGGCGTCGCATCAATCTCGTCCGCCACGGACCGGACGGTGTCCACTACAGCCTCGTTCGCACTGGCGGCGTCCGGGGCGAAGCGGGGGATCCGGCGTCGGAAGTCATTGTCCCCCAGGTTCGAGGCGTCAACGGTGCCGGTGAGGAATCCCCGGCCCAGCGGCGAGTACGGCACAAAACCCACCCCGAGGGCGGCGGCGGCAGGAACAACGTTGCGTTCCACGTCGCGGCTCCAGATGGACCATTCGCTCTGGACGGCAGCAATCGGGTGGACGGCGGAGGCTTCCTCAAGCTCCTGGGCCGTCACTTCCGAGAGCCCCAGGTGCTTGACCTTGCCCTGCTGCACAAGCTCCGCCATGGCCTCCACGGTTTCCACAATCGGAACGCGGAGGTCACGGCGGTGCATGTAGTAGAGGTCGATGACGTCCGTGCCCAGCCGTTGCAGGCTGCGGTCCACGGCCTGCCGGATGTGGGCGGCGTCGCCGCGGATGTCTGTGTACCCGTCCGCCGGCGAGCCCACCAGGCCGAACTTGGTGGCGAGCTGGACCTCGTCCCGCCGCTTCTTCAGCAGTTGCGCGATCAGTTCTTCGTTGCTGCCCCCGCCGTAGATATTCGCCGTGTCAACGAAGCTGACGCCGGAGTCGACGGCGTGGTGCAGCGTCCGGAGCGCGTCGGCCGGATCAACATCGCCATAGACCGGTGTGAGCGCCATTCCGCCGAAGCCGAGCGGGCTGACCCGAAGGCCATCGCCGAGGTGAACGGTGGGTCCAGTCATGGTCGTGCTCCCATCATCGAAGTTATCCAAGCCAAGAACCCCGTCCGGGGTGGCTGTATTCCGTTAGTGCCAGGGGATGAGCCGGTCCGCTGCCGGGCGGGTCGCCTGGATCAGCACCGCGTTGGCCTCGTCAGGCCCCGTTGCCCAGGCTTCCGCCGCGACAGGTTCCATGCCAAAGGACACGTGCCGTTCCACCAGGCGGCTCAACCGCAGCGCGTGAGGCGTGTCCACGAACCAGACCTCGTCCAGCTGCGCCCTGATGTCTTTCCAAGGCTCCTGCTCCACCAGCAGGTAGTTGCCTTCAGTGATCACCAGCGGCACTTCCGCCGGGACCACGATGGAGGCTGCCACGGGTTCATCCAGGGTGCGCCGGAACTCTGGGGCGTAAACGACTGGCTCATCCCGGCGCACCAGGCGGCGCAGCAGCGACAGGTAACCGCCGGCGTCGAACGTGTCGATGGCTCCCTTGCGCTGCCGCAGCGGCGTCCCCTCGATGATGGCGTTCCCCAGGTGGAAGCCATCCATGGGCACCACGGCTGCCTGCCCGGGGTCGAACTGCTGCTGGATCCAGGCAGCGAAGGTGGACTTTCCGGAACCCGGCGCCCCCGCGACGCCCAGCAGCACCCGCCGGCCGCCGTGCAGTCTTTCGCGCAGGGCAGCCAGGGCCTCAGTAATCTCTGGGGAGTCCATGGCAAAAGCCTAACGGCGCCAGGAACATCAGGGACTGGTGGAAGCCGAAGCGGAGGCGGCGGCCTCGGACCCGGACTCAGGGGAGCCGGTGTCGCCGGGCAGCGCCTTGAGCCCGGCCGCACAGGCGACGATCCCGGCAATGAAGACCACCTTGAGCACGCTGAAGGGTTCCGCGCCGGTGGCCATCGCCCAGCCAACAGTCAGCGCTGCCCCGATCCCCACCCACACGGCGTAGGCGGTCCCGAGGGGGATGCTGCGGATGGCCATGCCCAAACCCAGCATGCTCAGGGTTGCTGTCACCGCGAAAACCAGGGTTGGCGCCGGCTTTGTGAAACCGTCCGACAAGCCAAGGGCTGTGGCCCAGACCGCTTCGAGGACGGCCGAGGCCAGCAGTACCAGCCAGGGAATCGAACGCCGGAGCATCACGCCACCACCTTCAGGCCCACCACGCACACAGCGATGCCGGACAGAAGGAGCAGGCGTGCCGCCGTCGGGCGTTCCACTTTGGTGATGATGGCATATGCGGAGGTGAGCACTACGCCCACTCCCACCCAGACGGCGTAGGCGGTGCCGGTGGGGATGGTTTGCATGGCGATGGCCAGGCCGCCGGTGCTCGCTGCCACGGAGGCCAGGAACAACAAAGCGGGGGCGACGCGGCGCCGGCCCGACGCTTGAAAAGCGCGGTGCAGGGCGGCCGCCCACACGGCTTCAAGGGCACCGGAAAGAATGAGGATTAACCACGGCATGACAGATCCTTTGGCCAGTCTTGTCGCTTGCCGGGTACTGAACCGTCGTCCGGAGGCCCGTCTGCAGGGCCTACCTTTCCAGCGTAGCAACGCCGGGCGCCGGGCGCCCAACGATGGTGCCCAACCTCACCAGCTGCATCCAAGCAGGCAGCGCCACGTGCCGCTCCGGGGTTCCACAACGGCACGCGGCGCTGGCCGCCCGGGCGGGCGGACCAAAGGCTAGAGGGCGCCGCCGGCAGCTTCGGGGGCCGCGGAGTCCCGGCCGCCATCACCGATGGTTTCCCGGGCAATGAAGTTTTCGATGTCGAACAGGTTGTCCGCGCGCTCAGCGATGTTCAGCAGCGTGGTCATGGAAGCGACTTCCTCCACCTGCTCCTTCAAGAACCAGAGCATGAACTGCTCGCCAAGGGCGTCGTTCTCGCCGCGCGCAGCCCGGAACAGGTCCTCGATATTGCGGGTGACTTCCTTTTCCTGCTGCAGGGCCAGGGCCAACGGCTCAGTCACGGAGGCGAAGTCGTTGCGGACCGCCGGAACGCCCGGGATGGTGAAGGTGATGTCCCGGTCCAGCATGTACTGCACCATCATCATGGCGTGGTTCCGCTCCTCCACGGACTGGCGGTAGAAGTACCTGGCCAGCTGCGGGAGGTCCTGGTTGGCGAACCAGGTGGCCACGGCAATGTACTGCTGCGATGCCGTGAATTCGTTGCCGATCTGCGTGGACAGGAGTGCATTGAACGTTGAAGTGGTCATAGCCCGAGTCTAGGGACGGCCGCGGGCGCCCACCAGTGTGGAAAGGCTCTGCTACGCAAGGCCAGGCTGTCCTATGCCCCTTCGGGCTCTTCCTCGACCGGGTCAATGGATACAACGGCCAGGAAGCCGCGGCCAAGGACGTCAGGGGTGCCGACGTCGGAGCCCACCACGGCGTCATACCGTGCCAAGGCCTCGGGTTCCTCCGTCTCCACACCGGCTGTAGCCTGCCCCTGAAGCAGGATTCCCAGCTGTCCTGCAAAGAGGGGTTTCGCGCGCTTCTTGGAGAGCTCAATGATGGACGTAAAACCCTTGAAGCTGCCGGTCCTTGTGATGACGTTGAGGTTCCGGATGTCGCCCGTGGGCAGCTTGGCGGAAGTAGCCGCGCCGCCCGGGAAGCGGAACGCCCGGAACTTCTCGAGCGGGTGTTCGGCGCCGTCCACCGAGAGCAACAGCAGTTCGCCGTCAATCACCGTCAGCACCCGTTCCATGCCGGGGAACGGGGAGAAGTCGCTGGCCTTGCTGACGTCCGCAATGCTGACCCGCCAGTCCCAGGATCCGTCCTGCGTTGAAGCCGCCGCGGGGTGGCTGGCGAGCTGGCGCGTCACCCCAGCGCCGTTGCGCCATGGTTGGGGCTTGAGGTCTGCAAAGCGGATGATCTCCATCTGCCCAGCCTAATTGGCCCGCGTCCACTCCGGGCCCCGGCCTCCTGCTACTCTCCTCCGGGGGGATAACACCGAAACAGCATCAAGGAGCCGGGAATGTTTGTGAAAGTGTGTGGTCTCAGTACGCCCGAATCCGTCCGTGAAGCGGTGAACGCCGGGGCGGATGCGGTCGGTTTCGTCCTCACCGCCAGCCCGCGCGTCGTTTCGCCCTCCCAGGTGTCCTCGTTGCTGGCGGAGGTCCCTGCGGACGTCTCGCCCATCGGCGTATTCCGCCACGAGCCGGTAGCTGATGCCGTGGCAATCGCCCGCGCTGCCGGCCTGGAGTGGATCCAGCTGCACGGCCCGCGCTCCCGGCAGGACGTCGCAACAGTCCACGACGCCGGCATGAAGCTGATCCGGGCAATCACCATGGGTGCCACTGCAGAGGAATTCGAAGACTGGGGAGAGGACATTCTGCTGATCGACGCCGCTGTGCCTGGCTCGGGCGAGGCCTGGGACTACGCCTCAGTGGCCGCCCTGCCTGTGCTTCAGGGCCGGCACTGGCTCCTCGCCGGCGGGCTGGACCCGGCCAACGTGGGTGCTGCCTCCACGGCTGCCCATGCCTGGGGCGTGGACGTGTCGTCCGGCGTGGAGGCGTCCCGGGGCGTCAAAGACCTCGCCAAGGTGCGCGCCTTCGTGCAGGCAGTGAAGGGCGCCTCCCCGGTCCGGCACTGATTCCGGGGGCAGTCAGGGAAGGCCCCCATCCCTTTCTGTCGCACCCCAAGGGCACAATGGATGTATGAAGACACTGCTCAACATCATCTGGCTGGTTTTCGGGGGATTCTGGCTCGCGCTGGGCTACTTCGTGGCGGGGGTTATTTGCTGCCTGCTGATCGTCACCATCCCGTGGGGCATCGCCTCGTTCAGGATTGCCGAATACACGCTGTGGCCGTTCGGCCGGACGGTGGTGGACAAGCCCGGCGGCTCAGGAGTCTTTTCGCTGCTGGGCAACGTGATCTGGCTTTTGGTGGCGGGCATCTGGATCGCCATCGGCCACGTGGTCACCGCCTTTGCCATGGCAGTGACTATCATCGGCATCCCGCTGGCCATTGCCAACCTGAAGCTCATCCCGGTATCCCTGATGCCGCTGGGAAAGCAGATCGTACCTACCAGCGCACCATTCGTAGCCGCCTACCGGTAAGAGTCAGCGCGGGCTGAAGGCCCCGTCCGCCAGGATGGCCACCGCGCTGCTGCCGTCCAGTTCCGCGGCGATATCGACGTCCCCGGCGTAGCCCGCACCGGCCAGCTCGAGGCCGCTGGAACAACCGTGCAGCATCCCGCGGAGCCTCGGCTCCGCGGCTTCGAAGACCGCCATCGCCGCCACGGCCTCCGGCGAGTAGCCATGCCTGCCGTCCTCCGCCTCGTAGCCGCCCTTGCCCGCAGCTACCAGTCCGGCGATGAATGCGCCTGCCCCGATCTGGTCCTCCACTGCGGGGCGCAGCGTGCCGTCCGGCCACCGCTCACCGGCAGCAATCACCGCGACCACCGCCTCCTCGGCGAGGTTGGCAGCTACCCAGTCGGCTGTTGCCGCGGCATTGCGCAGGGACACGGCTGCTACCAGCGGGACCTCGCGCGCCAGCCCGTGGCAGAGCGCCGAACCGTTCGGGGACGGCAGCACCACCCGGTCCAGCGACGCTGCAGCGCGGAGGCTGGCGGGGGAGAGGCTGAGCCCGCCCCCGTTGCGGGGCCCGGCCAGTTGGGCCCCGTGGCGCGCGGCAAAGCCCTCAGCGCCCGTGTCCTTCCAGGGGAAAGGAAAAACCACGCCGCCCCGGTCGAGGACCACGCTGACGCAGGTGCCGAAAGACAACACGTCCACCACCACGGCGAGGTCCGCCCCGGACGTTATGGTCCTGGCACCGTCCAGCCCCCACTCCATCCGCACGATGTAGGGCAGTTGCCGATGGGCTGCGCTCGCTGTAAAGGTATGGGCAGCGTTTGAGGGACCTGCGTTCACGCCAGTTCACCTCTTAAATTCCGGTGCGCGGCGTCCAGCCAAAGCTCCCGGGCGCGGCCGCTGTGGAACAGCGGGTCAAGTTCCAGCAGGTGGCGTACGACGGCCGCGCGTCCGGCTGCGAAGTCGGCGTCACCGATGTGGGCATAATCCTGGCGGACGTCCGCAACATACCTGGCGTACTCGTCAGGTTCGCCCCCGAGAACCGAAAGGTCGGCGTCGCAGAGGAGGGCGCCGTCGTCGTCCCCGTATTCCGGGCGGTGGCCAGACGTCAGCCGCACCAGCCGGGCCACCTCAGCCACGTCCGCTTCGTCAAGGCCGGCAGCAGGGAGCCGGTCCTCCGCGAGGCGTGCTGATTCCTCCTCGTCCTGGCCGGCCGCACCCCGGTAGACGGCGTCGTGGAACCAGGCGGCCAGCAGCACGGTCCGGGGAGGGTCGGCCGGATCGGCCAACAGGTCGAGGGCTTCCAGGACTGAGAGCAGGTGGGTGCAGCCGTGGTACCGGCGGTGGGGCTCGCTCCACCGGTCCAGAAGGTCGAGGAAGAGCGCGTCGTGGCCGGGCATGATGGCGTCCCAGCGGTTGAACAGCGGAACCTTGAGTGACTTGTTCCGCTGCCGGGCAGGGATCCGCAGCCCGCTTGCAATCAGTTTGCGGACCAGGACCCGGGCCTCCACCGGAACCGCTCCTGCGGCCACCAGGTCATCGAAGCGGCGCTCGGCAACGTCGTAGTGGTCGGCGTCGAAGGCGCGCTCCGGAATCCCGGCCGCGGCGGCGAATTGATGCAGTTCCGCCAGCGACGAGTCCGAGACCAGGTGCGAGAAGTGCGTCCCGTGGGCAGGCCAGAGGGGCGGGTCGATGTAGATGGCCATGCAGGAAGTCTAGTGGGACCTGCCGGGGGGAACCGGGTGCCGGCAGCGGGCCGGTAATTCCGAAGCTGCGGCAGTTTTGTAAGACTGTTTCCGCAAATGAGCCCTAAACTGCCGTTATGACGATTATCCGCGTTGCTGAGGCTGCCCGCTTCCTGGGTGTCAGTGACGATACCGTGCGCCGCTGGCTGGACAACGGCTCCCTTACCCCCGTGAAGGACGACGGCGGCCGGATCGCCGTGGACGGGCTGGAATTGGCCCGGCATGCGCAGAAGTTGGCTCAACTGCCGGACGATCCACACCGCACAGGCAGTTCGGCGCGGAACCGGTTTGTGGGGCTGGTCACCGGCATCACAGCGGACAAAGTGATGGCCCAGGTTGAGTTGCAGTGCGGGCCGTTCCGGGTGGTATCACTGATGAGCAGCGAAGCTGTCCGCGATCTGGGGTTGGAGCTCGGTTCCGTGGCCACCGCCGTGGTCAAAGCCACCACGGTCATCATCGAGACGCCGCAGGGCAAGGGCCTGTGACGGGCCAGAAGGGAATGGCCCTGCTGCTCGCGGTCCTGATGACGGCTACGCTGGCAGCCTGCGGTGGCAGCGGCCAGGCCGCCGGCAGCGGCGGGTCACTGACGATCTTTGCCGCCGCCTCCCTCAAGGCCAGCTTCACGGAGCTGGCCCGGACGTTCGAAGCCAGGCGCCCCGGCACAACCGTCAGCCTCAGCTTCGCCGGCTCCGCGGACCTTGCCACGCAGATCAGCCAGGGCGCATCGGCTGACGTCTTCGCTTCCGCCGACACCAGGAACATGGAAAAGCTGCAGGAGGCCGGGCTGGTGGACGGCGGTCCCAGGGTCTTCGCCACCAACACGCTCGCCATCGCAGTCCCGCCGGGAAACCCGGCCGGCATCAGCTCCTTCACGGATCTTGCGGAACCGGGTACGCGGCTGGCCCAGTGTGCACGGCAGGTGCCATGCGGTGCCGCCGTTGCCGCCATCGAACAGCGGACTGGTGCCGAGCTCAACCCGGTCAGTGAGGAAAACTCCGTGACGGATGTGCTGGGCAAAGTCATCTCCGGGGAAGCCGACGCGGGGTTGGTCTACGTCACCGATGTCCGGTCCGCGGCAGGAAAGGTGGATGCTGTTCCCTTCCCGGAAGCCGCCACCACCATCAACAGCTACCCGGCCGCCGTGCTGGCCAACAGCCGGAACAGCGCAGACGCCCGGGCCTTCCTCGAACTGCTGGCCAGCCCCGAAGGCCAACAAGTCCTGGCATCCGCCGGCTTCGGCAGTGGTCAACAGTGAGCAGCAGCCCGTGAGCCGCCAGGCCTACAGCGGCATACCGCGCTGGGTGCATGCCGTCGCGGTCCTGGCCGCGCTGGTGGTGGTCCTGCCGCTGGCCGCCCTGGTGGCAAGGGTCAACTGGGGCAACTTCCTTCCGCTGGTCACCTCCGAATCCGCCGTGTCAGCCCTGGGCCTGAGCCTGCGGACCTCCGCCGCCAGCACGGTCCTGTGCATCGCGCTGGGTGTGCCGCTGGCGCTGGTCCTGGCCCGGGGCAGGTTTCCGCTGCAGGGCCTGTTGCGCTCGCTGGTGCTTCTCCCACTCGTGCTGCCGCCCGTGGTGGGCGGCATCGCGCTCCTGTACACGTTCGGCCGCCAGGGCCTCCTTGGCAGGACCCTGGACGTCTTCGGCCTCCAGATCGCTTTTTCCACCACGGCCGTTGTCCTGGCCCAGACCTTCGTGGCCTTGCCCTTCCTGGTGGTGAGCCTAGAAGGGGCCCTGCGGACCGGAGGAGAACGGTATGAAGCCGTGGCGGCCACCCTCGGCACCTCGCCCGGGCGGGTGTTCCGCCGTGTAACGCTGCCGCTGGTGCTGCCCGGCCTGGCCTCCGGTGCGGTGCTGGCCTTCGCCCGCAGCCTGGGTGAATTCGGCGCCACCTTGACGTTCGCAGGCAGTCTCCAGGGGGTGACCCGGACCCTGCCGCTGGAAATCTACCTGCAGCGGGAAACGGATCCGGATTCCGCCGTCGCACTGTCCCTGGTACTGGTGGCTGTGGCGGTCGTTGTGGTGGCACTTGCGTACCGCCGGCCCGGCAACAGTCCCTTCCGGGCGTCCAGGCAGCGCACGACGACGGCCGCCGCGCCGGGCGGGAACGGCCCGTGACGTTGATCTTTGAGGCAACCGTGGCGGAGCGGGGATTGGACGTGGCCCTCACTGTCGGCCCCCGTGAAACAGTGGCAGTGATGGGGCCGAACGGTGCGGGTAAATCAACCCTGCTGTCCGCCATCGCAGGCCTGCTTCGGCCGGACAGCGGGCGGGCCGAGCTTGACGGGAAGACACTGTTCGATCTCTCGCCGGGCAGGAGGACATGGACGCCGCCGCACCGCCGCGGCACCGCCCTGCTCGCCCAGGAACCCCTGCTGTTTCCGCATCTCGACGCCTTGGAAAACGTGGCCTTCGGGCCACGGAGCGCCGGGGTGGCCAGGCGCCAGGCACGGACAGAAGCTGCGCGCTGGCTGGCCGAGGTGGAAGCGCAGGATCTTCATGGCCGCCGTCCGGCGGGGCTGTCCGGCGGCCAGGCCCAGCGGGTTGCCGTGGCCCGCGCCCTGGCAGCAGATCCCGGGCTCCTTCTTCTGGATGAGCCCATGGCTGCCCTTGACATCCATTCCGCGCCGCTGCTGCGCCGCCTGTTGAAGCGGGTCCTGGCGGCCAGGCCGGCCATCATCATCACCCACGACGTCCTGGATGCCCTGATGCTGGCGGACCGCGTGGTCATTTTGGAGAAGGGCAGAATCTCAGAAGAAGGCCCCACCCGGGAGGTTCTCCAGCGGCCCCGCAGCCGGTTCGCCGCCGGGCTCGCAGGGCTCAATTTCCTGGCCGGCGAAATAACGGACCATGGGCTTCGGTCCGGCGGGCTGAACCTCTACGGGCAGCACCACGAGCTTCCGGGCCCGCTGCCCGCCGGACAGCCAGGCGTGGCGGTTTTCCCGCCGTCGGCCGTTTCGGTTTTCCTGTCTGAAGCGCACGGCAGCCCGCGCAACGCCTTTCCGGTGACCATCACCGATTTGGAGCCGCACGGGGACGGGGTCCGCGTCCGCGCGGGCGAAAGCGGGCAGCTGAACGCGGACATCACGCCGGCCGCCGCCGCTGATCTCGCGCTGGCGCCAGGCATGCGGGTGTACTTCGTGATCAAGGCCGGGTCCGTGGCCATCTACCCGAACTAGTCGCTCTGGCCCCGGCTAATGGTGCGGTGAGCCCGAAGGGTAGGCTGGTCAGCGTCGCGCGGACGGGCGCGGCGTATTGGGGGAGAACTAATGAACGTACCAGCGGGGCATGTCCTCGGCAGAAAAATTACGACGGCGGCTGCCGCCCTTGCGTTGCTGGCTGGCACAAGCGGTTGCAGCCTGTTCCCGTCGCCGGCCCCTCTGCCGGACATCGCCCCGGCTACGCCGGTGTCCGCGCTGCCGGCCGAGTGCCCCTTCGTTGGCCAGAACGACCTGCTGCCGGTCCGGATCCCCATCGGCACACCGCGCGAGACGATCGGCAGTGTCCTGAACGCGTACAGCGCCTGGCTCAACGCCGGTTCGGAGCTGGTCAGCGCCTGGACTCCAGGCACCGCGGTCCCCGGGAACTGTGTCGAGCGGCTTGCGGCCAGGAATGCGGAGGCCTACTCGAACACCCTTTTCACGTCGCACAGCGACGTGGCCTGGCAGCAGTACTTCACCTCCGTGAAGGTAATGAACCAGCAGAACCTGGCAGCGGTCCGCTCTGCTGAACCGGAAAGCAGCGGGCGGGGAATGTTCGAACTGCTGCAGGAGATCGACTCGAGCGCCACAGACAGCGGCACGTTCCTGAAGTTCGATGCCGTGTACCGCCCCGTGGTTGCCGGCCAAGGCAGCTGGGAGGACCTGGACAAGCCCACGCGCTGGTATGTGGAACTGGTCCCGGCGGGAGAGTTCCTGGTCATCAACTACATCGAGACCAAACCGGCGGCCGGTTACCCGGCGGGCTGACGCCGCTGCCGTTGCCGTTGAGCGGATGCCGGTCCTCGGCCTGCTCCCCACGGCGGCGGCCTACATCCCCGGCAGGTCCAGGGACTCGTAAACCTGAATGCTGGCGCCGGGCATCATGAGGTGCGGGTGGCCGTCCAACAGAGCCTGGGCACCGGCGAGGTCCTCGGCCTGGAGGATTCCGTAACCTGCGACGCCGGTGCTGGTATCTGAGGTACCGGTTGAGGTGATTTCCTTCCCCGCTCCCAGCGGGGTGCCCAGGTCCACAATGCCGTCGCCGGCGCCCTCGGCCCACGCCATCCACGCCTTCATGCCTTCCCGGGCTGCCTCCGGCGAACTTTCGGCCATCTGCGCCTGGGCCGACTGTGCTGCGATGTAGAGAACAACAAACTTCTTCATTGCCTGTCCGGTCTCCTGTGCGCCGGCGGCACTGTGCTCCCCGGTCACAAGCCGATCCTAGGGTGGATGGCTCTGCTTGGAAACGGGGGGGGAAGTGAGGCGTGCGGGTTCGCTGTGGGAAAACTGAAAATAAAAAGTACCCCATCCAAAGTTGAGCGTAGTAGACTCAACTTAGATCAATTGCCCTGAAAGGAGCTCTCTTTGGACGTCAAATTCACCACCAAGAGCCAGGAGGCTCTTTCGGCTGCGGCCATGAATGCCTCCACCGCCGGCAACCCGCAGGTGGAACCTGCCCATTTGCTTAAAGCGTTGATGGACCAGCGTGAAGGCGTAGCGGTGGCGCTTCTCCGCGCAACCGGCGCCGATCCGGACGCTGTCAGCGTCCAGGCCAGCAGTGCCATCAAAGCGCTGCCGGCCACGTCCGGGGCGTCCAGCCAGCAGGCGCAGCTGTCCCGGCCCGCCCTGCAGGCCATCCAAAACGCGAAGGAGGAAGCCGACCGGCTGGGCGACACCTTTGTTTCCACTGAAGTGCTCCTCCTGGGCCTGTCGGCCGGAAGCGACGCCGCAGGCCGGCTGCTGCGTGACGCCGGCGCCTCCCACGAAGCGCTGCTCGCCGCCCTGCCGGGCGTGCGCGGCGACGGAAAAGTCACCAGCCCGGACCCGGAGAACACCTTCCAGTCGCTGGAAAAGTTCGGCACGGACCTCACCGCCATGGCCAGGTCCGGCAAGCTGGACCCGGTGATCGGCCGCGATAACGAAATCCGCCGGATCGTCCAGGTCCTCAGCCGCCGGACCAAGAACAACCCCGTCATCATCGGTGAGCCCGGCGTGGGCAAGACCGCCGTCGTCGAAGGACTGGCCCAGCGCATGGTGGCCGGGGACGTGCCCGAAAGCCTGCGCGGGAAGACCCTCATCGCCCTGGACCTCGCCTCCATGGTGGCCGGCGCCAAGTACCGCGGCGAGTTCGAAGAGCGCCTCAAGGCCGTCCTCGAGGAAATCAAGAACTCCGACGGCCAGATCGTTACCTTCATCGATGAAATCCACACGGTAGTGGGTGCAGGTGCCACCGGAGACTCATCCATGGACGCGGGCAACATGCTCAAGCCCATGCTGGCACGCGGCGAACTGCGGCTCATCGGTGCCACCACCCTCGATGAATACCGCGAGAACATCGAAAAGGACCCTGCCCTGGAGCGCCGCTTCCAGCAGGTGTATGTGGGTGAGCCCAGCGTCGAGGACACCATCGGCATCCTCCGCGGCCTCAAGGAGCGCTACGAGGCGCACCACAAGGTTGCCATCGCAGACTCTGCCCTGGTGGCAGCAGCGACCCTCTCCAACCGCTATATCTCCGGGCGCCAATTGCCAGACAAGGCCATCGACCTGGTCGATGAGGCCGCGTCCCGGCTGCGGATGGAAATCGACTCGGCACCCGAGGAGATCGACCAGCTCCGCCGCGCCGTCGACCGGCTCACGATGGAAGAACTCGCCCTGGAAGGCGAAACCGACGCTGCTTCCATGGAGCGCCTCGCCGCGCTGCGGGCGGACAAGGCGGACAGGGAAGAGGAACTGGCTGCGCTGAATGCCCGCTGGGAGGCCGAAAAGGCCGGGCTCAACCGGGTGGGTGACCTCAAGGCGAAGCTGGACGAGCTGCGTTCCACGTACGACAAGGCCGCCCGCGAAGGGGATCTTGAGACGGCATCACGGATCCTTTACGGCGAAATTCCGGCGCTCGAGCGGGAGCTGAACGCTGCCGCAGAGGCCGAAGCCGCCATCACGGACAAGTCCGCCCAGATGGTGGCGGAGCAGGTGACCGCAGACGACATTGCCGAGGTCATCTCCGCCTGGACGGGGATCCCCGCAGGCCGGATGCTGCAGGGTGAAAGCCAGAAGCTGCTGCACATGGAGGAGGAGCTCGGAAAGCGGCTGATCGGGCAGAAGAAGGCCGTCACCGCCGTGTCCGATGCCGTCCGCCGCGCCCGCGCCGGCATCAGTGATCCCAACCGCCCCACCGGTTCGTTCCTGTTCCTTGGCCCCACAGGCGTTGGCAAGACGGAGCTGGCGAAGGCACTGGCGGACTTCCTGTTCGACGACGAACGCGCCATGGTGCGGATTGACATGTCCGAGTACGGCGAGAAGCATTCCGTGGCGCGGCTCGTGGGTGCCCCTCCGGGCTACGTGGGCTACGAGGAGGGCGGCCAGCTCACCGAAGCCGTCCGCCGCCGTCCGTACTCGGTAGTGCTGCTGGACGAAGTGGAGAAGGCCCACCCCGAGGTCTTCGACATCCTCCTGCAGGTGCTCGACGACGGCCGCCTCACCGATGGCCAGGGCCGCACCGTGGACTTCCGCAACGCGATCCTGGTGCTGACCTCCAACCTGGGCAGCCAGTTCCTGGTTGATCCCTCGCTGGATGCCGAGGCCAAACGGAACGCCGTGATGGCCACCGTCAACGCCTCCTTCAAGCCGGAGTTCCTGAACCGGCTGGACGAAGTGGTGCTGTTCGACCCGCTGTCCGTGGAGGAGCTTGCCCGCATCGTTGAACTCCAGGTGGGCGAACTGGGACGGCGGCTGCACGAGCGCCGGCTGACCCTCGACGTCACCGACGGCGCCCGCGCCTGGCTGGCGATGTCCGGCTTCGACTCCGCCTACGGCGCCCGGCCACTGCGCCGTCTGGTCCAGCGGGAAATCGGCGACCGTCTGGCCAAGGCGATCCTGTCCGGCGAAATCTCGGACGGCGACACCGTGCTGGTGGACACGGCCACCGATTCCGTTGAACTCACCATCGAGGGGCTGGAAGCGCTGGCCAAGCC
The DNA here is from genome assembly GCF_059089685.1 of Arthrobacter sp. sptzw42. NCBI lineage: Bacteria > Bacillati > Actinomycetota > Actinomycetes > Micrococcales > Micrococcaceae > Arthrobacter > Arthrobacter sp. sptzw42. The sequence goes on from NZ_JBNHEX010000003.1 coordinate 192,669, forward strand.
CAACGGCGGTGCGGTCCCCGGAACCGGACTGGTGGTTCGCCGGAAGGAATAGGCCCACCGGAAGCAGTGGACGTGTAGCCGGGCCAGGACGTGCTGCCCTGGCGCCTGGTGCCCCAGGCGCTAGGGCAGCACGCTCGCGTTAACGTTGTTGCCGCCGGGGGAGGTGACGTAGCAGTCCACCCTGCGGTCCCCGCTTTCCCAACTGGTGGAACTGGGAAAGCTCCGCTCGAAGTTCAGGGTGTACTCGTTGGCCGCAGGTCCCAGTCTTGCGGCCTGGCACGCTTCCAGGGCTTTGGCCTTCAACGCCTCGGGGCCCGGGTACGACTCGCTTTCCGGGTAGCGGAACAAGGCGACCAGTTGGGCTGAATGGCCGGTGTCGCAGGGGACAACCGTGGCTTTCAGCGCTTCCGGGCTGAAGTCCTTAAAGCAGTCGCCCAGGGCATAGTCGGCAGGTTCCGCCTCGCGGGGCAGGGGCAGCGGACTGGCGGGGGGAGTGGCGGCGGTTTCCAGCACACCGGCAGCGGCGCCTCCGGACGCCTCCTGGTTTTCGTTGCTGTTCAACCACAGGGCAAGCCAAACGAGCGAGCCGATGACCGCCAGGAGAACAACAACGAACAACGCCTTCCACAGCGTCCGCTGGTTGATGCTCCCGCGGCCCGCTTCGGGCCCCTCCGGGAGGGCCGACCGGTTGCGGCCCCCCGCCCCGGCTTCATTCCGCTGTTGCCGCCTGCGTAACGGGGGCTCGACTGCCGGGACTCCATACTCGGCCGCGGGTACCGTGGGCAGGCCGGCGGCGGGCGAAGAGGCGGGCTTGGGCGGGACGTCCTGGTGGTTCACGGGGTGCATCCTCCTGCGTTTTTCTCCGCGCGGGCGCCGGAATTCCGGCCGGGCTCAGTAGTTGCTGATGTGACTCTACCGAAGAAAAAAGCCTGATTCCGGCCTGGGCAGGGCAGGAGCGGTACTGCATGTGATGTGCATCGGCACTGCGGGAGCGCGCCTGGCAAGCGGGAGCAGTAGAAAGCATGTAATCTAGGTGTACGACAAATTGACCAAACATTCCGGGGCCTCACCATAGCCAAGGTGACCACCTCCGGTCCGAGTACAAAAGGGGGTCACGCCATGGGGCGCGGCCGTCAAAAGGCAAAAGCTACTAAACAGGCTCGGGACATCAAGTACTACTCCCCGAACACTGACTACACAGCTCTCCAGCGTGAGCTCAAGAGTTCAGAAGTCCGCGCTCCCAGCCGTTTCGCCAACGAGCCGGTTGAACCGGACTATTCGGCTTACGTGGACAAGTACGCGGATGATTTGGAAGAAGATGACGACGAGGTAGATACCCGTCGTATCGGCTAGTTGTCCCGAGGTCTGTTGCCGTAACCGGACAGCCCTGTGACACCGTCGCACTCATGGATTCAGTATCGGGGTCCCGGTCTTTCAGCTCGGATCAGTGCTGCGCTTCTTTGTAGCCCCCTGGTCTTCGCAGACTGAGGGTGCTGAACTGCAGACATAAAGCCCGCCCCCTTCGCCTTATACGGTGCCGGGGCGGGCTTTTTGCTGTCCGGCCAGGCTCACAGCCAGAACTGACGCCAGGACCAGCGCGGAAGCCGGTGCCAGGACCGCCCACGGCGCCCGTTCCACGTAGCCGATGCCCTCGGCCAGGATCAGGCCCCAGTCTGGTGACGGCTGCTGGGGTCCCAGCCCCAGGAACCCGAGTGCCGCCAGGGCAAGGGCAACCCCCGGCAGCCGGAGCATCGCGTGGCGCAGGAGCGGCCGCACCACCGCCGGCAGGATGTAGCGAAGCATGATGCGCGCCCTGCCCACCCCCAGAACAGGGAGGATCTGCACGTAGGATTGCGCCCGTGCCTCCTGGGCAAGCGCGGCGGTATGTGCGGCCAGCGGAGCCCAGCTTACGGCGGCCACGGCCAGGGCAGCGCCCTCTGCCGAGGGTCCCAGCACGGCAGCAACAACCAGCCCGGCGAGGATGGGCGGCGCGGCGTTGGCCACCTCAAGCGGCCCCGCAGCGGCCAAGGGGAACAGCCCGACGGCGATTCCCACCGCCAGGCAGACCAGGACCACTACCAGCGCAGTCCCCAGCGTCCCCAGGGCGCCGTGTCCCACCCGGGCCAGGAGGTCACGGCCGCTGGCGTCGGCACCAAAGGGCAGCGCCCAGGTGGGTGCCGCGAGCCTGGCGTGGGCGGAGGTGAAGGGATCACGCAGCAGCCCGGCCCCGACAATGAGCAGCAAGGCGGCAGCTGCGACTGCCGGCACCGCCGGCCGGCGGCGCCGCCCTGACCGCGCCGGCTCCGGAAGCGGCAGCGTGCCGAAGCGGACCGCGGGCCCAATCAGGAGGTACCGCGCCGCCGTCGTCAGCGTTCCCACCAGCAGTGCCAGCCCCATCAGTGCCAGCATGCCCGCCTGGAGGGTGGGAATGTCCTGGGCGCCGGCGGCACCGAGGAGCAACCGGCCGAGCCCCGGAATGGCGTAGACCTTTTCCACCGCCACCGCTCCGCCGGTTAGTCCGATGAGGACCAGCCCGATCTGTGGCAGCACCGATGGCAGTGCCCGCCGCAGCACAGCCAGCGTCAGCCGCCCGGGTCCTGTTCCTGCCAACCGCCAGGTGCCCACCCACTTCTCGCCGAAGCCGGCGCGGATGGCGTCGGACAGGAGCAGCCCCATCAGGCCGCCCGCAGGAATGCCGAGGGCCAGGGCGGGCAGGACGGCGTACTCCGGGCCCTTCCAACCGAAGGGCGGAAACCACTGCAGCCAGATGGCACCTGCCACCAGCAGCATGGCGGAAAGCAGGAATTCCGGCAGCGAGGTGAGTGCGGCGGAAAGCGCGCCGGACGCTGTCCTCCGCCGCTGCCGGAGGCCGTCCACTACGGCCGGCGCGCAGATCAGCAGGGCAATAACGGCTGCTATGGCAATGGCGAAACCCATCAGCGTCACCGACACGCTCAACGCAGCCGCGGCGCCGGGTCCCACCGGAGTATTGCTGATCCAGGACGTGCCAAGGTCACCGGCAAGCACCCCCTGGACCCAGGAGCCAAGCATGGCCACCGGTCCCTGCTCCAAACCGAGCTCCGCCCGGATGGCAGCCAATGCTTCCGGCGTGGGCTCGCGGTCCGCGTACCTGGCACGGAGGATGGTGTACTCGGCGCCACGCCCCGAGAGCCACGGCATCATCCCGATCAGCACCACCAGCCCGAGGAGGGCGACGATCCGCGAGACGGTGACCTTCAGGAAAACCAGAGCGGGCATCAGCCGGCCGCGCCTGTGCCGGTGGACCCGCCGCCCGTGCTTTCCGTCGTGCTGCTGACTGCTGTCCTGCCCGTGATCAGGGCCCGTTCGCGCGGATCCCGCTCCACGCCCCGCACCCTTACGGATTCGCCCTGGATGACCCGTTCGTGCAGCAGCGGGATGGCGGGGTCGCGGGCCAGGATGAGGCCTTCGGCGGCCGCGATGGCAGCACGGCGTTCCGGGCCGGCAGGAATGCCTGCGGCCCTGGCCAAGGCTGCGTCCACAGCCGGATCGCAAAACTGGGAAATGTTGAAGGATCCGCTGCAGGAGAAGTCGCTGTAGAGGTAGGCCACGGGATCACCGGAATCCAGCACAGTTGCGCGGGAGAGGATGAAGGCATCGAATTTCCCGGCCAGGGCGTCCGCCTCGATGTGCTGGTATTCGCGGACATCCTGCTCTACGGTGAAACCGGCGGCTTCCAACTGCTGCTCCAGCTGGACCGCAACTTCCGGCAACTCGGCCCGGTCGGTGAAGGTTCCAAGCCGGATGGGCGTCCCCTTCACCGCGGTTGCGGCAACGCGGGCAGCAAGGGCTGCAGCGTACCCTTCGTTATTCCGCTCGTCCGCCGCCCACGGAAGGGCCGGGCCGAGCAGCCCGGCTGCCTTGTCCGCGCGTCCTTCGTAAACCCTGTCCACAACGGTGCCGGCATCGATCGCCCCGCGGGCAGCGGCGCGGACGGCCGGATCAGCGAACGGACCCGCGGCAGTGTTGAGGTAGAGCGTGTTGGTCCGCGGCATTGGCACCTCGTGCACCAGGGCGGGATCGATCTGTTCCACCTGACCCACGGGTATGGCTTCGACAATGTCCGCATCCCCGGTCCGCAGAGCCGCTGCCCGGGCGGTTCCGTCCGGGACGAACTGGACGTCCACGCCGTCGGCCTCCGCTTTTTCACCCCAATACCCGTCGAAGCGGTCCAGCCGTGCGGACGAGGTGCCGTCCACAGACACCAGCCGGTACGGCCCTGTGCCTGCATTCCGCGGGTCAACCATGCCGCCCTCTTGGTAAGCCGAGGACGCGAGGACGGCCAGCTGGGGACTGGACAGCCGCTGGGGCAGAAGTGGATCGGGCGTCGACGTCCTGACCACTACAGCGCCGGGACCGTCAGCATCGGCCGCAAGTTCGACGCCGTCGAGGATCCTCGGCTTAGGGCTGGCCTTCGCGGCAGCGGTCAGGGAGGCAACAACCTCCGCCGACGTCATGGCTGTCCCATCGTGGAACTGCACACCTTCCCGGAGAGTGAAGCGCCACGAGGTCTCATCGATCTGCTGCCACTCGGTGGCCAGCCCCGGCTTGGCCTCGCCGAGATCATCCAGGACCACCAGGGTTTCGGCGGTCTTCCAGCGCGACAGCTTGAAGGCGTCGTCGCTCAACGGGGACAACCCGGACCGGGGCGGCTGAAGCATGGCCACCTTGATCCGGCCGGCACCGTCCCCGCCCTCGGCCGCCTGCTCGGTGCCGGCGAAACATCCGCTCAGGCCGGCAGCGATCAGGAGGGCTGAAAGGGTAGTTACGCCTGTTTGGAGTCGTTTTTTGGGCACGTTTGTTACCTGCTTCGATTGTCGGTGGGAGAGCCGGCTTACTGCCGGAATGAGCGTTTACTTGATATGCGCGGCGGTTCAGCGCCTGGCCGGCAGAAGCCGTGGAAGTCCGACGGCGGGAATCACCATGAGTGCCGCCATCACCGCCCAGGGCCAGACGGCGTCAGGGCCCGGCCGGGAGGCACCTGAGTAGAGCGGTCCCAGGACGAAGTTGCCCAGCAGCACTGCGCAGCCGCCCATGCTCGCAAGAAGTCCGTAGTAGATGCCGGTCAGGCGGCCGCGGGCAAAGTCGAGGACCAGCGGCATGGCCACGGGTCCGATGCACATGTGCCCCAGGCACAGCCCCACCACGAGCAGCAGGGGCGGCAGGAGCTGCAGGGTGCCGGTGGCAGGGAATCTGGCAAGCAGGGCCATGGTGGCGAAGGCCAGGCCCTTGAGGAAGAAGCCGGTTGTCAATGCCCGCCCGGCGCCCATTCGGGTGGTCAGCCGGGAGATTGGCCACTGCAGCGCCACGGTAAGGACGGAGGCAACGGCGAACAGCACGGCCAGGGCCTCAGGTCCTGCGCCGCTTCTGGTCAGCTCGATGGGAAGGCCGAAGTAGAGCTGGTTGTAGGCCAGCAGGTTCACACTGTAAAGGGCGGCGAAGGCCAGGAAACGCTTGTCCCGCAGCATCGCGGGGACGCCGTCGGCGGGCAGGGCAGGGGAATGCAGGCGGGCTGGAGCAGGTGTTCCGGCCCGGGCCGGCACGTGGTGCCACAGCACCCCGGTCATGACGGCAAAGACCGCCGCCCCGGCCACCGCGGCCCAGTTGAAGGAAAACCCCAGCAGCAGTGCTCCCACCAGAGGGCCGGCCACGGCCCCGATTTCTCCGCAGATGGCGAGGAGCGCAAAAAGTCCAGGTGCCTTCCCGCTGGTGTTCCGCCGTCGTTCTTCTGCCCTGCCAACCAGTGATTCCAGGGCCGGGGAGAACAGTGCCCCACCCATGCCCGTGAGCACGGCGCCCAGGAGGAACAGCGGAAAGCTGCCGGCCAGAGCCAGGGCCAGGTAGCCGGAGATGCGGACCAGGCAGCCCGCCAGCATGGCGCGGCGCGGCCCCCAACGGTCCGTGATCATCCCGCCCGCCAGGAAGAGTCCCTGCTGGCTGAAGACGCGGGCGCCCAGGACCACGCCCACCGCGGTGGCGGTCATTCCGAAGTCCTGGGTCATCACCAGAGCCAGGAACGGAACCACCGCATAGAAGCCGATGTTGAAGACGAGCTGGCTGGCGAGAAGGAGGCCAGGGGCAGGACGGGGTTCTGCTGCTGTCTGTTCTGCAGCGCTGAGGGCGGTCACAGGGCACCCGCCGGGACGGCGCAGTGGAGCTGCAGGTTAGCCGAGGCCTGCACGAGCTCGACGGCGGCCGGGCTGGCGGGGTTTTCCAGCACCTTCCCCGATGGCCCTTGTTCCACGACGGTGCCGCCTGCAAGCACGGCCGTGGTGCCGCACAGCCGGGCGGTTTCCAGGTCGTGGGTGACCAGGAGCAGTCCCAGGTTGTCATTCCGCACCAGTCCGGCCAGCAATGTCAGCACGGTATCCCGGAGGGGGAGGTCCAGGCCGCTGACGGGTTCGTCGGCCAAGAGGTAGGCGGGCGAGACAACCAGGGCGCGGGCGATGGCCACCCTTTGGCTTTGCCCGCCGGACAGTTCCCCCGGGCGGCGGTGCATCAGGGCAGCCGGCACCTCGACGCGTTCCAGCGCATCGCCGATCATCTCCCGGTGGTTTCCTTCCAGCCGGAGCTGCCGCAACGGTTCCATCAACAGCTGCCAAACGGTCATCCGGGGATCGAGGCTGCCTGCAGGATTCTGCGGAATGTACTGCACTGTCCGGCGGTACCAGCGAAGTGTTTTGGCGGTTCCGGGCCCCACGGTCCGTCCGCCGAGCGTCACGGTGCCTGCGGAGGGCTTTGCCATGGCCAGGAGAATCCGCACCAGGGTGGACTTGCCCGAGCCGGAGCTTCCCACAAGCGCTGTGCTGGTGCCGGGGGAGAGGGCAAGGCTGACGTTGGCCAGCGTCTTTTCCGCGGGTCGCCTGCTGCGGAAGCCGCGGGGCGGGTAGGCAAAGGAGATGCCATTTGCGGCCAGGGCGGCGGTCATGCTGCCACCGCTGTTGTTCCAGCCGCGGGGGTTCCCGGAAAAGCCGAGGGCGAAGTTGCACCGGCTGCCTGCACCAGCCGACGGGTGTAGGCGTGCCGCGGAGTACGGAGCAGTTGCGCCATCGGTGCGTCTTCCACGATCCGGCCGCCCTCCATGACCATGGCGCGGCTGCACAGCGCGGCGGCGGCCGCGAGGTCATGGGTAATAAAGAGAAGCGTGCGGCCCTCGGCCCCCCAAGCGCCGAGGGTCGCAAGTACTTTCAGCCGGGTGACGGCGTCCAGGGCGGTAGTGGGCTCATCAGCCACGAGGACGCGGGTACCGCAGGCCAGTGCCAGGGCGATGCAGACTCTTTGCAGCTGCCCGCCGGACAGCTCGCCGGTGTAGCGGGGCAGGATGGCTGAAGGCTGCTCGATTCCGGCCCGGGCCAGGAACCGGCCAGCCTGCGTCCGGGCGTCCGTCCGGCTGAGCCCGGCCCTGCGCAGCGGAAGGAGGAGCTGTTTGCCCACGGGGACCAGCGGATTGAGGGAGGTCTGCGGGTCCTGGCGGATTAATGCCGCGTTCCCCGGGGCTGCCTGCACCTTGCCGGCTACGGCCGGATGCCCTGGGAAGGTGACTGCCCCGCTGACGGTGATCCCTTCCGGGACGGTTCCAGTCACGGCGGCGGCCGTCAGTGACTTTCCCGATCCGGAGGCGCCCAACAGGGCAACGCACTCACCTGCGTGGACGGAAAACGTCAGGGGATGCACCAGCGGCTGGCCTGCATGCGCCAGCGCGAGGTTTTTCACGGAGAGGGCGGGTGCAGGCATCTGGGCATCATTTCGTAACAGGACTCAGGGCAGGTCTCATACTAACAATAATCATTCGCAATTACGCAAACCGTAATGCGCCCAAGAGGTGCAGCGGGCACAAAAATGCCGGTGGGTACCCCTGAAGGCACCCACCGGCGTCGAGGAAATGCTAGGCGTAGGCGTTGACCAGGCGGACTGCCCCGCCATCCACACCCTTGGCGCCCTGAACGTAGTCCGGGCCAGACTTCAGGATGGAATCGGAGTCCCCGGTGACGGTGCCCATCACCCAGGAAGGCAGGCCGCGGTCGTTGAGGCGGGCAACTGCGGCGTCAGCGGCGTCAGCCGAGACGATGGCCACCATGCCTACGCCCAGGTTCAGCGTGCGTTCCAGGTCCGCCAGCGGGACGTTGCCTAGTTCGGACACCAGCTTGAAGATGGCGGGCAGTTCCCAGGTGGAGCGGTCCACCGTGGCCACGAGGCCCTGCGGGAGTACGCGGGCAAGGTTGGCAGCCAGGCCTCCGCCGGTCACGTGGCTGAAGCCGTGCACCGCTGATGCGCCGGTGACGGGGAAGGTGCGGGCGAGGTCCAGGCAGTCCGCGGCGTAGACGCGGGTGGGCTCGAGGAGTTCCTCGCCCAGGGTGCGGCCCAGTTCGGAAACCTGGCGGTCCAATGCCCAGCCGGCGTGGTTGATTACGCGGCGGACAAGCGAGTAGCCGTTGGAGTGGAGGCCGGAGGAAGCCATGCCGATCACCACGTCCCCGGCGCGGACACGGTCCGGTCCCAGGAGCTGGTCGGCCTCAACAACGCCGGTGGCTGCGCCTGCGACGTCGTACTCGTGTTCGCCCAGCAAGCCAGGGTGTTCGGCCGTTTCGCCGCCCACCAGTGCGGTGCCGGCGACGGAGCAGGCCGCTGCGATGCCGCGGACAATATCGGCGATGCGCTCGGGCACCACCTTGCCGCAGGCTATGTAGTCCGTCATGTACAACGGCTCTGCACCCACCACCACGATGTCGTCCACCACCATGCCCACCAGGTCGAATCCGATGGTGTCGTGGACGTCCATGGCCTGGGCAATGGCAACCTTGGTACCCACGCCGTCGGTGGACGTGGCCAGCAGCGGCTTCTTGTAGGTGAGCAGCGTGGAGACATCGTAGAGGCCGGCAAACCCGCCTACCCCGCCGATTACCGAGGAGTTGTGGGTGGCCTTGATGGCACCCTTCATCAGCTCGACGGCGCGGTCGCCGGCTTCGACATCGACACCGGCGGAGGCGTAAGTGATGCCTGCAGTGTTCCCGGAGGTGTTGCCGGAGGCGGGGGCAGCGGAAGTCATACGGACTCTTTCTTGTCAGTGCCGGCGGCGGCGTGTACGTCTGGCACAAGGTCGGCTTCGGTCAGCAGGTTCTCGAACTCCGAGTCCGGTCCGGGATCGCAGCCGGTGGCGCCGGACTTCTCCGCCGGGTCCTCTTCGGAGTCCACGGCAAGGGCCGCGGTGGCACCGGGGAGGGCGGAAGGCGAGGGCTTCAGGCCGCCGAGGTCGGTGCGTTCGAGGAGGTTCTTCCCGAGCTTGTCCGCGCCCGGAAGCTCGATGGGGTACTTGCCGGTAAAGCAGGCGGTGCAGAGGCGCTCGCGCGGCTGCCGGGTGGCGCCGATCATGCCGTCCTCGGAGATGTAGGCCAGCGAGTCCGCGCCGATGGCCTGCGAGATCTCCTCGATCGTGGCGCCGTTGGCGATCAGCTCGGCCCGGGAAGCGAAGTCGATGCCATAGAAGCAGGGCCACTGGACCGGCGGGGAGGAGATTTTGACGTGGACAGCGGCGGCGCCGGCTTCGCGGAGCATCCGGACGATGGCGCGCTGGGTGTTGCCGCGGACGATCGAGTCATCCACCACCACCACGCGCTTGCCGCGGATCACGGACTCGAGGGCGTTGAGCTTGAGCCGGATGCCGAGCTGGCGCAGGGTCTGCGAGGGCTGGATGAAGGTGCGGCCTACGTAGGAGTTCTTGACGAAGCCGTGGGCGAACGGGATGCCGGATTCCTCGGCGTAACCCACGGCTGCAGGCGTACCGGACTCCGGAACCGGGATAACGATGTCCGCGGCCTGCGTGTTTTCGCGGGCCAGCTGGCGGCCCATTTCCACCCGGGACTCGTACACCGATCGGCCGGCGATGGCGGCATCCGGGCGGGCGAGGTAAACGTACTCGAAAACGCAGCCCGCCGGCGTCGGCTCGGCGAAACGCTGGGAACGCACGCCCTGCTCGTCGATGGCGATGAACTCGCCCGGCTCGATCTCACGGATGAAGCTGGCGCCGACGGTGGCGAGTGCCGACTGCTCGGAGGCGACAACCCAGCCGCGCTCCAGCCGGCCCAGGACCAGCGGGCGGATGCCGTAGGTGTCGCGGGCGGCGTAAAGGGTGCCTTCGTCCATAAAGACAAAGCAGAAGCCGCCCTTGATTTTGGGCAGCAGTTCGATGGCCGTCTCTTCGAGGGTTTTGCCCGGCTCGCCCTCAAGGAGGGCCGTCACCAGGGCTGTGTCCGAGGTGTTGCCCTGCTTCATCTCGCCCGTAAGCTGATCGCCGTTGCGTTCCTGGATCATCGCGTTGAGCTCAGCCGTGTTGGTGAGGTTGCCGTTGTGCGCCAGGGCAACCGTTCCGGTGCTGGTGGCGCCGAGGGTGGGCTGGGCGTTGGCCCAGTGGCTGGCTCCGGTGGTGGAGTAGCGGCAGTGGCCCACCGCCAGGTGTCCGGTAAGGGTGTTCAAGGTGGTCTCGTCGAAGACCTGGGAGACGAGGCCCATGTCCTTGTAGACGTTGATCCGGTTGCCGTCGCTGGTGGCTATGCCAGCGGACTCCTGACCGCGGTGCTGCAGTGCATACAGCCCGTAATAGGTAAGTTTTGCTACTTCTTCACCTGGTGCCCAGACTCCGAAAACGCCACAGGCGTCCTGCGGGCCTTTTTCGCCAGGGAGAAGATCATGGGAAAGTTTTCCATCGCCGCGTGCCACTGGTCGATTATCTCACGAGCTGGAGGAGGACTTTTCCGGCCGCCCGTTTGTGACTTGCCTAGGGCCGGGGGTCGGTGTCCGATTCGGAATCGGGGACGGACTCCACCACAGCCCGCTGCTGCCTTTTCAGGCTTCGCTGGTCCAGGATCAGCGCCAGTACGGCGCCCAGGATGGCACCGGCGCCGGCAAAGAGCACCAGGAAAAATCCGAAGACCGAGGCGGGGTCAAAGCTCTCGCTCGCCGGCAGGCCGTAAGCAACCGCCGCTGCTGCCCCCACACCCACCAGTGCGCCCAGAATCAGGAACGGGACGTACTTGGGCGCCCGGCGGACAGTGATCTCGCGGCGCTCGGCGGGGGGTTGTTCAGAAGCCATGCCTCAAGCCTACATTTCCGCCGTTGCCCTATCAGTTACGGCTGCCAGGGCGCCGGTTTGGGGACTGTAAGTGACAGGGCAACGGGGAGGGGTGTCAGCTGCCGCGGTAGGTGGAGTACGCGAAGGGGCTGAGCAGGAGCGGAACGTGGTAGTGCTCGGAGCCGGTGACTTCGAACACAAGGTCCACCTCGGGGAAGAACGTGGCAGTCTGGAGGCCGGCATAGTAGCTGCCCGTTGCGAAGTTGAGCCGGTAGTTGCCGGGTTCCAGCTGCTCCGGGCCCAGATCCTTCGCGCGGCCGTCGGCATCCGTGGTGGAGGCTGCAAGTTCCTGCCAGCTGCCGCCGTTGTTTTTGTAAAGCACGACGGCGACCCCGGCCGCCGGGCGGCCGGCGCCGGTGTCGAGGACATGGGTAGTGACGTGGGAGACGCTCATTCGGTGATCAGTCCTTCAAGCCGCAGTACGGCAATCTCGCGCAGCTGCTGGGCCACAATGGAATCTTCCTCAGCGGGGGAGTTCCCCAGCCGCTGGTCCAGGGACTGCAGGATTTCGGGAGCCGTGCGCCCGGCTGCGCGGATCAAAAAGACCCTGCCGAATTTGGCCTCGTAGTCCCTGTTGCCCTGGGCCAGAGCCTCCGCCAGGGCCTTGTCCGCCGGATCCACCCCTGCCTGCTCGGAACGTGACATGGACGCCTCGGTGGTGGCCGCCGTCGGACGTTCACCGATCCGCGGGTGGTGCGCCATGGCTGCTTCAACCTCGGCCGGAGTGAACGGGTGGGCAGCCTCGGAGGCGAACGCCAGGAGCGCGTCCTTGGAAGGGAAGGGCCGGGCGGCAGCCACAGTGTCCACCCAGCGCTGAACGTCGATGCAGGGTCTAAGCGTCTCCGCTGCCCGGGCGGGGTCAGCAGTGTTGAATTCGGCAAGCTTCATGCTGGCAGGTACCTCGTAACAATTGCTGGCATCCATGGTGACGGCTATGCGGATGCCGGACTTCCCGGCGCCCATCACCAGTGAACCCGGATCAAGGCTTCCGCATCATGGAACTGTTATTTCAGCATACGTAATATTGAAGATCAGGCTGCTGCCGGTGTCAAGAGACTACAACAGTGCCGGGCCCCATCCGGTATCATCACGGGGAAGCTGCAGGGCCCGGGCGGAAGATGCTGGGGGAACAAAAAGAATATGGACGGGACGGCTATGCAAACGCTGACCGATCAGGACGCCGCACGCGATCGTGGCCTTCGGGAATACGGATTGATCCCCGCCGACCCTGGTGGGTTGCCGGCGCTGGTGGACCCGAGGACGCGTGCTGCGCTGAACAACCTGGTACGCCTGGCAGCGAGTTTGTGCGGCGTGCCCTACAGCGTGGTGAACATCATTACCGCGGACCAACAGCTGCAGGTCGCCGCCGCCGGTATAGATCCCGGAATATGCTCCCGCGAGGACTCGATGTGCTCGAGCGTCTTTCTGAGTGGCGAGTCCACGGTGGTGCGTGACGCTTCCGTGGACCCGCGGTTCCGGTCCAACCCGTTCGTGACCGGGGAAATAGCGGACGTCCGCTTCTACGCCTCCGTGCCGTTGGAGACCTCTTCCGGCCTGGTGCTTGGCTCGCTCTGTGTGTTTTCTGACCAGGCGGATCTGCCCACGCCCGAGCAGATCCGCCTGGTGGAGGTCCTGGCCGGCCAGGTCGTTGAACTTCTGGAACTCCAGCACCGTACGCTGCAGCTCAACACAGCCCTTGAAGATCTCCACCGGAGCAACGAGATGCTGGCCGAATTCGCCGGGCGGGTCAGCCATGACCTGCGAGCGCCCCTGACCACCATCCTGGGGTATGTGGAACTGGCCGAGGACGACCCCGACATACCCCAAGGACACCCTTCCGCCGAGTACCTGGAACTCATAGCCAACGGCGGGCGCCGCATGCTGGTAACTCTGGAAGACGTGCTGGACTACTCGCGCGCCGACGGCAGGTTGAACCGTAACCACGTGTCCCTGCTGGCTGTCACGGCGGAGGCAGCGCAGGACCTCGGTGTGGACCTCGACGCCGACAGCGGGATCTCCTGCGACGACGCCAAGCTCTTCGCAGACCACGGGCAGCTTCGCACCCTGTTGCAAAACCTCCTGGCCAACTCACTGAACTACCGCTCGCCGGAACGTCCGCTGCGGATCGAGGTCAGGGCTGCAAACGGCCCCCGGGGCGTGACGGTCCAGGTTGCCGATAACGGCAAAGGCATCCTCCCCGCCGACCGGGCCAGGGCCGTGGAGCCACTGGTACGGCTCAACCGGCCCGGCGACGGGCCCGGGACAGGCCTGGGCCTGGCGACCTGCCACCGGATCGCCCAGGCGCACGGCGGAGAACTCACCATCAGTGACACTCCCGGAGGCGGGGCCACTGTTTCGGTGCTCATCCCGGCCGAAGCCGCGGCGGGCCCGGCCGGGACGTCGGGCCGGCTGTAAAAATCAGCCCTGCGGTGTCCTGGACAGGACCCAGACGTTGGTGCCGTCCTGCCGTTCGAAGGTAACCGTCGTGACCAAGGCCTGGATCAGCGCCAGGCCGCGGCCGGACTCGGCGTCCTCACCGACGGTTGCCGGCTCCATCGGGCCGAAGGGCGGCTTCGCGTGGTAGGCGCTCACCCGTGCCTGCAGCAGCGCGGGCCGCACCTCGATGTCCACCCCCAGCTCCACGGGTTCCTGCGCCACGGGCTCGGCATGCTGGACGATGTTCGACGCCGACTCGATGACCGCCGTCGTAAACGTCATCTGGTCCATGTCCTGCACAAAGGGGACGTCGAGCCAGAGGCTGTCGAGGTGGTTGTGGATCGACTCGATGGCGTCCTCGGACGCCGGCCCGCGGAAGCTGCGGGACGCCAGGACCTCAGTCATTGCTGAACGCCTCTTCGGCGGATCCGTAAGCGGTGAGGACTTTGTCCATGCTGGTCAGCTGCAGGACCATCTTCACCTGGGGCTGGACAGCTGCGATCCGCAGGTCCCCGCCCGCCTGCCGCGCCGCTTTGAGGCAGCCGATCAGCGCGCCCAGGCCGGACGAATCCATGAACGCCGTTTTTTCCAGGTTCACCACGATCCGGTTGGATCCGCCGGCGATTACATCCGTGACGAACTCGCGCAGCTTAGGCGCGGAGACCATGTTCAGCCGTCCGTCCGCCTTGACCTCCGCATACGAGTCCTTGACCTCATAGCTAAACTCCATCGGGTTTCCTCTCTGCTAATGCCAAATCTGGAGCTGGTTCATAACCCTTGTAGAGCACTGCACGCACCAGGATGCTCATGACCACCAGGTCGAAAATGACCCACACGACGTTCACGAGGGTGCCAAGTGGCTCGGCCAGGCCGGTAGCCAGGCGGATGATTCCGACGACGGCGGCCACGGCCAGCAGGACGGACACCACAATCTGTGGCCGGATCAGGCTCCAGCTGGGTCCGCCGTTCTGGCGGGCCTTGGGGGTGACGGCAAATCCAAGGGGGCGTCCGAACCAGACGTTCCGGGCCGCCGTCGAGCACGCCTTGATCCAGGTGGGGAACAGGGCAAGGCTGTACTGTTGGCCGCGCCAGGTGGGGATGCCGCGGCCGGCGACGGCGAACAGCAGCTGGTTGACCACCATGAACGGGATGAACCGGATGAAGAAGTCCCAGCTCAAACTCGTCACCGGCAGGACTCCGAGCAACAGGTAGATGATCGGGGCGGCGAAGTAGATAACCGCTGCGTAGCCGCTGAGGTAGGTCCACATGGTGGCGAAGTACATCAGCCGCTGCCCCAGCTTGAGGCCCTTCTGCACCAGCGGGTTCTCGCGGAGCAGCACCTGGATGGTGCCCTGCGCCCAGCGGAGGCGCTGGGTGAGCATGGTCTTGAGGTCCTCGGGAGCGAGCCCGTAGGCGAGGATTTCGTGGTGGTAGACGCTCTCCCAGCCCATCGCGTGCATGCGCATGGCGGTGGCCATGTCCTCGGTGACGGAGATCGTGGCCAGCGGCATGACCGGCTGTGCCTCATCGTTGCGTTCCACCGAGAGGGCATCCAGGACGGCCTGCACGGATTCCAGGGCGCCCAGGGGCGACCAGTCACGGGCGGACATGCGCTGCACCGCATCGTCGGCCACGACGGGGACGCCTGACTCGCCCACGTGGGCCAGTTCCATGGCGGCGATCTCCTCAAGGTCTGCCTGCAGGGCTTCGACGTCGGCCATCACCAGGGTCTGCACGGCGGCGTCCACGCGGCGGCGTACCCGGTAGGTGATCTCGCTCAGGGCTCCGCCGGCGTCGAGCTCCTGCTGCGCCTCGCGGGTTGCCGCCTCCACTTCGTCCAGCACCTGGGCCACCAGTGGTGTCATGTCTGGAGACTTCCGGGCCTGCTTGATGGCAGAGCGGGAGGCGGCCAGGGCACGTCGGATGCTCTTCTCGGTTTCCTTGACGTAACCCACCAGGCCCAGCTGCATGAGGGCTTCGCGGCGGAGGATGGCGTTGGAGCCGCAGAAGAAGGCGGCGTTCCACCCGTCCTTGCCCTGCTGGATGGGGCCATAGAAGAGGGGCGCCTGGCTGCCGAGGGGATCATCGGCCGGGACGTTGCTGAAGTACTGCGGTGTCTGGACCAGCGCCACCCGGCGGTTGTTGAAGTAACCGAGGGTCTTTTCGAGGATGTCCGGCTCGGGGATCTGGTCAGCGTCCAGGATCAGGAGGAACTCGCCGTGGGTCTGCATCAGGGCGTTGTTGAGGTTGCCCGCCTTGGCGTGCCGGGGCAGGTTGGAGGTCCAGTCCTCGCTGCGGGTGACATAACCCAGGCCATGCTGGGCGGCGAGGGCCTCCAGCTCGGGGCGGGCGCCGTCGTCCAGGATCCACGTGCTGTGCGGGTGCCGGATCTTCTGAGCGGCCAGCGCGGTGGTCATCACCATGTCCAGGTCTTCGTTGTAGGTGGTGATGAAGACGTCCACGGTGGCATCGGCCGGCGGCGCCGGGGCGCCCTTCCGGATCTTCAGCTTCCACACCGTCATGCCGAACAGCATCACGTCGATGAGGCTGTAGGTTTCAGCGACCACCAGCGGCACGGCGATCCACCAGGCGTCCCAGTTCAGCGATGCCATCCAGCGCCAGGCAATGTAGTTGACGCCCGTGATGACGGTGAGCACCACCACCAGCCGGGTCAGGAACCGGGTCATGCGCCTGCTCCTTCGGGCAGCCGGCGGACCACAACCACGGTGACGTCGTCCTCAGCGGTCTCGGCCGGGGCCAGGGCAAGGATGGCGCTGCTGGCCGCCTGGGCCGACTCATGTCCCTGCGCAGCGCTGCGGACAGCCTCGGTGAAGTCCTCAACGGTCTCGAAGACGTCCAGCACGCCGTCGCTGGCCACCACCAATGAATCGCCCGGGGCGAGCTCCAGGCTGGACTGGGGCCATTGTGTTCCTGCCCAGGCTCCGACCGGCGGCCCGCCGGACCCGAGGCGGTGGGCGGCGCCGCCGGAGGTGACGTGCAGCGCAAGCCCATGCCCGGCGTCGACATAGCTGACCGTTCCCGAGGCCGCGTCAAGCCGCGCGTGGAACAAAGTGACAAAGGAGTTGGAGGAATCCAGGTCCGTGGCTATCGCCTTGCTGGCGGAGGCGAACGCGCCGTCGAGGTCCTGCCGGTGGCCGGTGGAGCGCATGACGGCGCGGACTGTCGCCGCGATCAGGGCGGCGCCCATACCTTTGCCCATGGCGTCGGCGAAGGTCAGGTGGAGCCCGTCCGGGGTCTGGTACCAGTCGTAGAAGTCCCCGCCCACGCTGCGGGAAGGCCGGAACATCCCGGCCACGTCATAGCCTTCGACGCGGATGTCCTCCTGCGGGAGGAGGCTTAGCTGGACTTCGGTGGCGCGTTCCAGCTCGCTCCGGGCGGCCGAATCGGCAGCTGCGGAGGGGCGGCGGCGGAAAAGGGCGTTGATCCGGGACTGCAGCTCCCGGGGGCTGAATGGCTTGCTGATGTATTCATCAGCTCCGTTGTCCAGTCCGGTCAGCTTGTCCAGTTCGTCCGCACGCGCGGTCAGCATCACAATGAAGGCGTCCGAGAATTCCCGGAGCCGCTTGCAAACTTCCAGTCCGTCGAGGTCCGGGAGGTTCAGGTCCAGGGTCACCAGGTCCGGCTGGCGGCGGCGGACTTCCTCCACACCGGGCAGACCCGCTCCGGCCTCAGTAACGTCGAAGCCCTGCTTGACCAGGACGCGGACCAGCAGGCCGCGAATGTCCGGGTCATCCTCGATGACAACGGCACGGCGGGTTTCGGAGGGAGAGACCATAGCTCTACTTCTACCGTATTAACGGCAACGGGGCATGTCGCAAGGCTTTTTGTGGTGCTGGCCGTGTTGGGAGCGGCCACCGGATCCGGGCTTCCCCGGCGGCCGCTCCCAGCGGATCTTGCGCCAATCTTGGCACCTGCTTGCCTGGACGTTGAGGAAGGCCCGGGACACTCGAAGGCAGAAGAAACAGCTTCAGGGACAACGGTCAACGAAGACCGGTCCGGAAGCTGGCCGGTGCAGGAGGGGCAGCCATGGGACACAGCAACATCAAAGACCAGACGACGGCGTATGCCGCCGCGGGCGCGGCGCCTGCCGATGGCGGGGCGACCGCGATTGGACCGGAGGCGGAAGCGGGTCCGCGTGAACTGGTGCAGGCCGGCCTGAACAAGGGCAGGGCGCTCCTGCGGGTCTACCTCCACTCGCGGAAGGTGCGTGCCGCGGCCAAGGCACTGGCGCAGGCACTCGCCGAATCGAGGGCGGCGTCGAGCTGGCCCGGGGACCGGTTGCCGGTGGGTGAGGAGATGTCCGTGCAGGTGGAAAAGCTGACGCACCGCCTTAACCTGGAGACCGAGGCGCATTGCAGGTTGGAGGCGCTTTTCAGGAGTGCGGACCTGGGGCGTCCCGCGGCGGTTTAGGTGCCGGGAACCCTGGTTAGCGCTATGGGCTGGCGCCGTGGGTTGGGCTGGCGCCGTCATCTCGGGGTGCGGGTGGAGCCGGGGTTACGCCTGATCCCGCAGGTTCAGGCGCATCAGCACCCGCGGGAAGCCGTTGAGTACTGACTCCGTGTCCGCAGCCTTGGTGAAGCCGGCGTCCTCGAAAAGCTTGCGCGTGCCCACGTACGCCATGGTGAGGTCTACCTTTTGCCCGCGGTTATCCACCGGGTAGCCCTCGATGGCCGGTGCCCCATAGCTTCCAGCGAACGCAACGGCGCCTTTGAGCAGGTGGTGTGAAACGCCTTTGCCGCGGTGCCCTGGCCGCACCCGGATACACCACACAGACCAGACGTCCAGCCCGTCCACGTGCGGAATCTTCCGGTTCCCGGCGAAGCTGGTATCCGCGCGGGGGTGGACTGCTGCCCACCCGACTACTTCGCCGCCGTCGTACGCCAGGATTCCCGGCGGGGGATCCTGGGCCACCAGCTCCTTCACCAGCTCCCCGCGCTCCGTCCCGTGCAGTGCCTGGTTCTGTTTCGACGGAATGCGGTAGCTCAGGCACCAGCAGACGTTGGCGTCCGGCCGTTTGGGCCCCACCATCGTCCTGACATCCTCAAACTCAGTGGCCGGACGGACCTCGATCGCCATGCGGCCATCCTGTCACCGGCCTGCGCAGGAGGCAACGGCGCTGAGTCCCTACTCGCCCGGGATGCGCCCTATGCTCCATGCCGAGACTTTGCGCAGGTCGACCCTGGTGGCCTGCATGCGTACGTGGACTCCCCCTGAAAGCAGCACCGGTCCAAGGAAGTGGATGTACCGGTCCTGGTCCTTCGGCTGCGGGCCTGCCCCGCCTTCTCCCGCCGGTTGGCGTTCCAGTTGGTCCGTCGCCGGCTCCAGCGACTCGAAGGCGGCGGCGACGGCCGGGCTGCCGATGCGGATCTGGTCATTTTGCCGCTGTGCCCAGGCGTGCGCGGACACGACGGATCCGGAGATGACGGCGCCGTCCACAACAACGGTGAGCTCCACCGTTGCGTCGTTGCCCACCCTGGCGACCGGAGCCAACAGGAGCGCAAGACGGTGGTCGATCTCGTACCAGGATTGGGCTTTAAAGCTTTCGCGGTTGGCCGCGAATGCAGCGTCGCGCTCCGCCGCCACCGCGGAAAATACCTCTTCAGCAGGCTCGTCCGCCATGGACCCTTCCCCTTTCGTGGTTCCGTCAGGTCACCCTCCCACAAGAGCTTAGTTTCCTGGCCTCGCAAAGCGTTGGCGGGTGGAAGAAGGCCGGCAGGAAGGGGGGTGCCAACCCTGTCGGCGTCTGTCTCCCGTCACTACACTGGGACGCATGACCGAGCAGGAACCGGCCCGGGGCAGGGCGGCTGCGGCTTCCGACGGCGGGACAGGACCTGGCAGGGACGTAGCCGTTAACGCGGGGACGGGTGAGGACGGCGGAATCCCTCACCTGGCCGACCCGGACGCCGTCGATACCTCCCTTCGCACTCCCGCCGAAAGGAACCGCACCTTCACCTGGATTCTGGCGAACACTGCCCTCGCCAACATCACTACCAGCTACCTGTGGTTTGCCCTGACGTTCTGGCTGTACCTGGGAACCCGCAACGTGATCGCCACGGGGGTGGTGGGCGGCGCATACATGTTGCTCATCGCCCTCTCGAGCATCAGCTTCGGCACTTTCGTGGACCGCTACCGCAAGTTATCCGTGATGCGGTTTGCTGCCGTGTTCACCCTGGTGATGTTCGTGCTGTCCGGAGTGATGTTCCTGCTGACACCCGCCGCCGTGCTGCTTGACCTGGCGCAGCCGTGGTTCTGGGTGTTCACCATGGTCATCCTGATCGGCGCGGTGGTGGAAAACATGCGCAACATCGCGCTCTCCACCATCGTCACCATCCTCATCGAGCCGGACCGGCGGGCCAACGCCAACGGGCTGGTGGGCATGGTGCAGGGACTGATGTTCCTTGTCACCTCGGTGCTCTCCGGGCTGTCCATTGGGCTGCTCGGAATGGGCTGGACGATCGCCGTCGCCGTCGTGCTCACCGCCCTGGCCTTCGCGCATCTCCTCTTGCTGCGAATGCCCGAGGAGCTGCGCCCGGCGGCCACGGATGCCCACGGCGGATTCGATTTCCGCGGTGCCCTTGCCGCCGTCCTGGCCATCTCCGGGCTGTTCGCGCTGATCCTGTTCTCAACGTTCAACAACTTCATCGGCGGGGTCTACATGGCCCTGATGGATCCCTACGGCCTGGAAATGTTTTCGGTGGAGCTGTGGGGGATCCTTTTGGCGGTTGGTTCCAGCGGCTTCCTTTTGGGCGGAGCCTTGATCGGCAAATTCGGCCTGGGTTCCAACCCTTTGCGCACCCTGCTGCTGGCCGTGATTGCGATGGGCGTCCTGGGCGCAGTGTTCACGCTGCGGGAGTGGGCATGGCTGTACATCGTGGGGATCTGGCTGTACCTGACCCTGGTGCCTTTCGTGGAGGCGGCCGAGCAAACGGTCATCCAGCAGGTGGTGCCACTGGAGCGGCAGGGCCGGGTGTTCGGATTCGCCATGGCGTTTGAGTCCGCGGCGGCGCCGGTCACCGCGTTCCTCATTGCGCCGATCGCCCAGTTCTGGATCATCCCGTACGCGCGCTCGGCCGACGGCGCAGCCCAGTTGGCCCCGCTGCTCGGGGAGGGCACCTCCCGCGGCATCGCCTTGGTGTTCCTTGTTGCGGGCCTCATCATGGTCGCCGCCGCGGTGCTGGCCTTCCTGACACCGGTCTACCGCCGGGTGTCAGCGGAGTACGCGGAGGCGGCGGCTGCGGAGACGGCCAGCGCCAAGTCCTAGATACCCAGGGCTTCCTTGAGCGCTGCGACGTGGCCGTCAGCCTTTACCTGGTACTGGGCGAGCGTGACTTTGCCTTCGGGGTCCACCACCACGGTGGACCGGACGATGCCCTCGACAATTTCGCCGTCCACCAGCTTTTCGCCCCAGGCGCCGTACGCCAGGGCAACTGCGTGGTCCGGGTCGGACAGCAGCGGGAAGGTCAGGGAGAAGTCGCCGGTGAAGCCGGCCAGGGCCTCGGGGGCGTCGGGGGAGATGCCGATGACCTCGTAGCCCTTGCCCTGCAGGGAGGCCAGGCTGTCGCGGAAATCGCAGGCCTCGGTGGTGCAGCCGGGGGTGGCGGCCTTGGGGTAGAAGTACACAATGACGTTCTTGCCGCGGTAGTCGGCCAAGGCAGTCTCACGGCCCTGGGCGTCCTGAAGGGTGAATTCAGGGGCCTGGAATCCGGGCTGAAGCTTGGTGGTCAGGGTCTGGCTCATGGCGTTCCTTAGGAAGACTTTGTCATTACTGGCAAAACATCAAGTGAAGCGGCTTCCCGCTCAGTCATACAACTCCGGCGTCATATGCAGTATTCCGCCGGCCCGCGGACAGTTGCCAGCTGGCCGGGCACAAACCGGTAACCGCCGCCGCGGACGGTGGCCACAGCGTGCCGGGCGTTCCCGAGTTTCCTCCGGATCCGCCCTACGTAAACGTCGATGGACCGCGCGGAGGCGCCCGGGGTTTCAAACGAATCCAGGAAGTCCTGGAGTTCCTCCCGTGCCACCGTGCGGGACAGGTGGGTCACCAGGTACCGCAGCACCTTGAACTCCACGCCCGTAAGCGGGACGGGGCGGCCATCCAGCAGCACGTTGTCGGCGGCCAGGTCAACGGCAACCCGGCTGACGGGGCCGGCCGACGGCGGCAGGCGGGTGCCGCCGTCGGCCTCATCCGGTGCCCCGGCGGGTTCCCCGGAAAGGGCCTCCGCTGCGGGAGGAGGTTGAGAGGAGTCGTCTGCGGCTCCTCCCGCGTCAGCGGAGAACCCGGTGGGAGCTCCGGCGGCAGGCCAGTGGACTTCCGCCTCCGGAGCAGTTTCGAGGGCCCGGGCAAGGACCAGTTCGGCTGCCCGGGCCAGGAGTTCGGGGCTGGTGCCGTCCCCGGGAACCACCCATACGGCAAGGCCGCGGGCAATCACCGGACGGGGGCAGGCCGCAGCAGGTGAGGCAGCAGTCCTTGGTACGGCCGCTCCCGTGGCAGCAAGCCGCCGGCGTGCCACCGTCCTCGGACGTACAGCTTCCACTGCCATGGCGCGTCCTTAGACTCCGCCGCGGCGGATCAGCTTACCCGTGGGGACTTGACCGTCCACGACCGTGCCGCGCAGGAAGGTCTTGCGGACCACGCCGGAGAGCGCTTTGCCGTCATACGGGGTGATGGGGTTCTTGTGCTTGAGCTTGGACACGTCCACCACGAAGGCCTCGTCCGGGGCGAAGACGGCGAAGTCGGCGTCGTAGCCCAGCGCCAGCTGGCCCTTGTTGGAGAGCCGTGCCAGCGCTGCCGGCTTCTCACCCATCCAGGACACCACCTGCTCCAGCGGAATGCCCCGGTGCCGGGCTTCGGTCCAGATCAGGGACAGGCCCAGCTGCAGCGACGAGACACCGCCCCACGCCACGGCGAAGTCACCGTTCTCCAGGTCCTTCAAATCCAGTGTTGAGGGGGAGTGGTCCGAGACGATGCAGTCGATGGTGCCGTCCTGAAGCCCCTGCCACAGCAGCTCCCGGTTGGAGGCCTCGCGGATGGGCGGGCAGCACTTGTAGGCGGTGGCGCCGTCCGGGATTTCCTCCGCCATCAGCGTCAGGTAGTGCGGGCACGTTTCCACGGTGAGCTTCACGCCGTCGCGCTTTGCCGAGGCGATCATGGGCAGCGCGTCCGACGACGAGAGGTGCAGGATGTGCGCCCGCGCACCGGTCCAGCGGGCCCGTTCGATAACCTCGGCGATGGCCTTGTTCTCGGCGCCGCGGGGGCGGGAGGCCAGGAACGTCTGGTAGTGGTCGCCGCCGGGGTGGGGTGCCCGGTCGATGGCGTGCGAATCCTCGGCGTGGACGATCATGAGGGAGTCGAAGGACTTCAGCTCGGCCATGTCCTCCTCCATCTCGTCCGCGTCCAGGTGCGGGAACTCGTCAACGCCCGAGTGCAGGAGAAAACACTTGAAGCCGAACACACCTTCATCGTGCAGGGCGCGCAGGTCCCCCTTGTTGCCGGGGATCGCACCGCCCCAGAATCCGACGTCAACGAAAGCCTGGTCCTCCGCCACCTCGCGCTTGAGCTTCAGGTTTTCCACCGTGGTGGTGGGCGGAACGGAGTTCAGCGGCATGTCGATGATGGTGGTGACACCGCCGGCGGCGGCGGCCCGGGTGGCCGAGGCGAAGCCCTCCCACTCGGTCCGGCCGGGCTCGTTGACATGGACGTGGGTGTCCACCAGGCCCGGGATCAGGGTTTCATCATCGGCCAGTTCAATAACCTCGGTCCCGGCCAGGCCGTTGCCGAGCGGCTCGAGGGCAACGATCTTGCCGCCGCGGACACCCACTTCGCGGGGTGCCAGGCCGGCGGTGGTGAGGATGCGCTGGCCGCGGATGACCAGGTCAAAACGTTCTTCAGACATGGAGGTCCTCCTTGGTACTGGCGGAACCGGACAGCCCACTGGCTGCCAGCCGTCCGCTGATCTGGGTGCCCAGCTGCTCCAGAAGCTGCGCTGCCTCTGCTATGCACCTGTTTACATTGCTTTCGAGTTCGGTCAAAGCGTAGACCTCCTCGAATCCGGCGGCACGTGCCTGGCCCGGTTCAAGGGTGGTCCGTCCGCACACGGCGATCACCGGAACGCCCTGCCCGGCGGCTGCCCGGGCAACACCCATGGGCGTTTTGCCCAGCAGGCTTTGACCGTCCAGGCTGCCTTCGCCCGTGATCACCAGGTCGGCGCCGGCCAGCCGGTCCGCGAACCGGGTGAATTCGAGGACGACGTCGATGCCCGGGCGCCGTGTTGCCGCCAGGGCGGCGATGGCCGCGTAGCCAACGCCGCCGGCTGCACCGGCTCCCGGGGCTTCCGCTGCCTTGATGGCGCGGTGACCGATTTCCCTGGCCAGGACTTCGACAAACCTGGCCAGGGCGGCGTCGAGCAAGCCGACGTCCTGTTGTGCGGCGCCCTTCTGCGGGCCGAAAATCGCCGCGGCGCCCTGGGGGCCCAGCAGGGGATTGTCGACGTCGGACGCCAGCACAAAGCGTGTGTCCTTCAGCCTGGCGTCAAACCCGCTGAAGTCGATCCGGTCCAGGCGGGCCAGCGCGGCACCGCCTCCCGGAAGTTCGTTGCCCTCTGCATCAAGGAAGGTGGCGCCGAGTCCCTGCAGGACGCCGGCCCCGCCGTCGGTGTTGGCGCTGCCGCCGACCCCGAGGATGATGCGGTTGCAGCCGGCGTCCAGTGCGGCGCGGATCAGTTGGCCGGTTCCCAGACTGGTGGCGGTACGTGCAGCCGCAGGGCCTGGCCGTCCCTCAACAAGTGCTCCGGCGGCGAGCAGGGCCAGGCCCGAGGCGGCCGCCATTTCAATGACGGCCTCATTGCCCCGGACAGCGAAGTGGGCCGTGACGGGCTCTCCTGACGGTCCGGCCACCAAGGCGCTGCGGCGGGTAAACCCGGAGCCGGCGGCGGCGTCCAGTGTGCCCTCGCCGCCGTCAGCCACTGGAATCCGGACCACGTCCAGGTTGCCTCCCGCTCCGCGCTGCAGTCCCTTTTCCAGGTGACTGCAAACTTCAGGTGCGGACAGGGAACCCTTGAACTTATCCGGGGCAATGATGATGCGCATCGGTCTTTCCTGTCTAGGCCTGCAGGGCCAGGATGGCGGTGGGGGCGTCGGCAGCGGAGCCGGCCAGTTCCTCGAACTCGTTTACCGCGTTGATTTCCACACCCATGGAGATGTTGGTGACCTTTTCCAGGATCACTTCCACCACTACCGGAACCCGGAATTCGTCCATGAGTGCCTTGGCCTTGTCGAAGGCGGCGGCGAGGTCCTTGGGGTCCTCCACGCGGACGGCCTTGCAGCCGAGCCCTTCGGCCACCTTGAGGTGGTCAACCCCGTACCCACGTGCGTTTTCGGACAGGTCCGCGCTGTTGACATTTTCGAACGCCAGGGACACGTTCTGCTCCATTTTGAAACCGCGCTGGGACTGGCGGATCAGGCCCAGGTAGGAGTTGTTCACCACCACGTGGATGTACGGGAGGTTGAACTGCGCGCCCACTGCCAGTTCCTCGATCATGAACTGGAAGTCGTAGTCGCCGGAGAGGGCCACCACGGTCTGGTCCGGGTTGGAACGTGCGACGCCGAGGGCTGCCGGGGCGGTCCAGCCCAGGGGACCGGCCTGGCCGGCGTTGATCCACCTGCGCGGTCCGAACACGTGCAGCATCTGTGCCCCGGCGATCTGCGACAGGCCGATGGTGGACACATAGATGGTGTCGCGGCCGAAGGACTTGTTCATTTCCTCGTACACGCGCTGGGGCTTGATGGGAATGTTCTCGAAGTGGGTCTTGCGGTGCAGGCTCGCCTTCCGCTCCTGGCACTCGGCAACCCAGGCGCTGTAGTCCGGCAGGGACCCTGCCGCTTTGCGCTCTTTGGCGAGCTCAACCAGCCCCGCCAGCGCCACACCGGCGTCGGACGCGATGCCCAGGTCAGGCGAGAACACCCGGCCGATCTGCGTGGGCTCGATGTCGATGTGCACGAACTTCCGGCCGGCGGTGTAGGTCTCCAGGCCGCCGGTGTGCCGGTTGGCCCAGCGGTTGCCGATGCCGATCACGAAATCGCTTTGCAGGTAGTTTTCGTTGCCGTAGCGGTGGGAGGTCTGCAGGCCCACCATGCCGGCCATCAGGATGTGGTCATCCGGGATGGTGCCCCAGCCCATCAGGGTGGGGATGACCGGAACGTTCAGGATTTCGGCCAGCTCCACCAGCTGTGCGGAGGCGCCGGCGTTGATGATGCCGCCGCCGGCTACGATCAGCGGGTGCTGCGCGGCGGTGAGCATGTCCAGGGCCTTTTCCAGCTGCTTGCGCGAGGCCTTGGGCTTTTCGATGGGGAGGGGCTCGTAGGTGTCGATGTCGAACTCGATCTCGGCCATCTGCACGTCGATGGGCAGGTCCAGCAGCACGGGGCCGGGACGGCCGGAACGCATCAGCTGGAAGGCCTTCTGGAAGGCGCCGGGAACCTGGCCGGGTTCCAGGATGGTCATGGCCATCTTGGTGACGGGCTTGGCGATGGACTCGATGTCCACGGCCTGGAAGTCTTCCTTGTGCAGCTTGGCAACCGGAGCCTGGCCGGTGATGCAGAGCATGGGGATCGAGTCGGCCCATGCGGCGTAGAGGCCGGTAATCATGTCCGTTCCGGCCGGGCCGGAGGTGCCAATGCAGATGCCGATGTTGCCGTCCTTGGCGCGGCTGAAGCCGTCCGCCATGTGGCTGGCGCCCTCAACGTGGCGGGCCAGGGTGTGGCGGATGCCGCCGTGGGCGCGCATTGCGGAATAAAAGGGATTGATCGCGGCGCCTGGCAGGCCGAACGCCTCAATGGCGCCTTCCTTCTCCAGGATGGCCACCGCTGCATCAACGGTACGCATCTTGCTCATGGTGTACTCCTTGAAAGCTTGAAAGTCTGTGGGCCCAGGCCCGCAGGGTTCCCTGACCGGGCTTGGGAGGTTAGGGGGCGGGTGGGGAGGGTGTGCTGAAGGAAGCCCTGGTGGTCAGGGCGTCCAAATTTGTGTTGGTTAAGCCGGGGGTTACTCGCGGCCGCTGAGCTTCAGGACCTGCTTGAAGAGGCCGGAGTGGTCCAGGCCGCCGTCGCCCTGGTTGACGGTGGCGGCGACGAGCTGTGCGACGACGGCGCCGAGGGGGACGGCGACGTTGGCTTCGCGGGCGGCGGAGGTGACGATGCCCAGGTCCTTGTGGTGGAGGGCGAGGCGGAAGCCGGGGTCGAAGTTGCGGTCCAGCATTTTCTGGCCCTTCTGGTCCAGCACCTTGGAGCCGGCGAGCCCCCCGCCCAGGACCTTGAGCGCGGCGTCCGTGTCCACGCCGTAGGCCTCGAGGAAGGCGATGGCTTCGGCGAGGACCTCGATGTTGACGGCGACGATCAGCTGGTTTGCAGCCTTGACGGTTTGGCCGGAGCCGGAGGGGCCCACGTGGACGATGGTTTTGCCGACGGCGTTCAGGACATCGGAGGCGGCCTCGAAGTCTTCCTTTTCGCCGCCCACCATGATGGAGAGTGCGGCGTCGATGGCGCCCTGTTCGCCGCCGGAAACCGGGGCGTCCAGCGGGCGGATGCCTGCTTCGCGGGCGTCGTCGGCGAGGCGCTTGGCTACGTCCGGGCGGATGCTCGAAGCGTCGATCCACAAGGTGCCCTGTTTGGCGTTCGCGAAGGCGCCGTCCTTGCCGCTGACTACACCCTCAACATCGGGGGAGTCCGGGACCATGGTGATCACGACGTCGGCAGTTTTGACCGCGTCCGCGATGCTCGTGGCGCCCTTGCCGCCTTCGGAGACAAGCTTGTCGATCTTGTCCTGGCTGCGGTTATAGCCGGTGACGGTGTGGCCGGCCTTAACCAGGTTGATGGCCATGGGCAGGCCCATGATTCCGAGTCCGATAACAGCAACGTTGCTCATGATGGTTCTCTTTCTGAAGTCTGTGATTAATGGCGGCCGGGGCCCAACGAGGTAGCAGTAACTGCCGTTTTGACGGGCCAGAACGACAGTTGGTGCTACCTGGTTGAGCGGGCCGGGGAACTATTGCGTGGCGTGCTGGCGGATGGCCCAGCTGAAGGCCGTTTCCTGCGGTTGCTTGTATTCGAGGCCGATGCAGCCGGCGTAGCCAAGTTCGCGGCTGCGGGCGATCCACTCGCCAAGCGGGAGGGTGCCGGTGCCGGGGGCGCCGCGGCCGGGGTTATCGGCGATCTGGATGTGGCCGAAGTCCTTGGCATGGTTCTCGATGACCGCTTCGACGTCGTCGCCGTTGACGGACAGGTGGTAGAAGTCGGCGAGGAGTTTAATGTTGCCGACGCCGGTCTCCGCCTTGACGCGGGCGATGACCTTGAGTGCGTCAACAGCCGTGAGGAGCGGGTACTTCGGCGCACCGCTGACGGGTTCGAGGAGGACGGTGCCGCCGATCCGGGCGACGCCTTCCGCAGCTGCGGCAAGGTTTTTGAGCGCCAGTTCGTCCTGTTCTTCGGGCGTGAACTCGTCCTGCCGGTTGCCGTAGAGGGCGTTGAAGGCCTTGCAACCCAGGCGCCCGCCGATGCCCGCGACGACGTCGATGTTGTCCTTGAACTCCGAGCAGCGGCCCTTCCAGGACACCAGGCCGCGGTCGCCGCCGGGCATATCGCCGGCGTTGAAATTCAGGCCCGTCAGTTGAACGCCTGCGTCCTGGATGGCATTTTCGAATGCGGCGACCTGCGAATCGGAGGGGACGGAGCTTTCAAAGGGCCACCAGAACTCGACAGCGTCAAAGCCGGCTGCCTTCGCCGCTGCGGGGCGTTCGAGCAGGGGCAGCTCCGTGAGGAGGATG
The DNA here is from genome assembly GCF_059089685.1 of Arthrobacter sp. sptzw42. Classification (NCBI taxonomy): domain Bacteria; kingdom Bacillati; phylum Actinomycetota; class Actinomycetes; order Micrococcales; family Micrococcaceae; genus Arthrobacter; species Arthrobacter sp. sptzw42. Next base: position 221,106 of record NZ_JBNHEX010000003.1, read on the forward strand.
GAGCAGTTCACTGTGTACGTCATCGTAGGTCCTTCCGAGGAGGGGCTTTGATCTATCTTCCTGTGCTTCCCGGCATCTTGTCGGTTTCCGCTTTGTGGAATTTAGATTCTGCTTTATGAAAAGTGTAGGGAAGGAGGTGCCGGTGCGTCAAGAGCGCGTGTACACACGAAGGAGCCAGGGGCATGTGCCCCTGGCTCCCGTGCGCCAATCCTTCTATATGAAGATCTGCGTGTTTTAGCGGCGTACCTTAACTACCTCGCTCTTCTTCCAGTCGGACCACTTCGACCAGTCGGACCAGTGGCCCTTGTGGTCCTTCACACGGAATGACACGAGATGGTAGACCTCTTCTGCGCCCCTGCGGTCAAGGTTGCGCACGCGGTCAACACTGTGAAGGGTCTTTTCACCGTCGTGCTTTTCGAACTTCACATAGAAGTGCGAGTGTCCGAGGAAGTCGTCACTGCGCCGCGGGCCGTCCTCGTCTTCGTAGCGAAGCTGGCGTATCTGGACAGACTTCTCGCCGTCGCAATCGACTTTGATCTTGAAGTCGACCCTGTTGCCCCGGAGATCCTTGGGATCCAGCGGTTTGACCCAACAGCCATGGGTGTATCCATGCCTGTAGTCGTCATGGGCTTGGGCAGGGCCAGCCATTGCCCCGCCGAGCAGACCTAATGAGAGGGCCGGAACCAGGGCGATCTTTGCCCGGATCGAACGGCTCTTTGAGGGAGTAATTGACATTTTTTTGCTCCTGTAAGGATGCGATTCACCATTTTTTGTGAGGGTGCGAGTCCTCGTTTTTGGACAGCATGAAACCACGCGGCTGAGCGTGTCGCGATTGTTCAGTCTGGCGGCCGCAGCTGCCCGTCCCATTTTTCAAACAGCACGCCCGGCTAATGTGTGGGGCGCGGCTTCGGACCCGTTTTCGGGGTCCGGTAGTAATATGTTGCGCCCGCAATTCCGCCCGACGCTAGGGTCGGGACTACCCTTCTTTGGCCTCAAATCCCCCCACTGACTTCAGGTGCCGCAGGCTCTGGTTGGAGATACGCCAGCAGAGGCTGGTGAACGCGTGTGCGCCGGGAGCAAGGGGCTACTGCATCTCCGGCGTGCTGGAAATTGAAACGGCCGACGCGCGAGGTCCACTATCCGCGCGAACGACACCTATGCGCCCTCCCGGCCACGACGAGTGGGTGGTGGGGGACCAGCCGTTCGTCGCCGTCGAATTCCTGGGCGCCGCTTCGTTGGGCCGGCCACGACGACACGGGATGCACGCACTGATGTGAAGCATTCCGCTTCAGGTTTGGCCACCGCCAGACGCGGCGGTGCCAAAACTAGCACGGTTTAGGGCAGCTCCTTCGCCCCCGGCGGGACCGCTGTCGGCGGGACGGCTGGACCGGGGCGGGCGAGCAGGGCCAGCGAGGCGGTGACAGAGTGGTCGGGCTTTTCCGGCGGGCTGGTGTAGGACCGAAGCACCAGCAGCGACTGCCCCACCAGTTCTACCGTTTCACTGGCATGAAGGAGGCCGGTGCCCGCGTGCTCACCTGCGGTATCGATGAGTTGTTCCCAGCTGGGCGAATACTCGGCGCTGGGCAGTGTGAAGACCACCGGCTCGTCCCCGGAATTGCAGAACAGCAGGAAGTTGTGGTCGTGGATAACCCGGCCACGGTGGTCCTTGCCAACGCTGGCCCCGTTGTAGAACACCCCCAGTGCCCGCGCGAGGGGGTTGTCCCAGTCTCCGGGTCCCATGGCCGAAGCATCCTTGTCGAGCCAGACGATGTCAGGCAGCGGCTGGCCCGCACCGCGCATGACGGGCCTGCCTTCAAAGAACCTGGTGCGCCGGAAGGTGGGGTGTTCCCGGCGCAACCTGGTGACGGCGGCAAGGAACTCCACCAGGGGTTGGTCGGCTTCTTCCCAGTTAATCCATGACAGGGGCGAATCCTGGCAGTAAACGTTGTTGTTCCCCAGTTGGCTGCGTCCCAGTTCGTCGCCGTGCAACACCATGGGAACGCCCTGGGAAAGGAGGAGCGTGGCGAGGAAGTTGCGTTGCTGGCGTGCCCGCAGGGCAAGGATGCCGCTGTCAGTGGTGGGTCCCTCTGTGCCGCAGTTCCACGAGCGGTTGTGGGACTCGCCGTCGTTGTTGTTTTCTCCGTTGGCGTCGTTGTGCTTGGAGTTGTACGACACCAGGTCCCGCAGGGTGAATCCGTCGTGCGCCGTGACGAAGTTGATGGAAGCCACGGGCCGGCGTCCTGAACTTTCGTACAGGTCCGAGGAGCCTGCCAGGCGGGAGGCAAACTCGCCAAGCGTGGCAGGTGCGCCCCGCCAGAAGTCGCGGACGGCGTCGCGGTACTTCCCGTTCCATTCGGTCCAGAGGGGCGGAAAGTTCCCCACCTGGTACCCGCCGGGGCCAACGTCCCACGGCTCGGCGATGAGCTTCACCTGCGACACCACGGGATCCTGCTGGACGAGGTCGAAAAAGCTGGACAGCCGGTCCACGTCGTAGAACTCCCGCGCCAGCGCGGAGGCGAGGTCAAAGCGGAACCCGTCCACGTGCATCTCGAGCACCCAGTACCGCAAGGAATCCATCATCAGCTGCAGGGCGTGCGGGTGGCGCACGTTGATGGTGTTACCGGTGCCCGTGTAGTCCAGGTAGTGCTGCTTCTCGTGGTCAACCAGCCGGTAGTAGGCCTGGTTGTCGATGCCTTTGAAGGAAAGGGTTGGCCCCAGGTGGTTCCCTTCCGCGGTGTGGTTATAGACGACGTCGAGAATCACTTCGATGCCGGCGGCGTGCAGGGAGCGGACCATGGCCTTGAATTCCTGCACCTGCTGCCCCGGTTTGGTGCTGGAGCTGTAGCTCTCGTGGGGCGCGAAGAAGCCGATGGTGTTGTAGCCCCAGTAATTGCTGAGGCCTTTGTCCTTCAGCGTGCTGTCCTGGACGAACTGGTGGACGGGCATCAGCTCGATCGCCGTCACGCCGAGCTTCTGCAGGTGTTCGATGACGGCGGGGTGGGCGATGCCGGCATAGGTGCCGCGTTCCCGCTCCGGCACCTCCGGATGGGTCATCGTCAGGCCCTTCACGTGGGCTTCATAGATCAGGCTGTCGCTGTAGGGGGTCCGCGGCGGGCGGTCGTGCTGCCAGTCGAAGAACGGGCTGATCACCACGGATCTCATCGTGTTGGGAGCGGAGTCTTCCGTGTTGAACGAGGAAGGGTCGCCAAAGTTGTAGGAAAACATCGGCTGGCCCCAGGCAATGTCACCGCTGGTTGCCTTGGCGTAGGGATCCAGCAGCAGTTTGTGCGGGTTGCAGCGGAGCCCACGGGCTGGATCATACGGGCCCTCCATCCGGTATCCGTAGAGCTGGCCGGGCAGGACATGCGGGAGGTAGCAGTGCCAGACGAAGGCATCCACTGCTTCCAGGGTGATCCTCTGCTCAGCGCCGTCCTCGTCGAAGAGGCACAGCTGCACCGCGCTCGCCGCTTCGCTGAACACCGCGAAATTCGTGCCGCTGCCGTCATAGGTGGCACCCAGCGGATAAGGGCTCCCCGTCCAGACTTCCATGCCCGCCTCCCTCCAAAGAACTCCATCGAATCACAGAGGTGTCCCTCTTTCTGGAAAGGGAGATGCGCGCACGACGGCGGGCCCCGCCTTCGCAGGTACGCCACCCGCGTGCTGCACACTGTTTTCATGACTTTTGCGAATGTTGGAAGCCTTGGAACCAGGCCCGGCCAGCGCGACGCCGTCGTGTCCATCCTGCTCCGGCCCATGGAGGGCCTGAAGGAAGCCGGTTGCCTGCTGTACGAGGTGGGCGTCAATGATGAGGTGCCGGACACGGTATTTGTGTCCGAGCTGTGGGAGTCGCCGGAGGCGCACCGGGCCTCGCTGCAGCTGGACAGCGTTCGGGCAGCGATCAGCGAGGCGATGCCGCTGCTCTCGGGGGAGATGGGCGGCAGCCAGTTCACAGTGCTCGGATCCCCGCTTCGCTGAACCGTCTCCCGCGGGCGCCCCTGTCTCTTCCGCCCGCCAGCAACTAGGCTGACCGGCATCGACTGGACACCAGTGTGTGCACACTGACGAACGGGGTAAGGGAGACACATGAAACCGCTGCCTGCACTTGAACTTGTTACCCGCCTGGAAGATGCCGACTGGCTGGATCCCGTGGCGAAGAAGGTCCGGAAATTAGTGAAGCGCACGGTCCGCCCGCAGTGGGCCCGTGACATTCTGCACGGGGTGCCCATCGGCCACCCGGTTCATCCCCTGGCAGTCCAGGTTCCCCTGGGATCCTGGATTTCCGCCGCCGTCCTGGATGCGCTCCCCGGCAACACGCGGGCCGCCACCGTACTGATCGGCGTCGGAACCGCCTCCGCGTTGCCTTCGGCGGTGGCAGGTTTTATGGACTGGTCCCAGCTGCACAGCCAGCAGCAGCGGGTGGGATTGGTCCACGCCGCCGCCAACATCACTGCCGCGAGCCTCTACGGGGCGTCGCTGGTGGCGCGGGCAAACGGGCAGCAGGGTGCAGGCAAGGTGCTCGCGTACCTGGGCCTCGGCATTGTTGGTTTCGGCGGTTTTTTGGGCGGCCACCTCAGCTACCGGCAGGCTGCCGGCGCGAACCACACTGAGGACGTTCTGCATCGCTTCCCGAGCGGCTGGCAGGCCCTCGCGCCCCTGGAAGACCTGCCCGAAGGAAAGCTGCACAAGCGCGTTGTGGCCGGACTCCCGCTCGTGGTGTTCCGCGAGGCGGGTACAGTCAGCGTGCTGTCCGACGTCTGCAGCCACCTGGCCGGTCCGCTCCACGAGGGCAAACTCAAGGATGGCAGTAAGAACGACGGCGATCCCTGCGTCGTGTGCCCGTGGCACGGCAGTACCTTTTCGCTCCGTTCGGGCGAGGTGCAGGCGGGGCCAGCCACAGCGCGGCAACCGCGCTTCGCAACCCGCGTCACCGGCGGGCTCGTGGAAGTGAACCTCCCCGGCGCGGACTAGGAGAATCCAGAAGACTGTCACCAGATGGAGGAGGTCGAGCGGCTCTGCGACCGGGTCATCCTGCTTAAGGACGGCACCGCCCGCGCCTACGGGACCGTCTCGGAGGTGCAGGAGCAGTTCGGCGGCACCGTCTACCGGGTCAGCTACGAGGGCATCCTGCCCGCCTCGAAGCTTTACGACGTCGTCACCGACATGGGACCATGAACGACTACCGAAATTACGGCAACCACGTGCAGGGCAATGTAGGAGCCATCCAGCAGGGTGACCACAATACAGCCACCGTGAATCAGACCCTCAACGACGATCACCGCCAACTTGTACTCGCGAAACTGGCGGAAATTGAGACTGAAGCGAGCGTGCAAGCCGACCCTGGGCTCGCAGAGCAGGTAGCTGCGATACGCGCGGAGGCCGAGAAGCCAGAACCTGTGAAGGAAAGTTTGCTTGCAAAAGCGGCCTTAGCTTTAGCTACCGCACTTGGTTCTGCAGCAGGAAAGAGCGCCGGCCAACAGGTCGTGCCAGGCCTGCAGCAATTGATCCAGGTCATCACCGGATGATGCTGCATACCAAACAGTTGCTCGCCGGTCAGTGGATTGGGCTTATTCCGTAATCAGCTGCTACAAAACAAGAAGGATCTGCTTGGGTACAGGAAGTCGCAGCTCCACTAGAGACGACAGCATGGTAATTTGCCACGTTCACGCTCCTCCGCGGGAGGGCATGCGTTTCAAAGCAGACTGATATAGGTCTCGGTTGGGACGTCCCTCCACAGAACAGGGGCGTCGGGTCCAAAGACGTAGCAGTTGAAGAAGTTGTCTCGGCCGCGCGGTTGGGCCAAATTGTCCGGGGTGAAAGTGCAAACGGCGCCTTTGGCTCCTCCTGAGGAGCCGATTGCCCGCCCAACGTTGCGCAATACGGCTCCTGGTTCAGCGAAAGTCGGGGTCTCGTACGTTTGGTTTAGTAGGACCTTGGTAGCTGTCAGCCAGGGCAAGTTTTTTTTGAACAAGACCATGCCGTACTCCGGGCCGTTCCCACGGTTTGTCTGCTCGAAAGTTGGAATTGCCGTCTCGTAGCCCACAGCTTGAGCATAGGCATGCGATGCTCGCCAAAGGGCAGGAACGTCGTAGAGGTGTGGGTGTTCATCCAGCAGCGCATCGGGATTGTATTGAGGATCGGCGCATGGATCGGTGAGATCGGACAAGGGGACGTCGCGATGTTCTGCGTCAGTGGTCAGGTTAAGCAACCATGTACCCCGTCTGTGCTCTCCGCCGTACCAGGCCTGTTCGAAGTTTGGCCACGCGGTGAGAAATCCTTGGGAACGGCCATATCGGTGTGCCGCGCGAAGAGCCCTTTCCGGGTCTAAACCGAAGTCGTAGTAGCTGTTTGCCTCGCGAACTTCCGCGTCCCAGTATAGGGGAAGGTGATCGTATAAGACTGGATCTCCTGAGCTATTTTTTCCGCGCTCATCCATTACAAACATCAGCCCGGCATTGCGTTCCTTCGCAAGCCCCAGCGCGTGCTGCCGGTTTGCTTCGGCGCAGTTATGGACGACGTGAAGAATTCTTTGACGATAGGACGGGTTTTTCCACCACGATGGTACCTGCGTGTTCCTGGTGCCTATTAGGCCGGTGAAATTTGCTTTATAGGCGGAATAATCTGTTTCCCAGAGGAGCGCAAAGTCGATGTCTGTGCCGACAACGGCGTCATCGACGCATTGCCCTGCAAGCACCATGACCTTTGCCGTGGGGTGCGCGGATTTGAACTTAGCCACCAGAGTCTGAGCGGCGGCAACGGATGCAGGGTCATCGGGGAGCACCAGCTCGTCAAAGTACACGCCGTCGATCTCTGTTCCAAAGTGGTCGTACCAGGCTTGAACGCAGTCCTGTTTTGCTGGTCCGCCGAGGATTTCGTCGGGAGCTAAGAGGTGGGGGCCGCCGTTTCGGGTGCTGACATATCCCAGGACTGTACCGGGAAGGCTGTTTATTTGGGCCTTTGCTGCAGCCTTGAAGGTAGGATTCCCTCTCGCGGTGTCTGGCCAATATTGCGCTACGACAGTTATCGCTAGTGCGCCGGCACTATTTTTCAATTGCGTCCAGTACGGCTGAAACTCTTGGTCCAGACTCCAGAAGGCTGGCACCGCCAGTTTTTGCAATTGTGCTCCCGGTGGCAGTGTGCGCGGTCGCCGCAAAGGCCACGGCCGGAGGGCCACTGGGGCCTGTGGCAGGGAAATAGGAAAATTTGTTATGCGCCGGGCGGCTGCACGGCCCAGGTATTTAGCGGCGGAACGTGCAGCAGTTGAAAACTTCTCGACCAGTAGGCTCATTGCGCACCTCTTAGGTTAGATGGGGCACTTAGGCGTACCTGCCCTTGTCGCTGCCCTTGTCGCTGCGCTTGGTAGGCGTTGCCTTTCTGCTCCTGAATACGTGGACGCAGATTTAGGGGATGGGACCGTTTCTGATCTGGAGAATAACTTTCGTCCCGCGAGCCACCGTTGTGCCCGCCCTTGGCGACTGCCTCCACACCCATGCGTTGGGTCCTTGCGTCCCTCGGAATTCCGCCTGAAGGCCAAGGGATTGAAGTTTGTCGGCAGCCATGGCGGGTCGCAGTTCCTGTAGGTGGGGCACGGCGATCTCCACCGCCGGTGGCGAGTTCTCGCTTGCAACTTTGGCGACTTCAGCGCTGAAGTTTGAAGCTATGTGCAGCCAGACATTTTGGTCCGGGTGGACCCTGTCCGTGACGTATATGTAGCCAGCTTTGTTTTGTCGACTGGTTTCAATTATTTTGGGCATCTGAGGATCAGGACAAGAGTGAACGGCGTGCCAAAATTTGGTGGGAGGGTAGTTTACCTGCCAAGTGGGGGGGACGTAGGACTGATAGTTCGAGCTAGAAGACTCGAAAGCCATGAAGGTGTCAGCAATACCTATCATTGACTCCGGGAAAGTCGCGCCGGGATTCTGTACAACCAGCGCTTTACCGCCTTTAGTGCGAACGTGGTCGAAAATTTTCTTGTAGTAAGCAATGTTTAATTCGTCGTCGGCGTTGTTCATTTCATCGAAGAACATCCCGTCGATATTCGGCCAACGGGCATAGAAGGTGTCGATCTCGAAGATAACGTTGTCCACCGCAATCCTTGACAAACCCATGGCATGGTTTGTGTTATCAGGACCAGGGTCGCCGGGGGAGTTGAGTGGGGCGGCGAGGCCGGCGGTGGCGTTCATTGGTGACGTGGCGAAGCTTCCTGTTGTCGGTGATACTTCAATCCAGAAGTAGTCTGCATCCGGCGCGAGTCCGCTTGGCAGCGCTTTAGACCGAACTCGAATGGGTCCGAAGCCTGTTGTCCATCCTGTCGGGTTGACTGCTCCGGATGAGTTTCGGGTCATGACCACATTCGTCGCTGCTTCCACTGTGAACCGATGTTCCGCTTGAACGGAAGTCGTCCCGGGAGTCGTCCCGCTGTCACGATAGTTCGTAGTTACATAGCCAAGAACGTCAGTCCCAACCGCGTGCAGTTGATCAAGGCGTTGCTGGTATTGGGCGTGTTTTGCCCCGCCCTGCAAGTAGCTTGAGGTGTATCCTGGCCCGCTTGCAGGGTTGATGATCGCGAGGGCAAGAAGCGGGCCTGCGCTGGCTGCAGCCGACCAGTCATCGTCTCCACCGGGACCCGCATCGAAGTAGGTGGGAATAGCAATTTTCTGGTTCAGCACGTTAGTCACCCTTCGATGTGGTGGACATCTTTTGTCCGGGAATCGGGGAGTGTCTGCTCCTGTTGCACGGCATTGATCAAGGTGCCAGTCCTCATGAAGGCAACCGAGAGGCCAGGGTCTCCACAGGTTCTAATTATCTGCCTGCAAAGAGTCTTGTGGAGTGACCGGCTGCTACTAAAACCAGCGGTGATTATCCGACGATGACGGTGTAGCGCAGGGCGTAGCTCCACCTGCTGAAACCAAGGAAGCCACCTCCCCAGTCGCCGTTGAATTGCCATTCCCGCTGGTTGCTGCCGACAGGTAAGGCCCACACCGGGAGATCCTGAGTGTATGAACCAAGGTTGTCGTCTTGGTCAAGACTAATAATGCCTCCGGCAATTTTAACAACAAAAGGCACCAGAATGGCCGCACCGGCGGTGTAGGGATTAGGTATGGTGGCAAGACCGCCTGATACAGCATTGGCAATTTGGTCCACTATTTGACCCTGTTTGCTCCAGTCTTTGGCTGAATCTTCGTCAAAAGCAGTCAGGGCGATTTTCAATACCCTATTGCTATCGACCATTTTGTCGAACACGACTCCGCCACCCACGCCAAAGGCTTTAGTTTCATTTTTGCCGATTTGAATTGGCAGCGTTGCTACGCCTTCGGATTGTTCACCGTCCGAAACTGCCCCTACTACATAGAATTCATCGCCACTGCCGGTGACTTCTTCTGGATCAAAGCAGACGACATCATCAAGTCGTACCATAACGCGCGGCATGCTTCCTCCTGTAAAGCTACTGTTACGGATAAGTTGTTGCATCCACAAAACGAAGTTCTGTTCAAATAGGGAATTAGCTAGCGGCCATCATGTTGCGGTGGCCTCGACTGAACCCATCTTGTTTCAAATGCCGTTACTGCTGCGTTACTGCTGCCGGAGCTTAGCCGCTGAACAAAGCGCAAGGCGCACCCAGCTACGCCGGATGCCTGGCGTGGCGCTACGCGAGAGGAGTACTGGAAATTGTTCCGCCTGCAGTTTCGCGCGGGCTGTAGCAGGTCGGCTAGGGCAATCGAAGTCCTCCAAAGCATGACAAAAGCCGCCCTGCTGGCACCCGACCGTTCGTTCCACCTTTGGAAACTTCCCGAAAGTGGTCATCAAGAGCCCCACACATGGGTCTGTATATAGGATAAGCCTGCCTCAGGCGATTAACCTTACATAACGTCGGTTATCGGAACACGTAGGCCGGTGGATTTTCGGTGTGATTCGTGAATTACCCGTCAGGTGTTTCGTACGCCTGCGCCCCAGCAACCCCCTTCCGTCGGACCCAAACTCGCAACAGTACTCCGAGCACAAGACGAACGCTGCCGACGGCTACCGACCCTGAGAATCAGGCAGAGAAATCTTACATAGCTTGAAACCCCTAAACTCTAGCCCAGGTCCTTGACAGCAGGCTCGTCACCCGGCAATCTGGCCGTCCAGAAGGGAGAAGCGGCGCGGGAGGCGTCCAGCGCTCCGGCTCCCTCACCTGCCATTGCGTTGGAGGAGGTGGCCAACACATGCCCCCTGGCCCAGGTCGGCCCCATAGGTCGGATTTACCATCATGGCAACCGTTGCACTTTGACGTCAGTGGCGCTGACGGCACGTGGGGCCACACGGATCACTTCCATAACGACACACATATCGACACACCCCATACTGACAACCACGAAGACCTGCACTGGGACGATCCGCATTCCGACGCCGGCCACGATGATATTGGTTTCATCGACAACGAACATGTTGATGCCCACGGAGATGAGCCGTTTGGAGACAGTGGCCACGACGACACGCACCATGACTCCTTCGCGGATGTTCACTCTGACGAAGGGGGACATGATGACGCTGGCCACCACGATTACCATTACGACTTGCACCACGACCATGACGACACCCCTCATGACGACACTTCTCACGAGGACAGTGAACGATCCCCTTGGACGCGCCTCGAGGAGCTGATTTCTCGTGTTGAGGACCGCTATCTTGCGCTGGACCGACAAATAGGTGGCATCTTTAGGGAGCAGATGCTCCCCGTCACCCTTGAAATGAACCGCGTACTCGGCGAAATCGAACGGCGTCTTTCCGTGCTGGAAAGCGACCCTTCCCGAGCGCATAAACAAGGGGGCGATCCATCGTGACAACGGAACTCCGGCCTCTAGGCGTTGCCTGCAATTTGCAGTGTCATTACTGCTATCAGAACCCTCAGCGAGATGCGGGGAACCCCAGGCAGCACTACGACATGCAATTAATGAAGCAGGCCATCCTCGCCGAAGGAGGACCTTTTACTCTTTTTGGTGGGGAACCATTACTCATGCCGCTGGAGGACTTGGAGGAGCTTTGGGCTTGGGGTTTTCATGAATTTGGTCGAAACTCCATCCAGACTAACGGAAGCCTCATCAAGGAAGAGCACTTATTGCTGTTCGACAAATATCAAGTTGCCGTTGGGATTTCCATAGATGGGCCTGGTCCACTTAATGACGCCCGCTGGCTCGGGTCACTCCCGAAGACCAGACAGGCAACTGCCGCCACTGAAGAAGCCATTCAGCGGCTGTGCGACGCTGGCCGCCCTCCAAGTCTTATAGTTACACTCCATCGAGCAAATGCCGTAGGCGAAAGGCTCGCTACACTTATTGACTGGTGTAATGACTTGGCCACCGTTGGTGTTCGCTCGATGCGGCTCCACTTGCTTGAGGTAGAGGACGAGGCCACGCGTCAGAAATATGCCCTTTCCGATCAAGAGAATCTTGACGCACTGCTGGCGTTCTACGCACTTGAACCGCACTGCGCGATTCGCTTCGACGTCTTCGAGGACATGCGAAGGATGCTGCTCGGTGATGATGAAACCACAACCTGCGTTTGGAACGCCTGTGATCCGCTTACGACTAGGGCAGTGCGGGGGGTGGAAGGTCGAGGACAGAGAAGCAATTGTGGACGCACGAACAAGGACGGTATTGATTTCGCAAAGGCCGATACCCCCGGCTTCGAGCGATACATCGCGCTTTACCACACACCGCAAGAAAGCAACGGCTGCAAAGATTGCCGATTCTTCATGATGTGCAAGGGCCAATGTCCGGGAACTGCGGTTGACGGAGACTGGCGTAACCGCTCGGAGCTTTGCGGCGTTTGGAAGCGTTTGTATGCCAAGATCGAGGCAGATCTTATCGACAGAGGTAGGACTCCTCTTTCGCTGAGCTCTCGGAGAGCACACCTTGAGGAGGAATTGCTATCTGCATGGGCGGAGGGTAGAACGAGGTCTCTCTCATCAATGACAGCATTTTGGCGTTCGCCAGATGGCTGGGACTGGCGGTCCGAGTTGCAGAGTATCCGGGCCGACCTAAAGAACATCGCTCCAGAGCAAGCCGCGGGGCCGGGTGAAAGACATGCAAAGAAGGCCTGAAGTGCAAGTCCCCTTGGTCGAACGGCTTCCTTTCGCCCTTCACGATTTCACTCGACTCAGCTGGGTGAGCGAGGTGGTGCGCAACGAATGGGAGCCTCGAATCATGGCCATCTCCACGGCCTGGTCCAATTTGGAGTGGTTATCTGTATCTGCCGGCATTCGCGATGCATGCATCCAAACCATTGGCGTTACCGGAATCAGTTCCATCAAACAAGCAGTCGCCCGCCACGGATTGCGTGTAGAGGTGCTCGATTCGGTGTGGGGAGGAAAATACCCTTACGCGGCATCGGTTCCGCCTGCCGGATCCGGTAGTCAGCTATGGCGCGTTGCGATTGCGCCAGAAGGTCGTATGGCCGAAGTCGTAGATGCCTACGCTCGACGCGACAACGAGGACTTGGGGCAGCTACTTGGCTACCCCTCTTGCTGCCGTGACTTCTTTCAGGCTGTATGGACGGACGCCGGTCATGTCGATACGACTTGGTCTATGGCGCTGAGAACGGCTGGAGCGGACGTGGAGGATCGAACTGTCTCCCTCGCTTCGGATGAACGGAGTAATGTCCTTTGGCGCTGGGCGGGCATTCGTCCTGTGATGCACCTTCCTTGCAGCTTCTCCTGCCCGGCAACGCTGACTATCGGCGGCCGCCTGGCCGATCTGGGCAGAGCCTCTGACTACGTCAGAGAGGTCGACTGGCTGCAAGAGGTGCTCGGCTGGTCCGTTCAGTGGAGCGCCTTGCACGGCATAGCGTTAGTCAAGACTCCGCTTCTCACAATGACTACCAAGACAGACGCGACCGCGGACCGCTACGTTGTTGCGGCGGTTGGCGATCAGCCCGATCACGCCCTCCCCACTGGCTTGTCGTTCCCCTACCGTTCCCCCACCAAACGACCCATGCGAGAGTCACGTGCGTTTAGGCGAGGGCTAGAACTACCGATTATCGAGGTTCGTTCCGGTGAACCACGGTGGCGCTACACCGATAACGGATTCCCCTCCCACTCGGCGATGCTTCGCTTGCAGAAGCCCCTGATCGATGCTGCTGCAAGAATTGATATGGGCGGGCCGGTACGAGTCCTTGATCTCGGATGCGGCAATGGGGCTCTACTCGAGAAGATTCGAATGACCCGTTCTAACGTGGTCCCCAGCGGTATCGATGCAGCGCCGGAGAAGGTGAGCCGCGCCCAAGCAATACTCCCAGACTATGCGGACTCCTTCGTTGTAGGCGATATTCTTGATGCCGACTGGCCAACCGACGTAATTGACCTAACGATCGTATCTATAACCCGCTTCAACGAAGGCTCAAAAAGTCGTGGCTTGCAGCTGAAGAATCGCATCGCCGCGTGCTCTAGCTTTGTACTTCTCTACTTCTACCCTGAGGAGGAAATACAACAATCGAGCTGGAAGATTCACGAGCCACTCCAACTATGGCCCAACTGCCACATCCTCAGCGACGGTGGAGAACCCCCAACTTCCACAAGGTGGTGGCTGATACGCCTAGCCGAGCAGTTCAACTGATTGGGTAGCTCTGCTTCGATCCGAGGGAGGGGCGCCGGGGCTTGAAAGCTTATGGTCCACCTGAAGGGCACGAGAAAAAGTTAAAGACGAAGGCCGGCTTCAGCGCAACGTGAGGTCAGAGCGGCGCGGTAGCGGCGTATACAACGCGTGAGGTGACTGTCTGATTAGCCCTGTCCAGTTCGCGGTGGTCCCGGTTACCGAATTGCCTGATGCAAACGAATGTGGCACCGGCCACCTCCGCGTGACAATGGTTTCCGTGAGCGGCACCGGCGCGGCGCAGCCCTACCTGGCTAATCTAAGCCGCCGCGCAAAGTCGAAAGGTAGGTGTCTATCAGGGTCGCAACCGCATCGTCGCCAACAATGGCGAATGGAAATCCCTCGATATCTACAGGCGTAGTGAAATCGCCGCTTACCATTGACTCGACGTACCTCTGCTGGAGTTTAGAAATGGTGCTCTTGCCTACCTCAACGAGGCCGTCCGAAACTGCTGTCTCTACGCCCTGAAAGTCACGAACGGCCTGGATCGTCTTCGCACCACACTTGCCGTCGATAGCAATCTCACCCAGCTCTCTTCGGACCCGCCAGTCGCACAGAAGCAATTGAACGTACATCACGTCACCGGCCTGGTTGGACCCGTTCGCTCCAACAGAATTACGTATCATGAGCGGCACCTCTTCAATTCGTGCGGTTACCTTTCACTACGAGAAGACCAGCGACCCTACACCCGCCGCAATCATCAGCATGATCATTACGGCTAGCATTGCGGCCCGCTCAACTGCATCAACCACTTTCTGAGGTACTGGGCTGCGCAACCGGCTTTCTTTGCAGATTTCATATACGATGAGTCCTGGAGCGACCCTCATCCAACGGAGCGAGATTGTTGTGACGATAAATCCCTTATTCTCGATCCACAATACTTCCTCTTTGTCTGGGCCTGGGTTGTAGTTTCTCCCGGCAGTGTAAGGAAGGTTGTTTAAGTGACACATGATCTCAAGCTGAGCCACTTTGGCTATTCCTTTGGGCCGACTGGCGGCGGAATTGGGTTTAATTTCGTAAAACTCCATAGCGGGCCGAGCCGGGCTGTGCGTCCAAAAGTCCGGATTCTTGATCCCGCCTCCCGCCATGGTTGCTTGAGTTGCCAGCGACGCTTCGTTAACGTTCGGGTTGTTCTCTTTTAGAAATGCGATTAAGAGCATCGTATTGAGGCCGCGCACGTCTTCAAAGATCTGAGTCCCGTCAAAGTTGCGTCTCGGGAAGACGGACGTCAGCTGATTGAATCCCTGATTGCTGCAGTAGTGCTCAAAGATCTTCTTCTCTGCGAAAGCGTCGACAACATCACCCATGGCGTTCTCGATTTCCTCTGGCATACCGGGAATCTCCTCCGGCGGCTTACAGGTCTTTCCCATTCCAGTCTCCTAGCAGGTCTCGGGTCCAAGAGCCTGCGATATCACATAAAACGATATGTCAGTTTCAAGAACTGGCTTGAGGCTATCTCCCCGTCCGTTACTGTGGCGTTATCGCCGTATCACGGGAAAGGACCATGCTTTTCGGCTGCCGATCGGTATCAGGGCGCGCGCCCTCACATGTGGTGGGACATACATAAACACGACCGTTTCTTCCTATCCGTATATCGCCACGCTAGTTGTTAGCCCGAACCTCGACCCGGCCTATCGTTCGGGGTGGCTGAGCTGCGCGGCAGGTGATGCGCCTAAGTCTGGTTACCCCTTGGAAAGCCCTCTCGTGCAGCTCAATGGCCAAGCACCGGTGGTAACTTCATCATCCTGCAGGGTAAGGACGAATGCGCCGCAGATTTCAACCAGGTACCTGTGCCTTTCCCTTACACCTCAAATCATGAACTCCGCAACTTCTGCGCCTCTACTGGCTTGGGTATCAGCGACATCAGGGCGAACAACGAGCTGGCAATAAGAACCGAACACGAAATCCGTTCAGGACTGCTCAAAATCCGTGCGTCATGGAGGACTGCATCCGCCGAAGCGTCACCCGGGAGGGCATTCTTCCGGGCGGTCTCAATGTCCGCCGACGCGCAAAGACCTGGTTCGGCCGCCTATCTCAGGGAGACCCAAACTATGATTTATTCGCCTCGGACTGGGTCAAGCTCATGGTCATGGCAGTCAATGAGGAAAATGCATCCGGAGGTCGTGTTGTCACAGCCCCAACCAACGGAGCCGCAGGCATTACTCCGGCAGTCCTCCACCACACAACGACCTACGTTGAGCAGATCGCCACTGCGTCCGAAGAAGACAAAATATACGCCGTCGTCCGCTTTCTCCACAGCCGGAGCCAACGTCGTCTTGTACAAGGCGCGGCCCGTCCATTTCAGGAGCCGAGGTTGGCTGCCAGGGTGAGGTGGGATCGGCGGCATCCATGGCGGCCGCAGGCCTTACCGAGATCCTGGGAGGAACGCCGGAACAAATTGAAAACGCCGCCGAAATCGCCATGGAACACAACCCTCACCTGTGATCCATTGGCGATCTGGTCCAGTTACCCTGCATCGAACGTAACGCGATAGCTGCAAATAAGGCCATCAAAGCCGCAAGAATGGCGTTGCGCGGCGACGGCAAGCACCACGTCACCCTCGACCAGATAATAGAAATCATGCGACAAACAGGACTCGACATGAGCGAGAAGTACAAAGAAACCGCAACCGGCGGACTCGCTGTTAATGTGCCCCTTTGCTGACGAAGGCATGCTGACCTATAGCGGCTGATCACTCCCCCGCCGATACTCATGGAAAGCTGCCCGCCAGAACAGGACCAAGGTCAGGCCGCATCCGCCACTCGATGTTGCGTTTTACCTACACCCCAACCTGACGACGACGACGGTGTGATGTGTCTTATGATGCCCCCTGGCTTCCAGAACCAGA
This sequence comes from Arthrobacter sp. sptzw42, assembly GCF_059089685.1. Lineage (NCBI taxonomy): Bacteria > Bacillati > Actinomycetota > Actinomycetes > Micrococcales > Micrococcaceae > Arthrobacter > Arthrobacter sp. sptzw42. The sequence goes on from NZ_JBNHEX010000003.1 coordinate 237,579, forward strand.
GTGCACCTGAGGCTCCTGCGGCCCACAACCGAGGACAACTCTAATTGGTTATCCACCGCTACTGCTGTCAGGGAGCTACTCCAACGGCTCCCATTCCCAGCCGTGGATAACCAGAGTTGACCCAGCTTTGGACCGTCTCCCCTGTAGGCAGGAAGCGTCGGTGATCTAGACATGGCCAAGCTGACAGGATCAATTATCGGAGTTAGGGCTTTACAGCTGACCGGACCAGCACTATGGGTGGCCTGCTCGACTCTTGAGGCTTCAGCGGTGAGGTGAGGTCAGAGCGGTGCGGTCGCGGCGTATACAACGCGTGAGGTGACCGTCTCCGTCCCGTCAGGGGCATCCGCGTAGAGCATCTCCTCCTCGATGATCATCAACCGCTGCTGGCCGCCGTTGGCCGGAACGGTGACTTGTCCTGTCCACGTCGCAGTGGTCCCAGTCACTGAGCGCGCCAGTTTTGTGCTGGTCCCCTCAACCGGCTGCCACCGCAGGACCTCGTCGGCGACTGCGGGGTCCGCCCGCTGGACCGACACCGTCACCGCCGGTAACTCGCTGTCGTCCTGGGCGTTTGTTCCTCGTCCTTGCACTCCTGTGTAGCTTGGGCCGGCCACTGTTACCGTCCGTATCGACTGGTTGTTTAGCACCGCCGTTACGGTTGCAGTCCGGTCCGGTACCGGTTGCACGATGTCGGCGAGCACAATCGGCGACAACGCACACCGGGGCAGCGAGTTCGGTTGATAACGCACCAGCGACAGACGCACGAACGGCGCGTATGCCTCGCCCGTGTCGACGTCGATGTCCGCGAACCACCGTTTGGTTTCTTCGTCGTACTGGGGCGCGACGGCGACCACGCTGACGGTCCCTACGGCCGGCGCACCGACGAGGGGCAGTCTCTCGGCGATTATCGGATTCCCGCGGAAGCTCGTTGGTCGCAGGTTGCGGAGAGGTGCGCTCCCGCGAATGAGGTCCTGCCCGATAAGGGAGACAAATGGGTAGTCCGACCCTTTGGGTGAGATGACTTCGCTGCCGATAACCACGCCCAGCAGTTCCCCATCCCCTGACGACCACCAGCCGCGGCCCATCCAGATCCGCAGGCCCCCGCCCTGCCGTCGGATCACCCGGCTGCCGTCTTCTTCGCTGGCGCTCCATCCCATCGTGGGCATGACGTAGTGCAGGTCGGGCAGCTTCGGGGGTGCCGAGTTGGGCACATCTACGGAGTACACGTCACTGGTTACCGACAGGCGTTCCTTTTGGTCGATCCAGCTAGCAGGGAAGTCCTCTCGGAAGGGCGTGGTCGCGGTCAGCGCATAACTCACCCGGCGGTATCTTGTGTCGCCGAACTGGTGCGGCTTCATCAGCCTCTGCTCCCGCTCGCCTGTCTGTTGCGTGTCGAAGGTCAGTTCCTTGCCGTCGCGGAGCCGATAGGCCGCGGGCAGCCCCTCTGGTACCAGCGCCGAGGCGTCCATCGGCATGCTGAGCACGGTCATCCGAGCGGACAACCTGCGTGGGCCGTCCTCGCGCGCGTCGTCGACCGGTTCGGTCCAGGAGGCGTCCAGGTCCACCTTCACGGTGGAGGCTCCGTGAAGGTAGGCCGTTCCCGCGACCTCAGCGTGTGTGGCTCCCTGCTGGCGGCTCACCCGGACGCCGTCCCATTCGGGCACCATCAAGGGGTGCTGCACGGCGTGCACCAGCTCGAGGTCGTGCCATGGCGTCGTGAGCCAGCAGCGATTCTCCTTCATCGCGGTGATGACCCGGTCGAGCTCGGCCCCTCCCAGCTCCTCCTCGCACCACCGTGCCATCCCCATCAGGCTCAGGTCGGCCAACTCGGAGGCCATCCGCACCCGTGCGGTCCTCGCCTGCGGAAGGCTGACAGTCAGCACCCGAGTCTCCTCGTCCCATTCGGGCGGCCCGTCGCCACCGACGAGCCGGAGCCGCAGAGGCTGTGCTTTCCACCAGATGCCGTCCGCGGTATCGAAGGACAGTCGGAAGGGCTCGCCTTCGGGTGTCCCCGGCAGGCCCCGGAAAATCACCCCGACGGCAAGCGGATCGGGCAGGTAGGGCAGCTCCAGCTGATCCACAGCGTGCACGACGTACCCTCCTCCGGTCCCGTCTGGGGTGGGGATCCCTACAACTTTCGCACCTGGGGCCTCAGGGTCGTTGAAGCTCCCCTTCTCCCGCCTTGCAATCTCATAGGCGCCGCGGATGCCCGCTACCCGTTCCGGGCTCGGGGGCGTACGGTCTGAACCCATGGCCAGGTCGAACATCCCGTGCTTCTCGGTCAGGTCGTAACTCGCCTTCGGCGGCGCCAGATGCCGCACGTCCTCGGGTGTGTAGCCCGGATGATCGGGGAACTCGGTGTTGAACTGCTTGGCGTAGTCGCCCGGCTCGGTGCCGATGTCGCTGCGGATCACGAGGCGGTGCAGCGAAGCGCCCTCACGATATGCCGCGTAAGGCACCGCTACGGGCGCTGACACCGGTTCGAACCGCAGGTAGGGAGCCACCTTGAGGTCGCCGACCCCCAGCGCGTCGGCCTCCCGGAGTGTCGGACCACCTCCGACTAGATCAACCTCGCGCAGCCGCACACGGTAGGAGCGGCCGAACCGGAGGCGTGGCAGCGAACCGGGCACAACCACTGAGGTGAAGCTCAGACCCATTGCTGTCTGCGGGTCATTGGGCACGGTCGCAGGCAGCGTCTCGGGCCGGTCCGGGTCGGGAGCGTCGGCGTGCCGTGACAGCGGCGCCCCGGCGCGTGGGGCGGACAGGCTCCAGCCGTCCCATGACACCAGCACCTCATGGACGTACAGCTCGCCGTCCGGGTCCGGTTGCTGGCCGGGAGGGGTGAGCCGTTCGGCGAGGCTGACCAGGACCTGCCCCTCGCCGGTAGTCGGTGCCAGCCCTGGCGCATACTTCTGCGCGGTGGCCGAGAGGACGCGTTCGTGCAGGGAGTGCCACACTCCGGTCTGCTCGTCGAACACGTCGAGCCGGTAGCCGCGGACGAGATCCTCGGCGTAGAGCTGCGCGGCGCCGCCCTCGATGACGCTGTTGACGGTGCCGCTGTGGCTGAACTCGGCCTGCAGCAGGTCTGCCCGGCCGGTCTGCACCAGCGCCAGACCGGCAGTGCGCAGGGTGCTCAGGCCCGCGTCCTCGGGCTGGCTGAGGGCGGCGCCCTCCGCCGCGGGTGGCGGGGTGGTCACCGTCGTTGCGGTCGCGATCGTCTTCAGGGCGCCACCATCGACATCGACCTGGGTAATGGTGAAGCCCATGGACATCAGCGGCACGAGGCCCTCGGGCACGGTAGCGTCGTGCATCTCGCGCGCGGCCACGAAACGCCCTCCCACTCTCGTGAAGGCGGTATGGTGGGCGACGCTTTCTCGCACCACAGCGTCGGCCGGGTTGGGTGGTGGCATTGTCGGCGTCGCGGTGAGGAATCCGGTCGGTCCGGGGACGGCTTCGGCGGGAACCGCGAGGTCGACGGCCAGTCCGAGGCGGCGCCGCAGCTCGGGATAATCCTCGAGGGCGCCGAGCATCTGGTGAAAATCGACGGAGGCACGGTAGTGCTCGCCGTCTGTGGGCATCTCGCGCGGCTCGGTCTCAGGGGAGGAATGGAAGAGCGCGGCGCGCTCGACCTCGAAGACGGAGCCCGGTGCCAGTGGGTGGATAGCCGGGCCGCCGTGGATCCCCGCCGCCCAGCGGTGGGCGGCTTCGGCGCGGGCTTCCGCGAGTATTCGATCGGCGGCGGCGGACACGCCGATGTGCCGCTCGATCTCGCCGTAGCGGCTCTGGCCTGGCTGGAAGACCTCCGACAAGAGCTCGTCGAGTCCGGGCACGAAGGGCTCGACCCTGTGCTGGGTCTGGCGTTTGGGCAGGTTGTCCGGTGACACGGCGGCGGTGCGTGAGTAGAGGCGCTTGAGCTGGTCATGCACCCTGACCACGTCAAAAGTGACCACAGGCCGGTCGGCCAGGTGGGGGAACTGCCACGTTTTGACTGGCGTGTCCGGACCGAAGAGCGCCGCCCACAGGTCGGCATCGGGCCCCGGACTGACAACCTCGGCTGGCAGGTCGAGGCCGTCGGCATCAACCTGCCATGTAATGGACGCAACGCTGGTCGGCCAGATGAGCAGGTCGGGAAAGAGCGCCAGGGCGGTGCCCTCATCTGTGCACAGCCGGGGGGACATGCTGGCGGTGACACGGAGTCGCCCGTCGGGCAGCACCCCACCCGGAACGGTGATCCACTGCAGCTTCTGTTCCGTGGTCATGCCACCTCCAGTGCGTAGGCGAGGCAGTAGTCCTGCCAATCGTCGGGGGACAGAACCTGCTCGAGGGTAGGGTCACCGGCGGGCCCAGCGAACCGCTTCTCGACCGAGAGCTTCACGCTCGTGCTGAAGCACAACACCTTTACCGAGACAGTGAGGCTCGCTTGGCCCCAGATCTCGTTGCGGCCAGCTCCCTTGTCCCGGTAGGTGAAGGCCAGATAGAACTCCAATGAGACGCTGATTAGGCCGAGGACCTCGAGGAAGCCGCCGCACCGGAAGTAGCCGGTGAGTTCGTTCCCCTTAGTCTCGGACAGTTTGAAGTAGACGCCGGCCATGACGTAGACACCGCCGCTGGCAACCCCAAGGTTGAGCGAGATGTTGCCCCCGAATTCGATGCTCGCCTCGATCTCCTCGACCCCGGCGGCGCTGACGCCGAGAGCGAAGAACCCTCCACCTCCGAAGAGGGTCACGGTGACGAGGAAGGGGTTTTCGCGCGAGGACAGCGCGAACCGCAGCCCGGCCGGCTTGCCGACGAACGGCAGCGAGAGAACCGCCGACAGTGACAGGTTTTGCAGTGAAAACACTCCTACGCCGCAGGTCGGGATGCCCAGGCTGAACCCGGCCTTGATCCCCTCCGGTCCCACGGAGATGGCGGGCGGGTCGCTGAACCCGTCGGCCGGAAGGAGCGTGCGGATGGTCTCGATGAACTTGAGCGCCCCCACGAACTCCAACCCGACGCCCTCGGCGGTGACATCAGGCTTGCGCCCGGGAAGCGAGACGAATTTCATCGTGCCCATGGACAGCTGGACCACGCCAGCGAGCGTCAGGCTGAAGCCACGCAGTTCCCCGGTGACCGTCGTCTTGGGCGGCGTGCCGTCAAGCCGGGTAACCGTTGCCACGTCCAGCAGGAATTGCGCCTTGCTGAGCTCGAAAACGGGCTTCACGGGAGGCGATGCCTTCAGCTGGGGCTTCCAGACAAGCCGGGTGACGTTGGCCACCGGAAGCCCGTCGGGTCCGGGCACCGGTCGGGTCCGGATGACCGGGGTCGGGATTTTGGCATCGGCGTCTCTCAGGGCGGCGTCGAGGTCCGCGTCGGACGTTCCCCCAGGCCGTTCCGGCATCGGTGGTCCTATCTCTGCGAGCAGGTCCGCGAGGTCGACCGTGCCGAACAGCTTCATCCCGGCGAACAAGGACTTGAGCAAGGCAGTGGGAACCGGGCCCGCCATCAGGGCCGGCATCGCCCCCATCGTCGCTGACAGCGCATCGAGCTTGATGGCAGGAGTGGCCACACCACCGCCGCTGGCGGCGTGCACAGCGAAGGGAATCTCCGGGTAGGTTGCAAAAAGCCCCGCCGGGTTCGCCGCCGGGGCCAACCCGTGTTCCAGGAAGGTGGGGGCCAGACGCACCTCCACCGTCTGCGGACGCCCGGTAAGCTCCTCGACGGCGCGGAGGTGAATCCCGGCCACCACCGACTGGGGAAGCCACCCGGGAAGATAGTCGGGCGGGAGAGCCGCTCGATCCCGTACCTTGACCAAGTCGAAGGTTAGGTATTCGGTCGGGGCGGTGGTGGCGTCCGGCTGGCCGGGCAGTGCCTCTGCGAGGGCTAGATGTTGCGCGTGCGCCTCTGCAGTGCGGTTGGGCGCCGGCGCGCTGTTGAACGTGCTGATGATGCTGTCGGCATTACCGACGGTGGAGTAGGGAATGAAGAGCATCGGCTTGGTCAGGCTGACCCGTCGATCCTCGCCGTCGATGCTGTCGAAATCGAACCGGACCAGTTGGCCGGACGCCTTGATCCACAGGGGCGAGCCAAGTGCGCGGTCGATCTCTTCCTGCGCGGTCTCACCGCCGAAAGAGATCCCTAGGTCGATCTTGGGGGTCTCGAGGGTTCGCAGCTCGATCGTGCGCAGCGGCATCTCGCGACTGCCCGAGGAGTAGCCGGGCGCCAACAGACGATAGTCGAGGAAGGGTTGGGTGACGACGATCCGGTAGTACTGCCGCAGGACGGTCCGGGTACCGAAGACACCAACATTGCCATGGGGGCCGGGTTCGGTACCCAGGGACACCGGCTCGAACCGACGCTCCGTGACCTTAACGATCGAGGCGCGGTGACCGGTATCGAGGAAGCCGCGCCGAACGACCTTGACGAACTGGTCGCGCCCAAGGCCAGTGATGTGCTCGTAGGCCTGCACGTTGGGGACGATGACCCCGAGCCGCTCCAAGTCTTCCGGGTTCTGGTCGTTTCGGGGGAAGTCGAATGCCCCCAGCACGTGGTGATGTGCTCCGAGCGAGGTAAGTGTAACGTGCTGGGCAGTCAGCGTGGCGGGCGGGGGCACCAGCGGGCCCGACCTGCTCAGCCGGCGACTGATCAACACCCACAAGAGAGGCGAGAGCCGCAGTTCGCGGAAGGACTTAGCCGCGTTGCCAAAGTCACTGGTCAGGGTGACAAGGTCGGCAATCTCGCTGGCCGAGAGCGATGTGAGGAACGGGTCGGTGTCGCGGCCCCAGATCGCGCGCAACTCGGGGTGCGCGCCGGACAGCCGAGTGTGCCAGAGCTCGGTCACGCCGTCTACGGCGTGCGGTGTGCTGCGGTGCGTCCATCTGTGGTCACCAACCGGTGATAGGACCAGACGGTAAGCCAGTTCCAGAGCGGTAACGTCTGCGGCTGGCGGGGTAGGACGGGCCGCCCCGGCGCTAGTCGGTGTGCCGGGTGGGTGCGCGTGAGGCGCCAAAACAGGGCGCAACGCTGCCCAGCCGAGCAGTCCAGCGACGGTGAAGGGGATACCAGGCCCGTCCAGAGGGACGTCAAATGCCAGCCGGCTTGGCGACGCCGCCATCGACCGCACCGGCACTGGAGTGACGGGCGCGTTCTGCGTCTCCGACTCCAGAAATGCCTGTTCGGCGATGTGCTGAGGCTGGAAATCGAAGACGACCCGTCCAGGAGTCGCCGGATCGACAACATGCAAGGCCCCGTCGTTCTCGAGGGCGAGATTGGTCAGAGTTATGTCCAGGACCAGCAGATCCTGGGTTCGGAGCACACGCAGAGTAATGGTTTCAACAGCCACAACACCCTCCTCAAACTACCTCGCCATCTGAGCCCAGTGCTCCCCGGAGGCAGGATGACCTAAACAAACGTGGCACCCACCTCGGCGCGGAAATGGGTTGGCTTATGCGCCCCAGCTGGGGGCCAGGCAGCATCAATGGCCGCCTCGCCTTGCCCAGCCAATGCAACGAGTCGATCTGACAGACCTCCCAGTTCAACCATCCGCTACACCGTCAACGGGATGGCGACCTGCACGCTGGTAGGATCGCCCAGGCTCAGCGGACTGGTTCCTTCATGCACCGGATCGAATGAGTAGACAAGCCGCTGCTGCAGATACACCTCATACGCGGGGAAGCCGTCGTGGGTCCCCATCAGGCTGTAGGTGAAGGCGGGAACCCCAGTCGCCGAGACCACGAGGTCAAGCTGACAGTCGATCGCGGGCGCTAACGCCTCAAGCGGGTTTATGCCGTTGACACTAAATGAGACGCGAATATTCTTGATCAAGCCAAAGGGGTCTGCAGGTTCGAGCCGACCAGTGACGTTGAGGGCATCGTCCGTGACGACCGCCGTCGCAATGCCGTTTGGAAGCGCCTCCGTGCCTAGCAACGGGTTCTTCTGGATCTCCTTCCACCAGTACGGCTTCCCCCAGACGTCGACGAGCTTGTCCTTCGTGTACCAGCGGCTTTCGCCGAACATTCTGCGCTTGACGCGAATCGGCGTTATCGTAGTGGGCGAATCATCTATCTCCACCCACAAATCTGCCCTGGCGGTGCCTTCCCCGTAGCTGAAGCCGCGATCGTCCCCATCGAATCCTACGTCGCCGACGACCGGTAGAGGGATGGTCACGGCACGGGACGGAATGAATAAACGCAGGCGAGCATCGATCATCCTATCGGCTCCTGCTGGAAGCCAAGTTGCAGTTGCTGGAAGCGGTTGATCGCCCCGATCGCCTTCAGGCCAACAAGCCCACCTACCTGCAGAGACGGATTCGAGCCACCGAATCTAGCATCGACGTGATTGAGCAGCATCTGCACCGTGAAGACATCGTCTAGAACATTGGTGCCCCCGTCACCGACGCTCGAGGACAAGCCGCTTACGCTCATCGTTTCTGCCTCCCATGGATACAGTGAATTGTGGCTGCGTCTGGCTGCCCCAGCGCAAAGTACGTCGGCACCGACGTCGACATCGTTTTCCTTTCTACGGATAGGATTTTTCTTTCATTGGTGGGTATCAAAATGGTCTGGCCATTTCACAGTGAAAGGTGTTCCGCGTAGACGAAAAGCAGCCGACTACTTAGGTTCCTTGATATTGGAAAACACCCAGCGTTACGGCGGCGTTACTGGCGGGCGCCATGTTCTGCTCCAGCGGTCAGGTGGCTAAGGGCGGGGACCAGCTCTTGCTTACACGTGTGGTTTGCAGCTTCAGCTGTCATGCACACGTTGCGATATCGTTTATCTTGTCCCCCTTGATCCATTTGATTTGGGGCTAGGGCACACCCGAGCCTGACGTCAGGCGTCAGTGGAAATAGTGTGTAAACAGGTCTTCGTAGACGAACTAGACGACTTGTGGCATCCCGTCTGGAGGTCATCCTGACAGGACGGTATAGCCCTCTGCATTGGAAACGGTGGTATGAGCCGTCCATCGGCGTTCTTTCGAGCACGTCTTTTGGACGGCTACACGTGTGGAATTTTCAGGGGCAAAATTTGCTTAACCGGCCAAGCTTCGGGATTACGGCGGCATGACATGCAGCCCAGATTGGTTGAAAAGCCTCTGCTGCGTTGATACCTTGTTTCGCTCCACCCGACGAGTGTTCAACGTACTTCAGCCAATTTTTCTGTCCCTGCTCAGGATCTTTGTACAACTCCTTAAGGGATCGTGCACAACTGGCCGTCCCTTGGGTGGCACCAAGTGCGGCCTTCAATCGATCAGCAAGATCGGTTTCATGCGTGATTTTTGCAGCGTCCGAGGCGGCTTCTTGTCCGCTCTTGACGCAACCATAGATTGCCCCAGCGACGGGGCTGGAAGCCTTCAGTTGCCGCTTTCGTACGAATTCACGAACACCTTCATCAAGATTTCCTGACTCTGCGTTGATATCCAGGTTTTCCAACGCCAGCTTCTGACTTATCCAGCCAGAGGTGAGAGTTGGCTCGGGTGCCCAGGCGATCTGGTCCGGCCATTCCGAAATGGACGGTGTCACTATCTCCCCCGGCACCACATAGGTTAGTTGCTGTTGTCCGCCCCCTATTAGGGTTCGAAAGAAGGTTGCTTCGCTGGTTGGTTGAGGATTCTCGGCGAAACTCCAACTAATGGTGGGCGCCATAACCCAGACTTGGTTGGTGTTGTTATACAACACGTAGTCTCCGTTGGCTGTGGACCGGCAAAGGTTAAAGCCAGTAAAAATGCTGCTGTAGTCCTGATCCTGGGCATAAAAGGGTGTGCCGGGAGCCCCGTATTTGTAGTGATCGTAAGCTGCGCTGGGACAGGGTCCCGCCTGCTGCACGGGTTCAGGAGCATCGGTCGGCTCCTCGGCGACCGGCGGTACTGCGATGCCGGGTGAACCCGTGCTCTGATCTTTCGCTTTCTCCTCGCAAGAGGTTGTCGCTGCCCCAAGGACGAGGGCCAATGCTGCGGTTAGTGCCGCACTCCTGTTTTTCTGCACAGAAAGCATATCCGTTACCGCCTTATGACGACGCGGTGGTAATCATGGTACGCCTGCAGTTGCCGTGGCGGTAGGACGTGACAATCCGGGCTTGAATCGGCAGTAAATCACTGTGCAGAGCGTGAAAACACTTGTCTAGTGTGTGGCACGAGTATCCGGCTACGAGCACCAGGCTCATGCTCAGTACCCGGACTCGACGCATGCCAGAAACAGGGTAGCGAAGGTCTTGCTTTATGGCGGGCTTTCGCCCATTCTTCGAGAACCGGGCGACGTCCCCGGGTCAACTCAAAGGAGAGACCATGACCACCGAAGAGACTGTAACCGAAATTACCCGACCTCTTAGTTTTGCGACCGCCGCTAAGCGGGACGCAGTTCAAGAATTCGTTGAATCCCTTGCCCGTGATCCCCGAATTGAGGCATCAATCTCGGTACAAGAAACCTATGAAAAACGCCCCAAACTTCCACCAGGACACCACGGCATCGGTGTCGTGGAGTTCTTTATTATCATCGCGGGAGCTGCGTATCTGGTCAGACTGGTCGCTGAGATTATTGAAGACCTTGGACGCACCGGAGGAACCGTTATCGACGCGAGCGGAGATGGGCAACCCAAGGTTTACACAGATCCGAACTTGCCAGATGACTCAGTCACCATTCTGTCCACGGACGAGAAGAAGGTAACCTACACGCCGCAAGAATCGGTCTTTGAGACCCTGATGGCTGTCCTCAAAGAGGTACTCATCTCTGTGCTCTCGGGGGCTAAAGACAAGGCCAAGGATATAGCCGAAAAAATTAAGGATGTCGTGGTGGAGCGCGGTGGTTCTGAAGAAGAAGTCAAGGTCTCATAGTTTCGCCCTGCTATTGAGCGCTCACCACAAGGTCGTAGAGTTTGGCTTAGCTTCGCCGTCTGGGTACTTGCGCTCATGAAATTGACGACCAAGGCCTTCCTACGAAGTCAAAGTGGGCCAAGATTCCGGTCAGAGTACTTTAGAAAAGCCCTTCAGGGGGAGGATCGCACGGTAGAGCTTTTAGCTTGTTCGCCGCGTGGCCGCCGGCGACGGGTTTGCAACCTTTGAAGGATCCGTCGGCGGAGAGAAGGACGCCCATGTGGTGGTCGGCGTGGTCTCTCCACCAGATGCTCATGCCGGTTGAGGCGTCGAGGCGGAGGAATTCCCAGGACCGCCAGAGGGCTTCGAGGCGACTGATGGCTTCTTCGTGTTTCCACCAGGATGGGCACCACGTTCGGTCTGTTCCGCTGAGGCTGCGTCGGTAGGCCGGGGAAAGCTTTTCCTGGACGAAGCTGACCAGGTCCGGTACACCAGTTCCGGCTCCTGTTCGGGTTCAGCTTCTGCCGGGTCCGGCGATCCTGATGGTTCGACAGGCAGCTCCGGGTCATCGTCCCATTCGCCCAGGTCACTCATCTGCTGCGCTCCGGCTGGATGCTGCGGCGGTAACCCAGGGATTCACCATCTCAGCGGCAGCGGTATCCACCGTTGCTGGACGCTTGGAAGGGTCGTGGGCGGCGATGGAGGCCCGGATTTTTGGTGTCGTGTTTGCCGCCCATCCAGGGCACTGTTTCCAGCAGGGCTGCCGGGGCGCCGGAGGCGAACATGATGGCGCGGCCGCGGGGGAATGATGCGAGGTCGGAGACGTCGAGGGTGCGTTCTTTGCGGTCGTTGTCGTAGTTGTACGACACCCCCTGCTTGGATCGGCTCTTGGTCATGTTGGAGTACCGGTACTCCCCCACGAGCTGGGAGACTTCGTTGAGGAATTCTGCTTCGGCGACGCCGCCGCCGTAGACCTTGATGTTGGACGCGGACCAGAGTTTCCGCATGCCTTCCCGGCCCCAGACTTCAACGCCTTGTGACCAGGACTGGAGGATGGTCATCAGGACGACGCCGCGGGATCCGTAGTGGCTGTAGAGGTTGGGTAGTTCGCGCCAGCGGCAGACGCCTCGTCGAGGACGCCGATCATGGGTGTTTGGAGGCGTCCGCTGCGGGAGTGGACGGCGAGTTCTTCGGCCGCTTCGACCGTGGCCACCGTTAGGGCGGTGACCAAGGGGCCGGCGGTTCCTTTGCCTTCCTTTGAGAGGCTGTACAGCGTCCCCTTGGAGCGGACGAACTTGGCCGGGTCGAACTGCGGCCGGTTATCAGCCGGGCCCTGCGGGGTGACCCAGCGGGAGACTTGCCGGTTGGTCAGGCAGGAGGCCATCTGCAGGGCGGTTCCGTAGATGCCGCCGCGCTGTTTGTCGTGGAGGTTGATCACGCCCTGGACGGCGTTGCCGGTCTGGGTGAAGCCGGCCTCCATCAGGATCGGCACGGCCGCGTCGTCGGTGGGATCGGTCAGCCAGGTGTGTACCTGGGTGATGGGAAGATCCGCCAGGGCGGCCGCGAGCAGCAGGCCGGCGAGCACCTGCTTAGGCGCCCGCCTCTATGCCCAGCAATGAGTGGCGCGCGTCAAGTGAGGCAAGGGTGCAGGAACCCTAAACCGTCTTCACCGGGGAAAGCCCTGTGTAGAGGAAGTCAGCATGGCTGGCCTTGAACTTCAGCTTCTCTGGCCAATGTGATGGTTCCAATCGGGCTGTTCGCCTTTGTAGTGCCGGCCGGTGGGCGATGTCCAGCCAGGTGGTTCGTTCCGGGTGGCTGGTGTGGGTGCCCAGGGCCTGTTGTGCTTGAGGCGGTGGTGCTTTGGGCAGAGCTGGGCAACGTTGCTGATCCCGGTGGTTCCACCATGCTGCCACGCTTGAAGATGGTCTGCTTCATTGTCGGGGGTGAGGCCGAGCAGGGCGAACACCGGGACGGTGACGAGGACCTGGGCATCCGGTACCGGGACATTTCTGATCCCGGCCAATTCATTCCTGCCGCCGGCACCGCTTCCAACGGGAGCGTTTAGGAGCAGGCCGGCGGCGATGTCGGGGCGTAATGGTGTCAATGTCCGGGGCTCTTCCGGTCTCTGGAGGCCGCGGGCGAGGGCAGTGGCCCGGTTCCAGATGGCGTTTGCAGTCTCGGCGGGCATATACAGCAAGAGCCACGCCATGCCGTCGCGGTCCGGACTGTACTCCATCCGCCGGTCGGCGGCACACTTGGTGTGGCGTTTTTCAAGAGTTTCGGGGTGGTGGCGTTCGCGCCACGTCCTCACTTTGGTGCGGAAGCGTGCGGGGACCAGGTCGCCCTCGGCGGCTCCGCGGGCGGAGTTGGGGGCGAAGGGGTCCAGGAAGTGGGCGGCCAGGGCGGCGGCCCCGGCGGAGCCGAGGCAGTTCGTTTCGTCAGCCAGGATTTTGGCATGCTGCCAGGCAATTGTCCCGCTGGACAGGGCGTCCATGGCCAGCGGAAGGGAGGAGAGCTGCCGGGCCTGGCTGACCAGCGCACCGGCCGCCGCGGAGCTTGACGGTCAGGACACCAGCGATTTCCGCTATGGCGGACATTTCGGTGCAGTTCCGCTCGTGCACAGGCGCGTCCGGCGGGGTAATGGCGTGCTGAACGTCGACGGCCTCAGCTGCGTCCTGGGCCTTGACCGCGGCGAGCTCCCCTTCCAGCCGATTTACTGCCGCTAACCGTTCCAGGCGAATTTCGTACCGGCGCTGCAGCACATCCTGTTCGGCGCCGGTGGCAGGTACCGGCCCTCCAGCCTCAAGGCGGGCGCCCTTCAGGAACAAGGCTGCCACGGAGGTAATAGAGGCACGAATGCCCTCCATCACTGCCGCCGTTCCCACGCCGTTTCCCATACCCACATCATCCATCGGGGCACTGACAATTTTGAGTGCTGTACCGGCGGTCTTGGCTCAGACGCAAGCGGGTGGCCAGTAACTCTTTCCCTGCTGCAGTTGCAGATCAGTCACCCACCCGCCGCGTCGGAGGACTCCGGCAAGATTCAGGTCATTGCCGACCACGACGACGTCCGCCGGCATCCCGGAGCGCAGGTCACCTACCTGTCGTGACAGTCCCAGGACGGCTGCGGGGACAGCGCTCGCAGACGTCACCGCGTCACGCAAAGAAACGCCGGCGGCCACCGCGGTCCGGACCACGTCCAGCAGCGTGGCCGTTCCGCCGGCGATTGCACCGGTGCCGTCCACCCGGGCCACTCCGCCGTCAACCGTTACGGCCACCGTGCCCAGCTTGTACTGGCCGTCCTGCAAGCCGGTGGCCGCCATGGAGTCGGTGACCAGGGCTATATTGTCAGCGCCAACGAGTTCGAAGACCGTCTTGACCGTCTCGGGGGCCAGGTGGACGCCGTCGGCGATCAGTTCGACGACGGCCGTCCCGGCGCGGGCCGCGCTGAGGCAGGCGGAGACGGGCCCGGGGGAGCGGTGGTGCATCGCGGGCATGGCGTTGAAGAGATGGGTGACGGATGGACGCTTCCCACTGAAGCCCGCCCCTGGTGATGCTTTCGAAAGTCCGGCGGCTGCCCGCTTCAGGAACATGGCGGCTGACTGGTGATCCGCTGCGGTGTGCCCCAGCGACGGAACGACCCCGCGGGCGGCCAAAAGGTCCGCTAAATCCAGGGCTCCGGGAAGTTCTGGGGCCAGGGTCACGGAGGCCAATGTGGGACCCGCCACCTCCAGCAGTTCAGACAAGAGCCCGGCGTCGGGTTCCAGCAGCAACGCAGGGTTGTGCGCTCCACACTGCCCGGCAGAGAGGAAGGGCCCCTCAAGGTGGGACCCGGCGATCAGCCCCTCTTCGGTCACGGTCCGTAGTGCCTGTAGGTTGCGCAGCAGTTCTGCGGGCACTGCCGTGACCAGGCTGGCCAGCAGTGTGGTGGAGCCACGGCTGTGGAGGTAGCGGGCCGCATCACGCGCGCCTTCCACCGAGCCGTCCGAGAAGTCAGAGCCGTGGGCACCATGGCAATGCAGGTCCACGAGCCCCGGGAGCAGCAGGCGCCCTGCAGCGTCGCCGTCATCACCGGGGCGCCCGGCAGGGCCCTTCTCCCCGGGAAAGCCTGACACCGGCCCGGCATAGGTGATCCGGTCGCCGTCCACTGCCACCAGGCCGTCCTCGACGTCCATGCTCGCGCTCACGATGTGGCCCCGAAGGACAATCTCTGCACCCATGGTCACCGTGTTCCGTATTCCGTCCGCACCTGCAGGTATGGCAAACCGCCGCATCCCATGAGGCAAGGAGAGCTGCTGTTTCGGATTATTGCAGACGGACGGTGCCACCGCTCCCGGTCACCCCGGCAGCCTGCGTCGCAAGCCGGGGGCGCGGTGCTGCAGTTCCACCCGCAACAAAGGATGGGAAATTTCCCATCTCCGTCCAAAACCCTTTAGTGTAGGAAACACTAAGCATGCTTCCTATTTCACTTAAGGGGTTCTACCTGATGCGAAAAGTACCCGCGCTTGGACTGATGACTGCAGCAATGATCGCCCTGGCGGGCTGCACGGGCGGCGGCGGTGGAGCCGCCACTCCCAGCGCTACCGGGACGGCGAGCGCCTCGGCCAGCCAGACGGCGGAAGCCAAGGTTTACACCGAGGATGAGCTCCGCGAGCTGATCTCGGGAATGAAGGACGAAGACGGCAACGAGCTGAAGCTGTACTCCAAAGAGCAGGTAGACCAGGGCGGCAACATCGCCAACCTCCTTTTGAGTACGGCAACCGTCGACCCCGCCGACTGCAAGGACATCGCCACGGCGGGCCTGCTGGACTCGGTGGAAAGCGGCGAGATCGCCGTCGCGCTCTCCGAGGGCGACCAGCCGCGTACAATCTCCGCGCAGTCGGGCAGTGACGGTCCCGGTGCCGTCGAAGTTCTGGACGAAATCAGCGGCAAGATGGACCAGTGCGACAAGTTCTCCGTCACCGCGCTGGGCCAGACCTATGAGGTCACCAGCGAGGAGCTCCAAGCCAACACGGACGCCGAGAAAACTTTCGGAACGCTCAGCACCCGCAGCGGCGAGAACCAGGAAAAGCTGATGCAGGTCTCCGCCGCACAGGGCAAGCTGCTGGTTGTTGCCACCAAGAGCGGCGCAAACTTGGGCGATCCTGACCAAAAGGAGCTCGAGGACCTTATCAATGAGGTGCTGGAGAAGGCCGACGGCGGCAGCGCAACTTCCAGCCCAACGTCCACCAGCACGTCCGGTACAGCGGGCACCTCCTCACCGAGCGGATCGGCATCACCGTCCGCTACCGAGACCGAACCGTCCGCCACCGAGACCGAAACGGAAAGCGCCGAGACGTCCTCCGCTTCACCGACTTCGTCCCGCTAAAGGATCGCGCGGAAGAGTCGGGTTAGAGTAGGCAAAGGCGGGCGGACCCCAAGGGTCCCGCCCGCCTTTTGCCCATGTATGCCAGGTGAAAGGCAGGAGCATGACCAGTTCGAATGAGGAGCCCGGGAACACGGCTGACCTTCGCGGCCCTGGTGATCCCGACGAGGCCAAGCACGTGACGGAGGCGCCGCAGAGCGGTCAGCACCCTGAGCTGCCAGGTGCGAGCAATATCCGGGAGGAGCAGCAGGGGCATGCAGCCGGAACCGTGCCGGCGTCGTACTCCGGCAGCGGCGAGCCGCCCCAGGAGCACAAGCCCGAGGAGGCCCTGCAGGAGCCGGGAACCTGGGACGACGAAGTCTGACATGATCACCCGGGCCGATGTGGAGCACGCGGCACACCGAACCGCCGGCCTCACCCGCCTGACGCCGGTCCTGCAGGCGGACCCGGGCGCCTTCCAGGGCGAGGTGTGGTTCAAATGCGAGTTCATGCAGCACACCGGGACCTTCAAGGCACGGGGAGCGCTGAACCGCATTCTCGCCAGCAAGGAGCGCGGAGAGCTGAAGCAGGACGCCGGCGTGGTGGTGGCCTCCGGTGGAAACGCCGGCCTAGCCAACGCCTACGCCGCAGCCCTGCTGGGTGTCCCGGCAACGGTGTTTGTCCCCGGTGCCGCGCCGGCTGTGAAGGTGCAGAAGCTTAGGGCAATCGGAGCCACGGTTATCCAGGGCGGCGCCGAATACGCCGAGGCTTACCAGTCTGCTGTGGCCCACGCCCGGGAAACCGGTGCTGTTTATTGCCACGCTTACGATCAAACCGAAATCGCAGCCGGAGCCGGAACCGCAGGGACGGAACTGCTGAAGCAAGTACCCGGAGTGGATACCGTGCTGGTTGCGGTGGGCGGGGGCGGGCTGATGGCCGGAGTCGCCGCAGCGGTGGAAGGCCATGCGCGGGTGGTGGGGGTCGAACCCGAAGGCGCGCCAACACTCCATGGCGCCCTTGCCGCCGGTGAGCCCGTCGACGTAGCAGTTTCCGGCATCGCTGCTGACTCCCTGGGAGCCCGCCGCATCGGCGACATCGGCTTCTCGGTCGCGGTCCGCACCGGCGTCGAAAGCGTCCTGCTGTCCGACGCCGACATCGTCAGTGCGCGGGCGCTCCTGTGGAACGAGTACCGGGTGATTGTGGAACACGGCGCTGCGGCGGCATACGCTGCCCTGACCTCGGGCGCTTATGTGCCGAAGCCGGGCGAGCGCGTGGCAGTGGTTCTCTGCGGGGCAAACACGGACCCGGCCACCCTTTAAAACCGGCAGCCGGGTCCAGGCAGAGGTTAGCGCTTAGCTGCAGAACTGGCTGTAGGTGCTGCCGGCCTGCTCATAGCCGGCCTGGAGTTCAGTCAGCCTGGCCTGGTCCGGGGCTTCCTTGGCCTGCTCGTCCGTGTATTCGATGATCGACTGGAGAGCCGGCTTGAGCTCTTCGGATGCAACCGCGTGAATAGGGCGGATCTGGTTGGCCAGGCGGTTCATGCCCGTCTTGCCGGCGTTGTTCGCCGGGTTGGAAACAACGCTTTGGATGCGCTCGCAGGTTTCCGCGGTGCTGAGCTGGGTCGAAGCGGTGCAGGCCGTGGCGGAGACAACGAGTCCGGCGGCGATCAGGGCTGTGGCGAGTTTCTTCATGGGTCCCTCAGTAGTTGATTGAGGTTTCGATTGTAAGCAGAATCCGGAAGCCGGTGCTGGTCCGTGATCCCCGCACCCTTGACTATGAAGGGGGGCATCGGGCTCTGGCGGGCCCTTCGGCCAGTGCCTAAGATGGCAGCACCATCGTGCGGAGCTGCCGCAGATTGGGCCCCGCGCACCAGCCCAATCCAAGGAAGCATCATGCGCCGAGTACCACGCCGAACCGCCGTCGGAATCATTGCTCTTCTGGCCCTGCTCTCACCCACTGCGCTGCCGGCGGTGGCCTCGCCGCCCTCCGGGGACGAAGTCATTATTCTCGACGGTGCCAAGTCCGCCGAAGGCATCGCCGCAGGCAAGGGGAAGACTTTCTATGCCGGGGAGCTGATGACCGGGGATATTTTCCGCGGCGATATTCGTGACGGGAAGGCCAAACGTTTTATTGACGCACCGGATGGGCGGATGGCTGTCGGCATGAAGGCGGACGTCCGGAACGATCTGCTGTTCGTGGCAGGCGGGGGCACCGGGAAGGCATATGTCTACAACACGGAAACCAAGGCCACGGTGGCGGAGCTCACGCTGACCACCAAGGCGGGTTCGTTCATTAACGACGTGGTTGTCACCGACGACGGCGCCTGGTTCACCAACTCCAAGTACGGTGAGCTGTACCAGGTCAAGGTCAGCCGGTGGGGCGAGGTGGGCAAAGCCGCCAGGACGCTGACCGTGAAGGGCGAGGCCGGGGCTGCCCTGGCACCTGCGGACTTCGGATTCAACGGCATCGCGTCCAGCAGGGATGACCGCGCGCTGATAGTGGCCCACACAAAAAACAGGGCCCTCTACACAGTCGATCCGTGGAGCGGCGAAAGCAACAGGATCAAAGGCCTGGATGTCGAGTTCGTAGACGGCATCCTCGTGAAGGGCAACAACCTGTGGGCGGTCCAGAACAGGCTCAACCAGATTGTCCGCGTCAAGCTTGCCGGTGACCTTTCCTCCGGCACCGTCCGGGACGTCATCACCAGCCCGGCGTTCAACGTCCCGACGACAATTGCCAAGTTCGGCAACACCCTTGCTGCTGTCAACGCGAAGTTCGGCGTGCAGCCCACCCCAACCGTCTACGAGGTAGTGCTGGTTCCGGCACGCGACTGACTGATCCCAACTGTATTAGCGAGGGCATGGAGAGTCCGGCCGCGCAGTCGGTGAAGTACGCCAGCACGACACAAAGGCATCAAGCACAGCGAAGCGCCGCCCGCCTCCAGTGGAGGTGGGCGGCGCTTTCGTTGGGTCCGGAAACTTCGACGCCGGACGCTGCTTCAGCGGTCAGCCGCAGTCAGTTCCGGTGCCGGGATGGGTCACGGTTTAGTGCTGGCCGAGGTTCCCGCCGACGGGCGGCAGTCCGCCGTCGGGCCGACCGTCGCCTGCACGCCGTTCGCCGGCGCTGAGGTTTTCGCCCTCAAGGGTCTCGTCGGACTCGCCCGTGGTGTCCACCAGGCCGTTGGTCTGGTCGAAGGCGTGGCCAATACGGTCATCACCCAAGTCGGCGACTGAACCGGTGGAGCCAGCTGCCGCCGTCGTGCCCGTGGTGGTGGTCGTATCCGTCGTGACGGGCGTGACGGTTACAGGCTCGGCGGGGGACACTGGGGTCACCGTTACGTCGGCACCCTCGGTGGTGTCCTTCTTGGACCCGGCCATGGCTGCCGCGGCGCCCGCTGCCGCAGCAACGCCCAAACCGGCCGCAACCTTGCCGGAGATGCCAGCCTTGCCGGAATCGCCGCGGGATCCTGCTGCGTCCTCCACACCAGGCGTGCCTGCGGGTGCGCCGGAGCTTACACTGCCGCGCCATGCTCCGCTGGCGTAGCCCTCAGCCTCGATGAACTCCTTGAACCGCTGCAGGTCTGCCTCGGCCTGGCGCTCCACCACGTTGAGCTTGTCGCCCACCTTCTCGATGATGCCTTCGGGCTCGTACTCAAGCGTCAGCTGCAGGGAGGTCTGGCCGCCGCCGATGTCCTCGAATTCAATGGCACCGGCGTTCGTGGCGCCTTCCGTGGCTGCCCACGCAACCTTGCGGTCCGGGATCTGCTCCAGAATTTTTGCTTCCCACTGCCGGCGGATCCCGCCGATCTCGGCCACCCACTCCAGCCGGTCGTCGCTGAGCTGCGTCACGCTCTTGACGCCGCCCATGAAGTGCGGGAACTCCTCGAACTGGGTCCACTGGTTGTAAGCGGTGCTTACCGGTACGTTCACCAGAATGCGTTTTTCGACCTTCGTGCTCATAACGTCTCCTTCGCTTTGTTACCGGAGCTGATGAGCTTGGTAAAAATCATCAGCATGCTTACCAACATACCTAATGGGCTGGCTGGTTTCCAGAGCAAGAAAAAATGACGGCGGCCCGAGGCGCCGGACTGCCGGTCCAGCGCCGCCGTCGGGCCTTTCCCGAGGTCAGGGCAGAAAGGGCTGTTCAGGGCTGTCCGAAAAGGCCGCCGCGGGGAGGGATGTAGCCGGAGTCCGCCAAGGCCAGCGTTTCAATAGCTGGGTTGATGCGGATTACTTGCCGGACCCGGCGGCTTCCGGAGTATCCGCGCCCTCGGCCGGGTCCTGGGAGTGGACCCTGATCTCTGTGGCATCGGCATCCGGGTCGCCCTCAGCGGGGGCTTCCGTGTGGACCCGTTCATCCTGCATTGGATTCTCGCTCATGGCTGCTCCTGACCGCACGGGGGTTTCGCTACAGTCATTCAGCGCTCCAGGGCCCGGCCTGTCAAGGACCCGCCGCTTACTCTGGCCGGGACAGGCCTTCTGTGCTGGACTGATGCTGCAGTGGCATCAAGGCCGCCTGGGAGGCGGCATCTTTTCCAGGACGAATATTGCCGCCGGGATCTACCGGCTTTCGGAAGGAACACTCATGGCACAATACAAAATCGGCTACTTCGTGGGGAGCCTGGCAGCCGGCTCCATCAACAGGGTCCTCGCCAAAGCGTTGATAAAACTCGCTCCGGAGAACCTCGAGTTCACAGAAATCCCCATCAAGGATCTCCCGCCTTACAACTACGACTTCGACGCGGACTTCCCGCCCGAAGGCCGTGCGCTGAAGGAGGCCATCGAGGCGTCGGACGGCATCCTGTTTGTCTCCCCTGAATACAACCGGTCCATTCCCGGTGCCTTGAAGAACGCCATCGACTGGGGCTCGCGCCCGTGGGGGAGCAACTCCTTTGCCCGCAAGCCCACCGGAATCATCGGGGCATCCCCGGGCAGTATCGGCACTGCCGTGATGCAGTCCTCGATGCGCAGCGTCCTCAGCTTCCTGGACGCACCGCAGCTGAACGCTCCGGAAATGTACATCCACTACAACCCCGAAGTGTTCGGCGACGACGGCGAGGTCAAGGATGAGGGCACAGCCAAGTTCCTGCGCCACTACATGGAGGAGTACGAGGCCTTCGTGGAACGTGTCCTGACCGCCAACGCACCCGGCCACATCGGCGACCGTGAACCTGATACGGCCAAGCTGTCCAGGTAAAAACCCTCGCACTGCAGAATCACGGATGCCTGCCGTCAAGGGGAGGGCGGGCATCCGGGTCCCTAGTCAAGCGGCAGGGTGACTGTCACGGTGGTGCCCTGCCCCGGGGCGGAGCAGATGTCCACGGAGCCGCCGGCCTCGTGGACAGCCGCGGTCATGAGCCTGAGGCCGTAACCGTGGCGCCCGCACGTGGCGAGGTTGCGGTCGAAGCCTTTGCCGTCGTCGGCCACTACCAGGCGCACGCCGTGGTCCACGGCGGCGAGCCCCAGGTTGAGCTGCGACGCTTCCGAATACTTGAACGCGTTACTGAGCGCCTCGCGCGCCGACTGGTAGAGCAGAAGGGCGCAGTCCGCCGGAATCTCGATGCCCCAGTGCGGAGTGTCCCAGGCGACCGCCATCCCGTTCCGGCGGAGGGGCGCCGTGAGCCGGTGGATGCAGCCGGCCAGCCCCAGGGTGTAAAAGTCGAGCGGCTGCTGATCTGTCAGCACGCCTGCCACAACCTTCACGTCTTCAAAAGCTGTTTCGTTTCCCATGACTTCCTGCACCCCGCAAGCTGTTGGTTCGATACCTCCAGAGTGGACCTCCAGCGTCAACGGGCAGCAAGGTTATCCTCAAAATCCCATCAATTCTCCGTGCCGCAAGGCGCTGAATTAGTCTGGCTGCTTCAAGCCCGGCGGGATTCCGGATCCTGGCCGGTTCGAAGGTTCAAGGCCCGGCTGGGGGCCGGAAAGTTGGAGGACATGCCGTTGTGGGCGCAGGCACTGCTGTGGGGGACTGGCGCCGGAGCAGCGCTGGTCATTGGCGCGGCGCTTTCCTGGCGTTGGAACTTGCCGGCCAAACTGGTTTCCTCGATCATGTCCTTCGGATCAGGGGTGCTCATTTCTGCCCTGGCATTCGAACTCGTTGACGAGGCAGTTCAGGGCGGCGGACTGTGGCCCACCGTGGTTGGATTCCTGGCGGGTGCCGTGGTGTACGTCGGGGCCAACATGATGCTGGCCAGGGCCGGGGCCAAGCACCGAAAGCGCTCCGGCGGGCAGCAGCCGTCGGAATCCGAAGACCCCGGCAGCGGAACGGCAATCGCCGTGGGCGCGCTGCTTGACGGCGTGCCGGAATCGGTGGTCCTCGGCGTTGGCATACTGGCAGGCGGGGCGGTCAGTCCGGCGATGATGGCGGCGGTATTCATCTCCAACGTTCCGGAGGGACTTTCCGGAACCGCCGGAATGAAGAAAGCCGGCAGGAGCGCCCGCTACGTGTTCGGGATGTGGGGCGGCATCGCGCTGCTCTGCGGGGTGGCCTCTTTGCTGGGCTATGCCGCCCTGGAGAACGCGCCCGGGGAAGTAGTGGCACTCATTACCGCAGTCGCGGCCGGCGGCATCCTGGCAATGCTGGCGGACACGATGATCCCCGAGGCCTTCGAGGAACACCACAACCTAACCGGGCTCACGGCGT
Organism: Arthrobacter sp. sptzw42; assembly: GCF_059089685.1. NCBI lineage: Bacteria > Bacillati > Actinomycetota > Actinomycetes > Micrococcales > Micrococcaceae > Arthrobacter > Arthrobacter sp. sptzw42. Next base: position 260,344 of record NZ_JBNHEX010000003.1, read on the forward strand.
CAGTAGGCTTCCTTGCCGCCTTCACCATTCATCACCTCGGGGGTTAGGGCTTAGCGGGGACAGGACCACCTTCTCGACAGCGTTCGGCAGAGTACCCTCGTTGAAGAACCCGGCCATGGTCGGTGCTTCAAGAAAGGTGCGGATGTCCTGGGAAACAGTCGCCGGCCTCGTGGCGGGCCTTTTGCTGGCGTACGCCGTTCTGCTCCTCCTGCTGTGGTGGTACGCCCGCCGGCATCCCGAGACCGTCTCCATGAAGGATGCGCTGCGCCTGCTGCCGGACCTGCTCCGGCTGATCAGGAGGCTGGCCGCTGACCGGACGGTCGCCGTCGGGGTCCGGGTGCTCCTGGCACTGCTGCTCGCCTACCTCCTCTCGCCCGTTGACCTGGTGCCGGACTTCATCCCCGTGATCGGATACGCGGACGATGTCGTCATTGTGGCATTGGTGCTGCGCTCGGTGTTTCGGCGGGCCGGGCCCGGGGCGCTGGAAAGGCACTGGCCGGGAAGCCGGCCCGGGCTGGAGATTATCCTGAAAGCGGCGGCGCCGGCCCGCCGTCGGCCGTAAATTCTTTGGCCTGGTCCGCGCCTTTCGCGCCATGTGCTGTTAGCGTGGAGGCCCGGCCAAAGAAGGAGGAGCAATGACCATCAACTCACCCGATTCACTGCCTGATGACAAGCTGCAGGGGGGCGCGGCCCCCGGCAAGGGCAAGGACGGCAGTGTTCCCGGGGGCGCGGACGGCGTGGGCCTTGGCGCCGATGCGGAGCCCAATACCTTCGAACCCGAAGAGGATCCCGAGGCAACCGAAGAGCCGCAGACGGACTGAAGCCCGGCGGCCTGATGCCGCCTGCAGGCCCGGCTCAAGGTTCAATCAAGATTCAATTCGGTCGACCCAAACCGGCTTTCCGGAAGGTTACCAGCCGGTAGATTTTTAGATGCTTCCAAGTTCCCCCCGATGCGGAAGCACAACGGAAGCCCCCGCGCTTGAGCCAGACTCGCGTGGGGGCTTCTAACAACGAGGTGCTGCCGGTGCTTGCCCTGCCAGCCAACGCCCAGGACGGGCATTGCCCGCGGATGGCTGGCGGACGGGCGATTGAGAGGGGCCGGCGATGGCTGGGGGGCGGTGCCCGCGGTCTCAGAACGGACACCATCATCGCCGGCCCCAGCTTGATCCCTGGCAAGTGGCCGGGGAAATCGGAGGCTGAGACCTTGGCAGCGGAAGTAATTGATCCGCTGCTAGAAACACTAAATTGCTCCGGCGGCACGTACACGAGTAGTCGGTACTCGTTAATACCGAGGAGTCCACTTGTTAATACCGAGGAGTCCACTTGTCTGTAGGGAGAGGCCCGGGAAACCCGCAGGAAAAGGGAAAGGGCGCCGCTCCGGTTGGAGCAGCGCCCTTCCTGCAGCGGGAAGTCAGTCTTTCTTGAAAGCGTCCTTGATCTTCTCGCCGGCCTGCTTCAGGTCCCCCTTGGCCTGATCGCCTTGTCCTTCGGCCCTCAGGCTTTCATCGCCGGTAGCTTCTCCAGCGGCTTCCTTGCCCTTGCCGCCCAGCTTCTCGGCTGCATTACCGATCTTGTCGTCCAAACCCATGGTGTTTCTCCTTCGGTCGGAATCCGCCAGCATCACGCTGACGGCTTACTGTTTTATCCTACGCTGGCTCCCTGCGGGATCCCTGGATTCCGAAAGAAACCCCTGAGCTGGACTCATACATTGACCAGCCCCCGTTGCCGGAGGTCCTGCCACAGCTCAGCCGGAATATTGGTGGACAAACGCTTGGCGCTTTCGCTGATCTGTTCGGGCCTGCTGGCGCCAACCGTGACGTTGACGACGGCGGGGTGCCGGAACGGGAACTGGATGGCGGCAGCAGGAAGTTCGACCCCGTGTTCCTTGCAGACGCCGGCCAGTTGCCGGGCCCGCTCCAAGACCCCTTCGCTTGCCGGGGAGTAGTTGTAGTGCGCGTCCGAGGGCAGTTCCGGCTTGGCGAGGATGCCGGAGTTGTAGACGCCGACACTCACCATCCCGGTGCCGAGTTCCAGGCAGCGGTCCAGCAGTCCCTCGCCGGGGCGGCCGTCTGAGCCGGGCTGTTCCAGCATGGTGAACCGACCGGCAAGCATGAGGAGGTCAAGGTCCGCCGCTTCGACGCATTGCAGTGCTGCACCGGCGGTGTTGGTGCCGACGCCGATGGCCCGCACCAGGCCCTCGGCCCGGAGCTTTTCGAGGGCGGGCAGCGCGGAGCTCACGGCGTCTTCCATGCTGTAGACGTCGGGGTCGTGCAAGTAGGCGATGTCGATGTACTCAAGGCCCAGCCGTTCCAGCGAATCTTCGATGCTGCGCCGCACTCCTGCTTCCGAAGGATCCCATTCACGCCGCATGTAGGCCGGTACGTCGAAGCCGTCAGGGTCCTTTGTGTCCTTGGTTGCAGGTGACGGGACGAGGACCCTGCCCACTTTCGTGGAGAGGACAAACTCTTCCCGTGGCTTGTTGCCAAGGACTTCACCTATCCGCCGTTCGGACAGGCCCAGCCCGTAGTGGGGTGCGGTGTCGAAGTAGCGGATGCCGGCGTCCCATGCCGCCTCCACCGTTGCTGCAGCCTGCCCATCCGGAATGGAGCGGTACAGGTTGCCCACGCCGGTGCCGCCGAAGCCTAACCGCCCAAGCCGATCCCGTAACTGCCTGTTGTCCTGGTCCATAGCACTGTCCTCTCGGTTCCGTATCCTGGGGTCACACTGGCAGGAGCCTAGGGAGAGGCGCCCTGCGGTGTCAACGACAGAACCTAGTAAGGGGGAGTCCGCCGGGATCAAGCGCCGGGCATTGACCTTGATTCATTACTCGCATATAGTTCAGGCAATAAACTATGTATTTAGGCGCCATCTAGGAGACATTATGAAGGTCCTCATCACTGGTGCCCATGGAAAGGTCGGTCGGGCCGCTACCCAGGCGATGATCGACGCCGGGCACGAAGTATTAACCACCGATCTGACCCGTCCCGGCTTCGAGCGCAAGCCTGAAGGCACTCCGAAGTACATGATGGCTGACCTCACCAACGCAGGGGAAGCGTACGCCGTCGTCCGTGGAGTGGATGCCGTGGTACACATCGCTGCGATCCCCGAACCCACCGGTCATCCGCCCCACGTTGTATTCCAAACCAATCTCATGGCGACTTTCAACGTTCTCGAGGCCGCCATTCGATTTGGCGTGAAGCGCTTTGTTTACATCTCCAGTGAGACTGTCCCCGGCTTCTTTTTTCCCGAGCGGGATTTCCTCCCGGACTACGCCCCCGTGGACGAGGAGCACCCGATCCACCCGCAGGACCCCTACGCGCTCTCCAAGCACTTCGGCGAGCAGCTCATGGACGCGGCGATCGCCCGCTCGGACGTCCAGTGCATCTCCATCCGTCCCAGCTGGGTCCAGTTCGAGGGCAACTACCAGATAAACCTCGGACCGCAAATCCGTGATGCGTCGGTCCTCAGCCCCAACTTATGGAGCTACATCGACGTCTACGACCTCGCCGACGCCATCGTGTTGGCCACGGAGTCAGACCTGCCCGGACACGAGGTCTTCTACATCGCTGCCCCTGACAATGTTGGCGGCCACGACTTCGCCGAGATCCTGAGCAAGTACTACGGGGACAGCATCGAATTGCGCGGCCTTGACCGCTCCGATGCGTCGGGCATCTCCAGCGCGAAAGCCCAACGAATGCTCGGTTGGACGGCGAAGCGTTCCTGGCGTGACTACCTCGACGCCGAAGGACAGTTGATCAACCGCTGACCTCAGCGGGAGTGAGTGCTAGCATGCACTCCCGCCGGTCCCTTGTCACACCCGCCGGAATGCTTTAGGCGTAACCGCACGTAGACAGACTCCTGCCGGGCTCTCCAGTGCATTTCCTACAAGTGCATCCAACCGAACCAACGGAAGAAAACAATGACGTTTCCAACACAAAGAACAACGGTCCCCACCGTAACCCTCAACAACGGCGTCCGGATCCCGCAGCTCGGATTCGGCGTATTTCAGGTTCCGCCGGAGGAGACTCAGCGCATTGTCGAGGATGCCCTGGAAGCTGGTTACCGCCACATAGACACGGCTGCCGCCTATCGAAATGAGGCCGGCGTTGGGGCAGCAATTACCGCGTCGGGGATCCCCCGGGAGGAGATCTTCCTAACCACCAAGCTGCGCAACGGCGAGCAGGGCAAAGCAAAAGAGGCGTTCCATAACAGTGCCCTGGCTCTGGGGGTCGACTACGTGGACCTCTATCTGATCCACTGGCCCGTACCGTCTCAGGGACTCTTCCTGGAGGCATGGAAAGAAATGGAAAAGCTCTACGCCGACGGCCAGGCCCGCGCAATCGGCGTCTCCAACTTCCTGGCCGACCACCTGGACACGCTCCTGTCAGGGTCCGATGTTGTTCCGGCCGTCAATCAGATCGAAATCCACCCCACCTTCCAGCAGGAGGAACTGTCCGCGACAAGCCGCTCCCTCGGCATCGCCGTGGAGGCGTACAGTCCCCTGGGTCAGGGCGCAGACCTCACGGCAGCTGCAGTCAAGTCACTTGCGGCCAAGTACGGTGTCAGCCCGGCACAGATATTGCTGGGATGGCACCTCGCACAAGGCACAATCGTCATCCCGAAGTCAGCGGATTCCACACGTATGCGGGAAAACCTGGAAGCCGTGCGTCTCACGCTCACCCCCACCGAGTTGGCGGGCATCACGGGACTGGAGTCCGGCGCCCGTGTCGGCGCGGATCCAGCCGTGGCCGCGCACAGCCAAATGTAGGCAGCGGACAACTAATCAAGCCGCTATCGCCGTAGTCCCGTCTGCAACAGCGTTGGGGCAACGACCTGTGCAATAGCCAGGAAGTGGGTCTTATCGTGGAATTACGCGGAAAAGGAAGCGGGTCCGGACCATGACCCAGAGAACGGCCAGGATCACCACGTAGGCGGCGGTGTTGAGCCAGATGTCATCTTGCCGGAGCGCCGGGATATTCGCTGCGGCGAGGATCAGGAAGACGTGGAGGATGAAGACGTAGAGCGTTGCCTGGCCAAGGGGGATGAGGAACCAGCCGAGGGCCCGCTCAAGTGGTTTCCAGTAGGCGCTGAGCAGGGCGTACCCGGTGATGATGATCAGCAGGACGTTGAGCAGTCGGCCGGGGCCGAGGTAGGTGCGTTCGAAGAAGCCCTCATAGATGGTGCGGAAGGTTTGTTCGGGCAGCAGCGCCAGCCTGACATCGTAGGCGTTTGAGTAGTAGGTGCTGGTCCAGGAGAAGATCGCCAGGGCGGCCGTCAGGAGGACGCATGCCCAAAGCAGCGTTCTTTGCCGGTGATGGGAGAACCAGGCCACGATCTGGCCGCGGTAGTAGCCGGCGACCATGCCCAGGACGAACAGCACCTGCCAGACCAGCAGCGGGAAGGAATCCTCGAACTGTGAGGGCAGCAGCCGGAACTGGGTGATGGTTCCCACGGCGTAGAGCCCCAGGCTAATGGTGAGAACCAGCCAGGCCCGTCCCCGGCTGAGTGCTACGAGCACCAGGGGGCTGATGGCCAGGAGGATCACGTAGAGGCCCATGACGTTGAATTGCCAGGGCCCCAACTGCAGCAGCAGCAGTGACGGTATGAGGTAGTCGGGGACGGGAAACTGGAACAGCGACTCCATCCCTGCGTACAGGTTGTAGGTGGACCCTACGCCCCCGGCGCCCGTTGCGCCGGTGCCCTGGTCGGTGAAGGTGGTGACGGCGGTGGCGTTCAGGAATGGCAGGCGGCTCAGGGCGAAGACGAGCAGCACGACCGCCAGTGCGGTGAGGTAAAGTTTCCACGCCCGTTTGCTGGTGTGGTCCACCACGTCACCTAAATTGTCTTTGACCCGGGGGCCGTAGACCAGGCCCAGGACGGCTCCGGATAGGAGTACGAACAGTTCGGCTCCGGAGACCACTCCGATGGTTTCCTGAGTCAGCAGTTGGAAGAATGAGGTAAGTCCTACGTGGTTTACGACGACGAAGATGATGGCTGCCCCGCGCAGCATGTCGATCCTGGCGTCGCGGGGGGAATCGACCGCATAGGCCCATCGGCGCACCGGACCCCAGAGGGGCAGCAGGCACAGGGCAAGGGCCCCGGCAAGGCCGGCGGCAGCTGTTACCCACGCGGCGGATCCGTTAAGGACGGTTCCCGTGGCAGGCGCCGCCGCCCCGTCCAGGGTTGATTGCTCAAAGACCGGCCCGGTTACCGTACCAGTGGCTGTGATGCGCTGGGCGAAAGCGCCGGCCAGGTCGGGAGTGTGCGTGGATCGCCAGTCCACTGCGACTGTTCCCTGCTGGCGTTGCTCGGCCGTTTCGTTCCACACCACCGCTTCTATCCGGTCGTATCCGTTGCCAGGTGCTTTCATCACCTGGTCCCACCAATTGTTTTTGATGTCCGTTTCGGTGGGCCCGCCGCTGACGTCGGGGCTGTAGAAAGCTGCTGTCTCCACCATCAAGGGTTTGTTCCGGGCGGAGGCATAGGCGCCGTAAAAGTTTTCCGCGGCGGCCCCGGCGGAGGTGGCGGGGCCCAGCAGCGCCTCGAACTCTCCGGGCTGAGGCAGAGTATTGGGCTCCAGTGTCCCGTCAGTTTTGTCGTGGTAGGCGGACAGCCCTACCCAGTCAACGACGTCGTCACCGGGATAGTAGGGGGCGTAGGCGTCATCGTTGAAGTTGAACTCCCCGTTGCCGTCAGTATCCAGTGCCCCAAGGGCCCCGCCCGCAGGCGAGGTGGGGGAGGGAGCCCGGAAGGGGTAGTCCTCAGCCGCTGTGGGGGACCAGACCATCACCGGATCCCCGAGTTCGTCATCCATTGCCGCGCTGAGGACGCGGAAGGCGTCCCGGTAGGCCTCGGGCTGCTGCCCCCAAGGTACCCAGGTGGCATTCATTAGCGGGGCGAAACGAATGAACACGGTACCTTCATAGCCCTGGGCCGCGTCAGCAACCTGCGCTGCCAGTGCCGAGGCCAGGGGGTCATCAACGTCCGTCAATGGAACGTCGGGCCGTACTGTGAGCAACGCCTGGGCCCCTTGGGCGGCGACTTGGCCAAAGTATGAACGCAGGAACCCTTGTTCCTGCTCGCTCATGGGCAACTGCACCGGCCGGCCGTAAAGCGCAGCCGGGGTCCCGAGCCGTTCCTCGTAGGCGGCCGGTGAGTCCGTGGACCAATCCAGCAGCGCACCAAGGTAAGGGCCCCCACCTGATGCCCCGGGTGGCGACGGGCTGGCAGCCCGGGCGGGTGCAGCAGTGGTCAGAAGCAACGCCGTCAGTAGCGGGAGGACAAAGAGCGCTGTGAGCATCGGCAGGGGCGGGAACCGCCGCAGGTTGAAAGTCATGTTCTCCCTCAGAGTCCACTGGCAGTAGGTACTATCCTGCCCTTTCCCTGTTGCCCCTGTCTGCAAACCGGTGGCCTGGACTAGGCTGGTGGACTACCGCGCCGGTTCCCGGCGCCTGATGACGTCGAGGGGAGCGCATCGGATCTCGTTGCCCGGTTGCGTACACGCCCGGCCGTATACAGGAGGGATAGCGTGCATCGTTTCGTGCTTCGCCTGCTGGTGGTGCTCACGGTAATCCTTGGAGTCAACTATGTGGCCTGGCGGTGGCTGGAGTCCCTCAACTGGTCGGCGTGGTGGATTGCGGTGCCGTTGGTGCTTGCCGAAACGTACAGTTTGATCGACGTGTGCCTGTTTGGGTTGACGATGTGGCGGCTGAGGGAAAGAACACCGCCGGAAGCCCCTCCCGGACTGACGGTGGATGTCTTCATCACCACGTACAACGAGCCAATCGAGATGGTAATGGACACCGCACTGGCTGCCCAAAGGATCCGCTATCCCCACAAAACCTGGATTCTGGATGATGGTGCGCGGCCGGAAATGCGGGAAGCAGCTGCGCAGCACGGTGTGGGGTACCTGACCCGCAGTGCTGACTGGACTTCCAGCCTCCCCCGCCACGCCAAGGCCGGCAACCTCAACAACGCCCTGATGATGACCCAGGGCGAGTTCATGATGATCCTGGACGCCGACCAGATTCCGAAACCGGAGATCCTCGACCGAACGTTGGGATACTTCAACAATAGGAGGGTCGCCCTGGTCCAGACCCCGCAGTGGTTCATCAACGTTCCCGACGACGATCCGCTGGGCAGCCAGGCGCCGCTGTTCTACGGGCCACTGCAACAGGGCAAAGACGGGTGGAATGCCGCGTTTTTCTGCGGCTCAAACGCGCTGCTGCGGCGTGAGGCGCTCATGCAACTGGGCCTTGCCGGGTACGTCGCCGAGGTCGACCGGAACATCCGCAGCGCCCTGAATGGCTCCCGAAAAGCGCTCCGTCATGCACGCAAATCCACCCAGGCCGCCAATCCCACGGTCGCCCGGCTGCTTGACGAAGTGGAACGGGCAACCACAAAAGCGGCAGCGGACCTCAAGTCCGGGCGATCGTACAGCGAGATCACCTATGACTTGCGCCGCACGGTGGACGCTGCCGTTGCAGAGCTCGTGGCCGCGGACTTCTCCGCCCTGCAGGCAGACCTCGCCGAGATCCGGGCTATGGACCTGGACGCCGGGCATGGGCAGCTGTCCCCCGAGGAAGTGGACAATGCGGTGGCGCAACTGTCCTCCCGGCAATGGTCCCCGCTGGGTGCGCTCGAATCAGTGCAGGCGGTTCTGGAAGCGATCTCCGTGGAGCGCGGCGATGAGGCGCAGCCGCTCATGCCGCTGGCCACCATCTCCGTCACCGAGGACATGGCCACCTCCATGCGCCTGCACTCGCTCGGCTGGAAGAGCGTTTACCACCACGAGATCCTGGCCCTCGGCCTGGCACCGGAGGACCTGAAAACCATGCTCACCCAGCGGCTGCGCTGGGCCCAGGGCACCATCCAGGTGCTGCTCCGGGAAAACCCCCTCACCAAGAAAGGCATGAACGGCGCCCAGCGGCTGATGTACTTCGCCACCATGTGGAGCTACCTGTCCGGGTTCGCCGCCGTCGTCTACATCGCGGCCCCAATTATTTACCTGGTCCTGGGCATCTTGCCGGTCACGAGTCTCAGCACCGATTTCTTCATCAGGTTCATCCCCTTCATGGTGGCCAACCAGATCCTCTTTGCCTACGCAGGCCGCGGCGCGAAAACATGGCGGGGACAGCAGTACTCCCTGGCCCTGTTCCCCACCTGGATCAAGGCCTGCACCACCGCGGCCCGCAACGTCTGGTTCGGGCGGCCTCTCGGGTTCGCCGTCACGCCGAAGGTGAAGGAAGGCAACAGCCGCGACTGGCACCTCATCCGGCCACAGCTCATCGCCATGGGAATGCTCGCCGGCGCCGGCGTGATCGGCCTGGTCCGCCTCGCCTTGGGCATGAACGAACCGCTGGGCACCCTCGTGAACGTCGCCTGGGTCATCTACGACCTGGTGGTTTTCAGCGTGCTCTTCAAGGCCGTCCGCTACGACGGATACGTCCCGGAAGAAGCAGCCACACCGGCAGAACGATAGGACCCACCCGGTGCCCGCGGAGTTGCCTGCAGCCGGCTCGCGCTCCAGCGAGAGCGGAATCATAGCGCCCCGATTCCCCAAATGAAAACCAGCATGCGATCATTGATAGGATGACTTCCCCCACTCCTTCCTCCCAGACTCCCGTCCGCCCCCGCGCAGGGGAGGGCGAGGCTGCTGACAGCACCCGCCCGCAGGTCCGTCCCACTGCCGAGGGCTGGGAGCAGGCACGCACTGCCGAGGGCCGGCCGCTCCTCCAGTTCGCCTCCCCGCGCGTGAAGCAGCCGCCGGTGCACCTGGCGGACCTGACCCTGGCCGAGCGCGCCGCGAAGCTGAAGGAGCTTGGCGTGCCCGCCTTCCGGGCGAAGCAGCTTTCCACGCACTACTTCCAGCACTGGACCACGGACCCGGACGCCATGAGTGACCTGCCCAAGGCCGGACGTGAGGAACTCGTCGCCGAAATGTTCCCGCCGCTGCTCACTGAGGTACGCCGCCTGCGGACCGATAAGGGGGACACCATCAAGTTCCTCTGGCGTCTGTTTGACGGTGCGCTCGTGGAGTCCGTGCTGATGCGGTACCCCGGCCGCATCACCCTCTGCGTTTCCTCCCAGGCCGGCTGCGGAATGAACTGCCCCTTCTGCGCCACCGGCCAGGCCGGCCTGACCCGCAACATGTCCACCGCCGAGATTGTTGACCAGGTAGTCGCTGCCAACCGCGCCATCGCCGCCGGCGAGTTGGGCGAGAACGAGCACGACGGCGAGCGGGTCACCAACATCGTGTTCATGGGCATGGGCGAACCGCTGGCCAACTACAAGCGCGTGATGGCTGCCCTCCACCGCTTCGTGGACCCTTCACCCGAGGGCCTGGGCATGTCTGCCCGGAACATCACTGTCTCCACGGTGGGCCTCGTCCCGGCCATCCGCAAGCTCGCTGACGAAGACCTGCCTGTCACCTTTGCGCTGTCCCTGCACGCTCCGGACGACGAACTCCGTGACGAGCTGATCCCGGTGAACAACCGCTGGAAGGTGGACGAGGCGCTGGACGCGGCCTACAACTACTACCGCAAGACCGGCCGCCGGGTCAGCATCGAGTATGCGCTGATCAAGGACATGAACGACCATCCCTGGCGTGCGGACCTGCTGGCCAAGAAGCTTAACCAGCGCGGCCGCGGCTGGGTGCACGTGAACCCGATCCCGCTCAACCCGACCCCCGGCTCCATCTGGACCGCTTCTGACAAGCCGGTGGCGCAGGAGTTCATCGAGCGGCTCCGCGCCGCAGGCGTGCCCTGCACCCTCCGGGATACCCGCGGCAAAGAGATCGACGGCGCCTGCGGCCAGCTCGCCGCCGCCGACTAGAACCGCGGGCCCAGCCGCGGCCCAAACTTCCGGACCAGATTCACGGCCCGGGAGTACCTGTCAGCGGACCGCCGCGTACCAGATCAGCAGCATCGTGACGAAAAACCCGGTCCCGTAGTTCAGCCACAGGAACCGCTCCCAGCCCCGGTGTGCAAGTTCAGCTTTGTCGTCGTCAAGGGAAGCGAACGGCAGTATGCTGATCACGTACGGCAGCACCAGGACCGCTGCCAGCGGTCCCGGCCATGGGGTGAACAGCATCAGTGCGCCGCCAGCCAGGTAAGCGGCGATGGCGAACCGAACCGTGGCGCGGGCGCCGGTGACGGTGGCGATCGACGCTATGCCGCCGGCGCGGTCGGCGCCGATGTCCTGCACAGCACCGAACGCCTGGCTCGCCATGCCCCAAAGGAAAAAGGCAGCCAGCAGCGCCCACAACGCCCCTGTGAACTCTGCCTGTGCCAGCACCAGACCGTAAACCGCTGGGCTCACAAAGTGCGTGCTGGACGTGACCGAATCAAGGAACGGGCGCTCCTTGAAGCGCAGCCCGGGCGCACTGTATGCAACCACTGCAAAAATACTGACGGCCAGCACCAGCCACGAGGCCGGCCCGCCGAGCAGCACGAGCGCCGCGAGGAACGGCAGGTTGGTGGCAATCGCGGCGCGGAGGGTGATGGTGTGCATGGTCCGGTCCAGCACAGCGCCTTCCACACCTCCCTTGCGCGGGTTCCGGAGGTCCGATTCGTAGTCGAAGACGTCGTTGATCCCGTACATCGCCAGGTTGTAGGGGATCAGGAAGTACAGGGTTCCGATCACCCAAGCAAGGTCGATCTGCCCAGAGGTCAACAGGTAGGCCGCTCCGAATGGAAAGGCCGTGTTCACCCAGGACAGCGGGCGGGAGGAGACCAGCAGCGTGCGCAGGGTCTTCATGCCCGCCGCCGCTCTGCGCCCTGGCCCAGGAGAATCCATAAAGAGGGCAACAAAAGCACCGCGGCCACCGGGTAGGCGAAGTCTTCCAGCGGTGCCAGGCCCACGGAGACACCCGAAGTATGGTCGGGGGAGTAGGTGAAGAGCCCGGCGGCGATCATCAGGTTGTCGAACACGGCCGTCAGGACCAGCACGACGGCGGTGGTGCAGCCTGCTGCCCCGAGTGCCATGCGGCGGCCCCGGCCCCGCAGTCCCACGGTCACCGCTGCAATGCCCACAACAAAAGCCACGATAAGGAACACCGAGTTCAGCGCCCAGTAGGTCATGAGCGTTCCCTCACCCTTTCGGTTGGACGCGACCGGGCCTGGAGGCCCCGCTGGAACAGCAGGAAGAGGTTCATCACGAGGTAGGTGAGGAAGACCAGGAAGATGGGTTCCTCCAGGGGCAGCTCCGGGCCGAGTTCGATCCCGATCGTCTCGTTGTGTCCGCGGAAGAAAATACCAAGCCCGATTCCCGCCAGGTCCCACGCCAAAAAGAACACCAGCCCGGCTATGAGCACGGCAGCTGCCCGGCGGGCATCACGCCAGAAGAACAACCGCAGGCGCTGGTCAAGAAGCACCATGCAGCCCAGCGACACGAGCAGGAACAGTAAGTAGGCGGCAGGCATCACGCGTCCGTGTTCTCCCGCACCCTGCCCGGGCGCAGCGGCACCGGCAGGGGACCTGTGCTCAGGTCACGGCGCAGCCGCTTGATGACCAGTTCGGCGCTGATCAGGCACATGGGAATGCCAATCCCCGGAATGGTGGAACCGCCCGCGTAGTACAGCCCCTGGACCTTGCGGCTTACGTTGCCGGCGCGGAAAAAAGCGCTTTGCTGCAGCGTGTGCGCCGGTCCCAGCGAGGTGCCCTTCCATGAGTGGTAGTCGCGCCGGAAGTCCTCGGGGCCGTAGCTGCGCCGCAACACGATCCGCTGCGCGAGGTCCGGTATTCCGGCCCAGTCGCTGAGCTGCTGGATCACAGCGTCCGCCACGCGTTCGAGCCGGTCATCACCGCTGCCGCCGAGGCCGGGGTCTGCGGGGATGGGAACCAGGACGAAGACGTTCTCGTGTCCATCCGGGGCAACGGCGGGATCGGTGGCGCTGGGCTTGCACACGTACAGGGACGCGGGCGCGGGGACAAAGGTGTCCTTGCCGAAAATCGCCCGGAAGTTCTCCTCCCAGTCCTTGGTGAAGAGCAGGGTGTGGTGCTGCAGTTGGGGCAGTTCACCGCGGACGCCCAGGTAAAGGAGGAGGGCGCTGGGCCCGGCGGTGGACCGTGACCAGTACCGCTCGGGGTAGGTCTGCAGGTTCCGGGGGAGGAGCTCGGTTTCGGTGTGGTGCAGGTCCGCAGCGGATACGACGACGTCCGCTGCCAAAGTCTGTTCGGTCCCGTCACCGGCCTGGTAGCGCACGCCCCGCACCGCCGCTGGGCGTCTCCGGGAGGTTGTGGGAGTGGTGTCGATCCCGAGCACTTCAGCGCCCGTCACAATGGTGACACCGGCGCTCCTGGCCAGCCGCTCCAAAGCGTCCACAAGCTGGGCGAACCCGCCCATGGGGTAGAGCACGCCGTCGTCGAGATCCAAATGGCTCATCAGGTGGTACATGCTCGGCGCGGTGAACGGCGAAGTTCCGAGGAACACTGCCGGATACTCGAGGATCTGTTGCAAACGGGGATCCGACACGTAGCGCCGGGCGTAGCTGTGCAGCGGTTCCAGCAGCAGGCGGGCAAGGCGCGGCAGGCGGCCCAGCACGTCCGGCGTCAGCAAGGAGGCATAGGACTCGAACGTGGAGTAGAGGAACCGGCGGGTTGCCATGGCGTAGGTATCGGCCGCGGAATCGAGGTACCGCTCCAGCCGGACGCCGGCACCGGGTTCCAGCCGCTCGAAGAGTTCCACCACCCGGCCCCGCCCGCCCGGCACGTCTACGGGATCGCTGAACCCTTCAGAGACCAGCCGGTACGCCGGATCGAGTTTCACCAGGTCCAACTGCTCAGCGGCAGAGGTTCCCAGCAGCCGGAAGTAGTGGTCGATCACGTCGGGCATGAGATACCAGGAAGGACCGGCGTCGAACCGGAAGCCGTCCTCGCTCCAGGAATATGCGCGGCCGCCTACAACGTCCTGCTTCTCGAGCACGGTGACGTGGTAGCCCTCTGCGGCCAGCAGCGCGGCGGTGGCCAGGCCACTGATGCCGCCGCCGATGACGACGACGGCAGTTCCGGCGGGCGTGCTTGCCTTCACTGTGCCCCTACCCGGCTGGTGTCTGGGGAGGCCGGTTCCAGTCCACGCCTGCCGGTGAGGACGGCGACGGCGATCCGCGCCTTCACGGTATTCGGGACGCTGACCCGGGCGCGGATCAGCTCCGGCGCGGGCGTCGCCCGGATCCGCTCGGCAAGTTCTGCAAAGAGTTCCTGTGCAAGGGCCACCGCACGCCGGCTGGACGGCGGCAGTTGCCTCAGCACGGCACGGGATTCCTGCAGATCATGGTCGATGTCGGCCAGGAGCTGCTTCTTGTGCGCCTCGTCAAAGTTGGCGGGGGAGACGCCGGGAAAGTAGCTGCGGCCCAATGACGTGAAGTCCTCGGCGAGGTCCCGGAGGAAGTTGACTTTCTGAAAGGCGGCGCCAAGGTGCCGGGCACCGCGCTCCAGCCGCTCCCTTTCCCCGGTATTCACGGCTTGCCCGTGCAGGAAGCATTTCAGGCACATCAGGCCCACCACTTCGGCGGACCCGTAAACGTACTCGGCGAAAGATTCCGGGGTGTGCTCCACCTGGTCAAGGTCAGCGCGCATGGAGGAAAAGAACGGGCGGGTGAGGTCCGTGCCGATGCCCGTCCGGCGCGCGGTGTCTGCAAAGGCGTGGACCACCAGGTTGGCGCTGTACCCCAGGGCCAGGGCGCGTTCCGTTTCCCGCTCGAATTCATCGAGCTGCCGCCGGGTCTCGGCAGGTTCCAGGCCTGCGGCGGAGGTGACGCCGTCGACAATTTCATCCGCGACCCGCACCAGCGCGTACACAGACTCCACCTGGCGGCGCACGCTGTCGCCGAACAGGCGGGAAGCCAGCCCGAAGGAGGTGGAGTAGGAGCGCAACACCACAGCGGAGGCCCTCATGGCAGTACTCGTGTACTCTGCCAACGCGTCGCGGTCCTGGCTCATGCGGCAATCCGTTCAGTGACAGCCCCGGTGATGGGTGCCAGGCCGTCCCGGATAGCCTGCGGCACACACGGTTGGTCAAGTGCCTGTTCCGCCCGGTCAGTAAGATCGGCGGCGAGCTGCATGGTCCGGTCACGGGCACCGGAGTCGATCAGCAGTCCTCGGACCTCCGCCGCGCCCGGGGCGGTGAGGTCCGGGGCGGACAGCAGCTCCGCGATCCGGGGCCACTGGGGCTGCGCCGCCGCATAGGAGATCACCGCGGTGCGCTTTCCCTCCCGCAGGTCGCTCCACCCCACTTTGCCGGTCCGCGATTCGTCCCCGAAGACTCCAATCAGGTCATCGGCCACCTGATACGCGGTGCCGATGCAGCGGCCAAACTCGCCCAGCGCGCCCAGCAGTCCGTCTTCAGCGCCGGCAAGGACTGCTCCGGCCAGGAGCGGAGCCTCAAAGGAGTAGACGGCCGTCTTCAGCCGCGCCATATCCAGCACGTCGTCCACGGGCTGGGGGTTGGGGTCCAACGGAGCAAGCACATCAAGCAATTCGCCGCCGGCGGAGGCGAAGATGGCCTCGTCGAGAAGGTCAGCCAGCTGCTGCCGGGTGGCGGGGTCCGCGTCCACTTCCCCCAGGAGCCGGTAGGCGTTGGACAGGGCAAGGTCACCGGCAATTACTCCGACTGACAGGCCCGTATGTTCTGCCCGGGATGGGCCGGTTCCCCTTGCTGCGGCGAGGTTGCGGTAGGTGCCTGAGACGTTGGGCACCCCGCGGCGGGCGAAGTCACGGTCCACTACGTCGTCATGCACAATCAGTGCGGTGTGCAACAGTTCGAAGGACGCGGCGACGGTTGCCGCCGTCGCCATATCGCGGCCACCGAGCAGGCTGTAGACGGTCATGACCAGGCGGGGCCGGAAACGCTTCCCGCCCACCGTGCAGGCTTCGAGGTGCTCCCACATGGCGAGGTAGTCCGGGTGCATTGCTTCGGCGCGGGACTTGGACCGGGCGAAAAAGGACGTGAGGACGTCGTCCACCAGCCGGCTGTCGAAGAAACTCGACAGCGTGGTCTCCTTGTCCATAGGTAAAGTAAACACGCGAGGACCTTTGGAGGGAAATGAACCACACGCCGGAACTGGTTGTCTTGGCTGCCGATGACGGCACGCCCGTCGGAACCCAGGCCAAGGAAACAGTGCACTCCACCTCCACGCCACTGCACCTTGCCTTTTCGGCGCATGTGTTCGACGACGACGGCCGCATCCTCATCACCCGGCGCGCCCTGTCCAAGCGCACGTGGCCCGGCGTCTGGACCAACTCGTTCTGCGGACACCCAGGCCCGGGGGAAACTACCGAAGACGCAGTGGCGCGGCGGGCCGGGTATGAGCTGGGGCTTCGCCTGGAGTCCCTGGAGCTCCGGTTGCCGGACTTCCGGTACAGGGCAGTGGACGCCTCAGGAGTAGTCGAAAACGAAATCTGCCCCGTCTACACGGCCCGAGCCGCGTCCCCCCTGAACCCTCGGGATGACGAGGTCATGGAGTGGCAGTGGGCCGATCCGCTGCAGGTCACCGCTGCTGTCGCTGCGGCGCCGTGGGCCTTTAGCCCGTGGCTGACCCTCCAACTGCCGCTGCTCTATCCCGCGAGGTTCAGCTCAACTACGCGGTGATCACCGCTGCAGTGGTGTCCGACGACGGCGCTCGCGGCGGGCGCCGAGCGTTACCTTCCAACGTTCCCACGGCGGTGCCACGCGCCAGTGCAGGGCGAGTGTGTGGAACGCACGCCGGAAGCGGCGGCGCCCGGCAGCGCCCCCGGCCAGGGAGCGCGCCGAAATGCCCACCCGGAGCCGGCGGTCGTAGGCCGTGGGTTGGGTGGGGCCGAGCGCAAAGCCGAGGTCGACGTCGTCGTGCACGCCCACATCGTCACGGTGGATCCGGCCGCGGACAGCCTCCCAATCCTCGCGCCGGAAGGCGCAGTTCGATCCGAAGGGCGGCCAATGGGCCATCGCGAAGCCCATGAGAACGAAGTACGCCTGCATGTAAGCGAGTGCGGCGAGCCTGGAACGGATGGGGCCGGCGTCGTAGAAGTCGCCGGGCCCCGTGAGGACCGCCAGCTCTGGCTCACGGGTGAAGCGGGCAGCGATGCGTTCCAGCCAGCCAGGCGGCGGAATGGTGTCTGCGTCGCAGCGGACAATCACGTCACCAAGGGCGGCGTCGTAACCGGCAGAAGCAGCGGCGGCGATGCCGGGCGCTGCTTCGTGAAGTACCCGGGCACCGTACCTGGTGGCTACTTTCGCGCTGTCGTCGGCGGAATTGTTGTCCACAACGATGACTTCCAGCGGGGCCACCGTCTGGGCTTCCAGGGCTTGCAGGCAGCGCGACAGGAAGATGGAGTCGTCTTTGCACGGGATCACCACTGACAGGGACAGCATGTCCTGATCCTAGCCGCGGGCATGCGGCCGATGCCCCTGCGGGGAGCGCCCGGACCGGCCGCAGTTGCAGCCGGACCGGACGCTTCGTTAGTAACCCGGGGGTTAGCGCAGGTCGAAGCGGTCAGCCTCCATGACCTTCACCCAGGCGGCCACGAAGTCGTTGACGAACTTCTCGCGGCCGTCATTGCTTGCGTAGACCTCGGCCAATGCCCGGAGCTGGGAGTTGGAGCCGAAGACCAGGTCCACCGGGGTGGCAGTCCACTTCAGCTCGCCGGTGGCCACGTCCGTGATCTCGTAGACGTTCTCCTCCGCCTCCGACACCTTCCACTTGGTGCCGGGGGAGAGCAGGTTGACGAAGAAGTCGTTCGTCAGTACTCCCTGCTTGTCGGTGAGGACGCCGTGGGCCGAGCCGCCCACGTTGGTTCCGAGCGCACGCATGCCGCCGACGAGTGCCGTCATTTCGGGTGCGGAGAGGTCCAGCAGGTACGCCTTGTCCAGCAGGAGGGTCTCCGGCGGGAGCTTCCCGCCGGGGCGCACGTAGTTGCGGAACCCGTCTGCCCGCGGCTGCAGGTACTGGAACTGGTCGACGTCGGTCTGTTCCTGGGCGGCATCGGTGCGTCCCGGGCGGAACGGCACGGTGACGGGGAACCCGGCGTCGGCCGCGGCCTTCTCCACAGCGGCGCAGCCGCCGAGGACGATCAGGTCGGCAAGAGAAACCTTCTTGCCGTTGGCCTGAGCTGAGTTGAACTGCTGCTGCACGCGCTCAATTGCCTGCAACGCCGTCGAAAGCTGCTCAGGTTCGTTAATTTCCCAGCCGCGCTGTGGTTCCAGCCGGATCCGTGCCCCGTTTGCGCCGCCGCGCCTGTCGGTCTTGCGGTAGGTGGACGCGGAGGCCCATGCGGTGGTCGCGAGCTGGGAGACGGACAGTCCCGAGTCCAAAAGCGATGCCTTGAGCGAGGCGATGTCCTGCTCGTTGATCAGCTCGTGGTCCACAGCCGGAACGGGATCCTGCCAGAGCTGCGCTTCCGGGACCCATGGCCCCAGCATGTGCGGGCCCACCGGTCCCATGTCACGGTGCAGGAGCTTGTACCAGGCCTTCGCGAAGGCCAGCTGGAACTCATCGGGGTTCGCCAGGAAGCGCCGCCCGATTGCCTCGTAGGCGGGGTCGACGCGCAGTGACAGGTCCGTGGTCAGCATCGTGGGACGGTGCTTCTTGTCGGGGTCGTGCGCGTCCGGGATGATGGCCGGGGCGTCCTTGGCAACCCACTGGTGGGCGCCGCCGGGGCTCTTGACCAGCTCCCACTCGTACTCGAACAGGATCTCCAGGAAGCGGTTGCTCCACTCGGTGGGCTTGTCCGTCCAGGTGACCTCGAGGCCGGAGGTGATGGTGTCGCCGCCCTTGCCACTGCCGTAGGTGCTGAGCCAGCCAAGGCCCTGCGCCTCAAGGTCCGCGCCCTCCGGCTCGGGGCCCACGTGCGCATCCGCGGGGCCCGCACCATGGGTCTTGCCGAAGGTGTGGCCGCCCGCGATCAACGCGAAGGTCTCTTCGTCGTTCATCGCCATCCGCTTGAAGGTCTCACGGATGAAGGCTGCCGCCAGTTTGGGATCCGGGTTGCCCATCGGCCCCTCGGGGTTGACGTAGATCAGGCCCATCTCCGTGGAGCCGACCTCCTCCGACATCTGGCCCTCGCCGATGTAGCGTTCGTCGCCCAGCCAGGTGTCCTCCGGTCCCCAAAAGATCTCTTCGGGCTCCCACACGTCTTCGCGGCCGAAGGCGAAGCCGAACGTCTTGAAGCCCATGGACTCAAGGGCTACGTTGCCAGCGAGGACCAGCAGGTCTGCCCAGGAAAGCTGCTGGCCGTACTTCTGCTTCACGGGCCACAGCAGACGCCGGGCCTTGTCCAGGTTGGCGTTGTCCGGCCAGCTGTTCAGCGGCGCGAACCGCTGGCTGCCGTCGCCTGCGCCGCCGCGGCCGTCATAGACGCGGTAGGTGCCGGCGGCGTGCCAGCTCAAGCGGATCATCAGGCCGCCGTAGTGGCCAAAGTCCGCGGGCCACCAGTCCTGGGAGGTGGTCAGGACTTCAGTGATGTCCTGCTTCAGTGCCTCGACGTCGAGCTTCTGAAATTCCTCACGGTAGCTAAAGCCCGGGTCAAGCGGGTTGCCCTTGGGGTTGTTGGCGTGGAGCACCGAGAGGTCCAGCTGGTTGGGCCACCAGTCGGCGACGGTCCGCGGCCGGTGCCCCTTCGGCTGGGGCGAGTCAATCGCCGGGTTCTCGCTCTCGCTGCCGTGCGAGGTCACGCTGCCATGGGCAACGGGGCATCCGCCCTCAACCTTGCTGTCCAGGCCTTGGGCGCTTCCAGGGGTGGGAACCGGGGGGTGTTCCTGGGGATCGGTCATATGCTTCCTTCCATGTGGCCGAGGCCGGGAGCGGACTCGGCGGCCGGTTCAACCTTCCCATTTGAACATGGACAGGAAGGCCGGGGAGAACCCCTGTCCGCGATGAGAGAAACGGGCCCTGTTTCTTCTGCGGCTCCGAGCCGGCGCGTCGACGCCGGCAGGCGCCTGGAGGCTAAAGGGTATGGCCCGAAAGCCAGCGGAGCGCCTCTGTTTCGTCAGTGAAAAACCGTGTCGGAGTTGTCGACTGCCGGGCGAAACCGGCGATTACCGTGCCCATGGGATGGTCGCCAACGAGTGCAACAGTCGAGAACCCGCTGTAGGCATTCATCCCGGCCCGGGCTTCGGGGGCGAGGCCCGTGACGCCGGTGATGTCGACGAGGAGCGGCAGGGGCTGGTTGCTGCTAAGTCCGGCTAGCGCATTGGCAGCTTCGACGGCGATCTCGTAGGTGACGAAAGTCCGTGGAGCCCATCGCAGCTGCAGCGTGCCGTTATCCTTCGAAGCCGTAAACCATTCCTGGTGTTGCACAGTGTTGTTCCTTGCGGTGTTCTAAATCGTGACGGGTTATGAAGATCAGGGACAGGCTCCGGGCTCCCAGCAGGAAGTCCGGTGGCGAACCTGCGTCCACCACCGGACCTTTATCCTGTGCAGGGCTGCTTGCACTTATGCCGGCAGTCCTGATGCCTGTCGGTTATTATTCCTGCTGCAGGCTAGGCTGAGCGGCGCTTCATAAGAAGCAGCAGGCCAGCAATCAGAAGGACCAGGGCAAACGGGAGCAGTGAAGCGTCGGCACCCGTGTTGGCCAGGGCGCTGGAGCCCTGCGTCTGTGCATTGCCTGCTGAAGCAGCATTGACGGCGTTGCCGGCCGCGAGGCCTCCAGCGCTGATTGAACCAGCGCTGGTCTTAGCCTCAGAGTTGGTGGTGCCGGAGACCAGGGTAACGACGCTGATGCCGGCTCCCGGGGCAACTGTTGCGGTGCCGCCAGTGCCCGTTCCGGGAGCTACGCCAGTGCCCGTGCCGCCCGTGCCCGGGTCCACAGTTCCGGTGCCGCCAGTTCCGCCGCCGGGAACTTCTGTCCCGTTGCCGGAACCACCAATACCAACTCCCAGATCAACGTCCACATTCACGTCTCCGGTGTTCCCCGGGACAGTGGTGCCGGTGCCGTTGCTGCCGCCCAGGCCGAGGCCGAGGTTGATGTCAGCGAGGACGTCGGTGTTGGGGACGGTGGTGCCGTTGGTGCCGCCGAGTCCGAGGTCGAGGTTGATGTCAGCGAGGACGTCGGTGTTGGGGACGGTGGTGCCGGTGCCGTTGGTGCCGCCGAGTCCGAGGTCGAGGTCGATGTCTGCCAGGACGTCGGTGTTGGGGATGGTGGTGCCGGTGCCGTTGGTGCCGCCCAGGCCGAGGTTAACGTCGGCAAGAACGGCTGCGTCAACGAGGCTGCCGGTGTTGCCTGTGCCCGTGACATCGCCTAAATTGACCGCTGCGTCTACGTCTGCGACGGCGGTGGCATCGGGGAGCGCAGTGCCGGTGCCGTTGGTGCCGCCGAGGTTGAGGTCGACATCGGCGAGTACGGCAGCGTCGGCGAGGGTCCCATTGGTGCCCGTCACGTTTCCAAGACCGAGGTTAACGTCGGCAAGAACGGCTGCGTCGAGGCTGCCGGTGTTGCCTGTGCCCGTGACATCGCCGAGATTGACCGCTGCGTCTGCGAGGACTGTGCCATCGGGGAGCGCAGTGCCGGTGCCGTTGGTGCCGCCGAGGTTGAGGTCGACATCGGCGAGTACGCCAGCGTCTGTGTGGGTCCCATTGGTTCCCGTCAGACTTCCGAGGTTGACGTCGGCAAGAACGGCTGCGTCAACGAGGCTGCCGGCGTTTCCGGTATTTGTCACGCTGCCGAGATTGAGGGCGACGTCGGCGGCTACCGCTGCATCAGCAATGCTGCCGTTGGTGGCGCCAGTTTCGGTGATGCCGCCCAGGCCCAAGTTCACGTCCGCGGCAACTGCGAGGCCGGCCTGAGGGGTTTCGGGTGCGGTGGTGGCGTCTGCAGCGTTGGCTGCGGTGCAGCTCAGGGCAAGCAGCCCGCCGGCAAAGAGGGTGCCGATCAGCCCCCTGCGAAGGTTGGTACTCATGATTCGTTTCTCCTGAAGTAGTTGAGGTCGGGCGCTGGATCAGCAACCCGTTAGCCGTGTTCTGCCACACGTGCGGCAGTGGGCACTCAACTAATCAGGAGAGGAACCGGGGTCGAAAAACACCGGTGAAGGAGCGTGCTTGGCGTATTCGCCCAGCAGGCTGTTGCCCGCCAGGGGGAGCTGAAGAATGAAGGCGTCCAGCCAGGCTGCCGGACCGGAACCTGTTCCCGATGCCGTGCTGCTGCCGCCGCCTGAGGCAGGGGGAGCAGGAGCATGGGCAGGGTAAGGCGACCCGCCGGAGGGAACCGTCTGCACGCCCACCACTGCTATCGGGTTTACGCCGGAAGTGGGATAGGACGCGAAGTATGCAGGTTCGGACGTCGCCGGAGCGGCGGTGTATTCCGGGTCTTCGGCGGTCACAGGACCAGCGGAGCTTGGGATCGATTCTGGTACCGCAGTGCCGTCACTGATGCCAGTATTTTCGGCAGTCGGTTCCGCATCCGGTGCGGCCGGAAGTTGCGGGAGCTCCGGGAGGTCGCCAGGCAGGGGTGAGATACCGCCAACCAGATCGGTAATGGGTTGAACCACAGGTTCCGGAACGGGAACAGCTTCGGTCAGCGGTGATACCACCGCGCCAATGGCCCCGGCTGCCACGTTATCGGCGACAGCCGTTACAGGTGCCGTAACGGCAGAGACAGTATTTGCCGGCACAACATGGTTGACCACGGGTACCGAAGTAATGAGGCTGTCGACGGCGCCGGCCACTGGTGCCGCTGCGGGCTGCAGCAGTCCGTTCGGAACGGATGCGGGCGTACGGCCCGTTTCGACGCTTGGCGACAGGGCGGGCAGCACTTCGCCAACGGATGCCACCGAGGATGTGACACTGCCAAGCAGCGACGAAGGCTCAGGAAGCGTGTCAGCGCTGGCAGCAGTGGACGACACTGTGAGCCACGTGAGGGCGGCTGCCCCTGCCAAGAGGGTCGGCCGAAGGGTACGCCACAGAGAACTGGTTCCAGTCACGTGCACCACCCCCCGGTAATGTCTGCTTCAGACGACCGTCCCAGAATATGACGACGGCACAAAGAAAGTCTACTTATTGTCTCGCCAATGTAAAGTACGAAGCACCTTTTTACGGAATTGTCATATTTTGCTGACACTCGTTGGGGGAGTTGGCCGGAAATATCCTTTCCGATGACGAAAATAGCCTGATGCGACTGAACGGGAAGCGGTACTTGTGCTTGCCCCGTCGTCACCTCATCCCAGGTGTACCTCGCAGGGCAGGGCGGCTTCTATGCCGCTGAGCTCGTGGCGTGACGCCATCCGTACTTGTCAGCAGGGTTAGCCCCCAACATCCTCACTCTTGTGGAGGAGTCAGCGGCTGCACATCAGAGTGAGGCCCAGGTGCGCCACCTCGATCGGGATCAATTGTTTGTCCTTCGGGATGTGCCGGATTCTTTCGCCCACCAGGTGCGCGCCGGAGTTTCCTACGACGACGCGGTTGCTTCCGTTGAGGAGGGCAGCATCTCCCGGGATGGCCCGGAGCGCAGGCATGAATATCTCTTCGAGCTTGCGGATCCTGATGTCGCAGCCCGCCACTCCCGCGAATTCTCCACCCACCTGGATCGGCGCTGTGTAGGTGAGGATGTATTCGTCCACGCCCAGATAGTCGACGTAGGGGCCCCACATTGACCGTTCCCCTGTGCGGCTTGCCGAAGTGAAAAATGGCATGTTCTGGTAATCGTAAAAGCGCTCCCCGCCAGGGGTGAGGTCGAATTCAAGTTTCTCGATTCCTTCACCCCGCCTGATCCACCACTCGAGAACGCCGTCCCGGTTTTCGATGGCGTCTGACGAGAAGATGATCCCGGCTCCCACAACGAAACTATGGGTTGCAAGGAAATCCTTGCTCATGTTCTCCAGCTGCCCAACGTCCCGGGGCGTAACGGTGAAAGGGAAAGGGCTTTGGCGATTTGTCCACAAAGCGGCAGTTTGAAAGGCGAACTTGTCGACGTCGAGGCCGAGTGTGTCCGTCCAGGCGGCTATCTCCTGTGCGGCCTTGATCGCAGGGGTAGTGGTTGTCATGGGCGCTCCTGCTGATACGTCGGGTATCCGAGGGACAATTTCGCGTCCACCAAGTGGTGTACGTCATGCCGGATGTGTTTCAGCACCAGTTGTTGAGCGTCCTCAGGTGCGTCGTTTGCGATGGCACGTGCCAAGGCCAGGTGCTCGGCGGCAACCTGTTCGGGATCGCGGGTCAAGGATACCGGTGCCCACAGTGCTTGGACTGTCTCGGCCTGCAGCCTGATCTCTGCATTTGTGAGCCTGGGGGACTGCGCCAAGACCGCCAATTCGATATGAAATCTGCTGTCGGCGCGCGCCTGCAGTTCAGGCTTGTCAGTCATGACAACGCCGCGCGCAAGGTCTGTAAGTCTGTTGATCTCGTGGGGTTCGGCCCGTTCGCAGGCCAGCCTTACAGTTGCGGCGGCGATGGCAGCATGCTCGTCGCCCGCGTCCCGAATTTCGGCAATAGATGTGTCCTGGAACCACTTTTTTATGACATCAGCGGACGTGAAGGGCTGCTTCACAACGAATGTGCCGCCGTTGCGGCCCCGCCGGGTTGCAACAATTCCCTGATCCCGAAGGTCGGACAATGCCTCCCGGAGGGTAGACGGCGCAACGCCAAACATTTCCGACAGTGCCGTCTCGGGGGGAAGCCGCTCGCCGACCTTCAGCAGTCCAAGGGCAATTGCCTTGGAGATCCGGTTGACGATGGCTTCGGAGCGCTCTGTTTCCGGCAATGCCCGGTACACCTGGGCTTGGAAAGCGGTGGTAGATGCCAAGAACGACTCCATGGGGAATAGGGACAGCAGTAACTCTAGTCCGGCACTGACGGACTTCCCCGCCCAGCCGATGCGGCGCCGATCAGCCGGCCCCGCTCAAAGGTCCCGCATGCTTCCTTCTTCCCGCTGACACCTTCGGGCGCTGCTGGTTATGAAGTGTACTGCAGACGGATTAAAAGCGTGGAAACCATAGTTTATCGGGCCGGATTAGGCCGTGAGAGCCCCGAAGATCGCGATTTTCACGGCGTCCACGGTGAGGGTTGCGCGAATAAAGATATGAAACTATGGTTTTTACGACGTGGTCCCGCTCACAGGCAGCGATGTGACCGATTAGAAGGAGTCCAATGCGTGTAGAAGCACCTGAATCTGTTGGGGAAGCTGCGGTGGATGATGACGCTCAGCATCTCGCCAGCCTTGGTTACTCGTACGAGAGGCAATTCAAGCGGGAGATGACGTT
Source organism: Arthrobacter sp. sptzw42 (assembly GCF_059089685.1). Lineage (NCBI taxonomy): Bacteria > Bacillati > Actinomycetota > Actinomycetes > Micrococcales > Micrococcaceae > Arthrobacter > Arthrobacter sp. sptzw42. The sequence continues at coordinate 285,508 of NZ_JBNHEX010000003.1, forward strand.
TTGGGGAAACGTCTCGCTGGGATTCACGTACTTGTCTCCGGTAGTGGCGATCTATTCCCTGTTCGCAGCATCCCTGAGTGTGGCCGGGCCGCCGATGTTTTGGTCCCTGCTCATCGTCGGGGTCGGACAACTCCTGGTGGCAACAGTCTTCGGTGAAGTTGTGGCGGCGTACCCTGTGGCCGGCGGAGTCTATCCGTGGTCCAGGCGGCTCTGGGGCCGTAAATGGGGTTGGATGAACGGCTGGGTTTACCTGGTGGCGCTCCTGACAACTATCGCCAGTGTGGCGTATGGGGCAGGCCCGTTCCTGAGCACCCTGGCAGGCATGGACAGCAGCGTGGACGCCACGATCCTGTGCGGCTTGGTGGTCATAGCCCTTGCTACGGTGCTGAACCTCGGCGGCACCAAGGTGCTGAACGCCGTGGCCATGATCGGTCTTCTGGCAGAGCTCGGGGGTGCCCTGGTCGTTGGCATCTGGCTGCTTGCTACCGCCAGGCACCACGACCTCAGCGTCCTGTTCCAGACATTCGGTGCAGGAGAAGGCAGTAACTACTTCTTTGCTTTTGCGGCTGCCGGTCTCATAGGCATCTTCCAGTACTACGGCTTTGAGGCTTGCGGCGATGTGGCGGAGGAGGTCCCCAACCCGGGCCGCACCATCCCCAAAGCCATGCGGATGACTATCTACATTGGTGGTTTCGCTGCCATGTTCGTCTGCCTGTCCCTCATCCTCGCCGTTCCCGATTTCGCCGCCGTAATCTCAGGGACCGAGACGGACCCGGTCGGCAACATTCTCCTTTCGGCGTTCGGCCCCATCGGCTTCAAGGCAGTTCTCGCAGTCGTCCTGATCTCCTTCCTTTCCTGCGTGCTGAGCCTGCAGGCCGCAACCTCCCGCCTTGCCTACTCGATGGCCCGTGACGGAATCCTTCCGGCCAGCAAGCTCCTGAGCACGTTCAGCGAATCGCGCCATGTGCCCCCTTACGCACTGCTCCTGGCAGGGTTGGTGCCGGCACTCATCGTCATTGGATCCAAGGTCTCCAGCGACGCGCTGACAGTGATCATCTCCTTTGCTGCCATGGGCATGTACATGGGCTTCCAGATGGTTGTCCTTGCCTCGCTCCGGGCACGCATCCTGGGCTGGAAGCCGAACGGCGCCTTCCGCCTGGGCGTATGGGGCATTCCCGTAAATATCGCAGCTCTCGTGTGGGGCGTGCTCGGCATGGTCAACATGGCCTGGCCGCGGACACCGGAAGACGGATGGTTCGCCAACCATGTGGTCCTGATTTCCGCCGTCACGGTCGTCGTGGTTGGCCTGGTGTACATGGCATGGAAGAAACCGCACCTCAAGGGTGACGCCCCGGCAGCTGATGCAGTTCCCGCGCTTTCTGCCCGTCAGCCGGCGTGAAGGACGAAAGGTAACAAAATCCAATGTTGATCACCGGCATCAAGAGCCGACCCGTCTACGACGAGCTGGCGCCAATGGCGAGCGGCCTTAACCACCTCGCTGCCGCCCAGGGCAGCGGCGGAAAACCCCTAGTGCGCCTGCTTGGAGCGATGACCCCCGAGCAGTTGGCGGCCACCACCGTTCTGTATTCAACAGAGTCGTTTACCGGCCAGAACTATTTGATTGACCTCCAACAGTTCAAGGTGCGGGACCTGGCCGTGTTTTCCAGCAACGCGGAAGCCGTGCGCGGACTCGATGCGTCCCTCGCGATGGCAAAGATGGGCACCCGGCTGTACCTGGCCGGCTCTGAGGGGTTCATTGGTACGTCGATGCAGGTGGCTACCTCGTACGGCATGAACCGGGACGAAGTGCAGCGCGAGCATGCGGGCTCCTTTGTGAGGCGCGTGTGGTGCGCGCACTGTGGCCACTATTCCGAAAATGTCACCCACAGGGTCTTTGTATGCCCTGGCTGTGAACTAAATCTGATTGTGCGCGATCACTACTCCGGGAGGCTCGCAGCCTTCCAGGGAGTGAAAGCAGACAGCGAAGTACCCGGCGAAATGCCGGAAAATGAGGAGTTGGATACGTGAGCGAGTCCCAGCATGGAGCCCTGCGGCTCCGGGTTAAACGGATCGAAGCGGTGACCCCGGAAATCAACCGGTACACCTTCGGCGCAGCCGACGGCTCCTGGCTCCCTCCATTTTCGGGCGGCAGCCACCTTACCGTCTTGATTCCGGCCGACGGAGACACCAGGCGCAATGCGTACTCATTGATGAGTTCGCCGTACGACACCAGCGAGTACCAGATAGCTGTCCGCAGGGTGGATGACGGCAAGCGCGGCTCGCTGGCCATGCACACCAACGTGCGGGAAGGCGATGTCCTCCTCGCAGGTATTCCCGCGAATCTCTTCCCCGTCTCGAAACACGCACGGCACCATCTCTTCATCGCGGGCGGTGTGGGCGTAACGCCCGTTTTTGCCCAACTCGAAGAACTAAGCCTCAAGGGAAGCCCTTTCGAACTCCACCTGGCCGTCCGCGGCCCGGACCACGCCGCGCTTGGCCACGAACTTAAGGAACGCTACGGCGATCGGGTCACGCTCTACGGCCACGACGGCCAGTCCAGGCTCAACACCATGGACATCCTGGCAGGACGGCCGTTGGGTACGCACGCTTACGTCTGCGGGCCCACCCGGATGATCGACGACGTCGTCAGTTCCGCCCATGCCCTTGGCTGGTCGGACGCGAACATCCACTTCGAGAGGTTCGAGGACCTCGGTTCCACGGGAGACCCGTTCTCCGTGACATTGGCACGCTCGGGAGCCGTGATTGAGGTTTCTCCCGAGCAGTCGCTGCTGGAAGCGGTCGAGGAGGCAGGCCACAAGCTGCCCTACCTCTGCAGGGGAGGCGCCTGCGGGGAGTGCGAGACCGAGGTCCTGGAACTCGAGGGCACCATTGATCACCGTGACGACTGGTTGTCCGAATCAGACCGGGCAACATGCAAGCTCATCATGCCCTGCGTTTCGCGGGCCACCTGCACAAAACTCGTTATCAACGCTTAGGAAAGTGACATGACTGCCGTATCTGAACCAGCAGCCTTTAAGACGGATGAAACCTACACGCCGGAGGGCGAATACCAGTTCCGGAATTCACCCGAGGGTGTTCGCCGGCTGCCGTTCCCGTTCCCGGACGACGATTACATGTATTCAATGAACCTGGAACCGCACGTTCCGGCCGGAAACGGTGCCCTCAGAGCCGCATTCGATATTGATGAACACTATGTGTCGGAGTGCGCCCACCGCGCCCAAATGCTCAGCGATATGCCGGACGTACACTACCTTGCACTGCCGCACATGCTGGAAGCGCAGTGGGATCTGCTCGAGCTCATCTTTGAGTCTTACGCCAGGGATTTCCCGGAACACTTCACTCTCACTAAGAACGGAAACGAGTGGCGGTGGCAGAACCGGCTCCTCGGAATCGATGATTCGTTCACGTTCGGTGACCCGGCCACCTTGCCGATGGACCCCATGGAGTACGCCACCCGGCAAGCACAGGGCGAATTCGTCGTCCTCGAGGAAAAGGACAACACGCTCGTCATCGGCGCGGGCATGACCACCCAGCGTGCCGACTACTCCTTGAAGTTCAACCTCGGCATGAGCTTCTTTGAGTTCCACGGCCCGGTACCGAAGCTGCACGAGATGGGCATCCTGGACAGGGCCCTCAAGTTCCTGCTGCGCATGAAGGCCGGCCACCCTGTAAGGAGGGTCAACTGGTCGCTTACCGTCAACCCGCGCCTCGAGACGTCAGTGGAAACGCTCCCGGAATGGGCGCCGGACCGGACCACAGTCACCAGCGAAAACGCCGGCGAGAAGGTGTACCTGCGCATTGAACTGCAGCCGTTGCACCGTCTGCCCCGGTCAAACGCGATAGTGTTCCCCGTCCGTACTTACCTCGTCAGCCTCGCCGAACTGGTGGAGTTCGCTCCCGACTGGGCCAAGCGCATCCACCGGGCCCTCGCGTCGCTGGACTCCGAACTCGTGGATTACAAAGGCTTCCACCGCTACCACGGTGCAGCGGTCGAATGGCTTTCCCGCCACGACGACGGCGCACCCCTGGCCACCGGCTACCCCTGGGCCCCGGATGGAATACAGCCCGGCGATCGCTGACCGACACCGGTAAAAACCTCGACAAGAAAAGCCGATTAAAAGTGGAACCTGCAACACGTACTGCGTGGGCCCAAGTTGAACTTGGCACCGAAGTCTCACTCTCCAGCAACGGCCAACTCCTGCATCACGGGACGGTCGTGGCCAAAACCACGAGTGGTTCGGCGCTGTGGGTACTTTCGCCGACGCTGGAGCGCCGTATGTATCGCAGCAACACCGGGCATCACCTGACCGTGGAGAAAGCACCCACCGCGGGCAGCCGGTCCACCTATCAGCCCTAACCACATCAGACCCTGGACACCAGAAACCGTCAGAGAAGCAACACAAAAGGAGACATATGTCCCGGTACCGGGTGCAGAACCCTGCAACAGGTGAGGTCGTAGAGACCTTTGAAGCAGCTTCGGACGAACAGATACAGCAGGCAGTGGCCAGTGCTGACGACGCCTACGGCCAGTGGCGCGAAAAAAGCATCCAGGACCGGGCTGCCGTTGTCCGCCGCATCGCTGAGTTGTTCGAAGAGCGGAAGGAAGAGCTCGCCAGGATCATTGCCCAGGAGATGGGCAAACCCCTGTCAGAGGGCATCGAAGAGGTCGAGTTCGCCGCTTCGATCCTCGACTACTACGGCGTGCACGGCCCCGGCCTCGCTGTTGATCAGGAAATTCCCAGCACTGTTCCCGGCAAGGCGCTCATCGAGAACTGCCCCGTGGGAGTACTGCTCGGCGTCATGCCCTGGAACTTCCCGTATTACCAGGTGGCCCGCTTCGCTGCGCCCAATCTGGTCCTCGGCAACACCATCCTGCTCAAGCATGCAGACATTTGCCCCCGTTCGGCACTGGCGATCCAGCAGATCATGGAAGAAGCCGGTGTTCCCGACGGGGGCTACACCAACATCTTTGCCACACACGACCAGATCGCTGCGATCATTGCCGATCCGCGGGTGCAGGGCGTATCCCTCACGGGCTCCGAGCGTGCCGGCTCCATCATCGGGGAGCAGGCCGGCAGGCACCTGAAGAAGGCTGTGCTCGAACTCGGCGGAACCGACCCGATGATCGTGCTCGACTCCCATGACCTCGCATCGGTCGCTGCGGACGCCTGGAACTTCCGCGTCTACAACGGGGGCCAGGTGTGCAACGGCAACAAGCGGATGATCGTTATGGAAGATATCTATGACGAGTTCGTGGCCCAGCTCAAGAAACTCGCGGACGGGCTCGTACCGGGTGATCCCCTGAAGATGCCTGAGGGTGCCTATGGTCCGCTTTCCAGCAGGGCAGCCGCGGAGCAAGTGAACGCCCAGGTGCAGCGCGCTGTCGCCGAGGGCGCCACTCTTGAAGTCGGCGGTGTCCTCTCCGAGGGGGAAGGTGCTTACTTCTCACCCGCCGTCCTTACGGGTATCAGCCGCGATTCGGCTTCCTTCCGTGAAGAGATCTTCGGGCCTGTGGCGATCGTGTTCAAGGTATCAAGCGATGAAGAGGCTCTCGAACTTGCCAATGATTCCGACTTCGGCCTGGGCGGCTCAGTCTTCTCGACCGACAAGGCACGTGCCGCGAACATCGCGTCCCGACTGAATGTTGGAATGGCGCACGTCAACATCATCGCCGCGGAGGCAGCAGAGCTTCCCTTTGGTGGCGTGAAGCGCTCAGGTTTCGGCCGCGAGATGGGTCCGTTGGGCATGGGTGAATTCGTCAACAAGCGCCTGTACTTCGTCGCCGAGTAAGGGGATGACGCCCGTTACCAGTCCTGCCCGGTCACCGGTCCATCCCCCTCAACCCCGCATGCGCTGGTCCTCCCAGGCACCCCACCGGCCTCCGTTGGCAAAGCTCGCTGTAACCACCCTTACCAGCGTTGCCGCCCTCGCCTGCCTCGTGCTGCTGGGCAAGCTGTCGGGCCACCTCCTGCTCATCCCGCCGATGGCTGCGTCTATGGCGCTCGTGGCCGCAGCGCCCCATCTGCCACTCTCCCAGCCCAGGAGCGTGATCGGGGGCCAGGTTGTTTCCGCCTTGGTTGGTGTCGGCACGGGCTTGGTCAGCCACTCGTTCTGGGCCGCCGCAGTTGCGGGAAGTCTGGCTATTGGAGCCACCCTGTGGCTGAGAATGCCGCATTCACCGGCGGCTGCCACCGCAGTCATCGGTACCATGGCGACGACGGGCCAGGTCGCCTTTGTGGTGTGTTCCGGGATCGCGGCCTGCATCCTGGTCGGGTTCGGAATGGTCGGGTCCCGGCTCCGCGGAGCCACGTATCCGACCTATTGGTTCTGACAGGACAGTCCATCGTCGGAGTGACATACGCAGAGGTGCCGCTGCTGTCCTGGGAAGGAACAGCAGCGGCGCCGCGCGACGTAGGCCCTAGAACGTCCAGGGCATGGCGTCGTGGTTGAAGTCCCGGAATGATCCGAACTTCCCGGCGTTGAACGCCAGGCCCTCCCCGTCACGGTCACGGCAGGCCACAACCTGGCCGAAGAACACCTGGTGGTCGCCGACGTCGTACTGGTGGACCACCTTGCAGTCCGCCTGGGACAGCGCGCCACTGACCACTGACAGGCCAGCCTCTGTCCTGTCGAAGTCACCAGCTTCGAAACGCGCCCCGCCCCGCTGGGCGAACTGGCGTGCTACGGCTTCCTGTTTTGCGCCCAGGATGGAGATTGCGAATTTCCCGCTCGCCAGCACGGCATCACCGGTCCGGGTGTTGAAATTCAGCGAGATCATCAGGATGGGCGGGTCCAGGCTGATGGACGTCAGCGAGTTGATAGTCATGCCATAATGCTCGCCGTCGTGCTCGGTGGTCACGACGGCAACACCCGTGAGGAACCGGCCCATCGTCCGGCGCATGGCCAGCCCATCCGGCATTGCGAAAACAGCTGGAGTGCCCATGTCAGTTGGTTCCGTCCTGGTAATAGCGCACCTCGAACATCTTGGCACCACCTTCGGAAATCCACGGACCATGCTCCATACCCGGCGGACGGGTGGCCCAGTCACCGGCCTTGAAGGTCCGGCCGAGGCGCTGGTCCACGAAGGAACCTTCGAAGATGAAGACTTCTTCCCAGAAGTCGTGGGTCAGTGCACCGTTGGGGGACGTGTCGGTGCCCGGCTCGAACTTGAGGATCCGGGTGACGGAGTCATCCGAGTCATTGCGGGCCAGGATGGCCTCGGAGAGGCCTTCGATGTGGGGCACGCACGGCGTGAACTCCACCGAAGAGGTGGGCGTGAATTCGAATTCGGGCTTTGCCATTTCTAGTTCTCCTCCTGGCGTCCGTCAACGCCGTAGCCGGCCAGGAACTCGTCGAGTTCGGCGACCTGCGCCTCGTAGCCGTAGTTGCGGTAGGTGTAGACGCCCTTCACCACGAAGGGAGCGCCGGCGTAAAAGAGTTCGTACTGCTGGTGGCGGCCGGCGAACTCCGAGCCGATGATGTCCCAAGCCAGACGGAAGAGCTTGATGCGTTCCTCGCTCGTTACTCCGGGGGAGACGATGTAGCGCTCCACGTCGGGCGACGTCACCGGACTCTTCATGTCCACCACACTCGAAGGCAACTGCAGGACACCGCCGCCCACGAGGTCGCGGAGGATTGCGATCACGCGCGGGTACGTTTCGGATTGCAGGCCCATGACGCCGTAGAGGGCACGTTTGCCGGGGACAAGCATTCCGGCGGAGTCGGCCACAGCCGTGTATTCGGCAGCAATCAGCGAGGATTCCACAGAGGCGACCAGCGCGGCGAGTTCACCGAGCTTTTCCTGGACACCGGGGATCTTGTCCGTGCCGTTGACCTGGGTGATCTTGCGCGCCACGGCTGCGATGAACTGAAGCTTGGTGGTGAGGCGCGTCTGGGCCTGCCAGTTGCCCAGAGCGTGGGCTCCAGTGTCGAAGAACTGGCGGCGCAGGGTCTCCACGTTGCGGTCGATGAAGACGCGGTCCCAAGGAACCAGGACGTCTTCGAAAATGACCAAGGCATCAGGTTCGTCATAGTGGGTGGTAAGCGGATAGTCGAACTCGCTGGTGGCGGCCGGAGCGAACGGGCGGCGGCAGAGGAATTTAAGGCCCTCCGTCGCGGCGGGCAGGGCGAAGCTGATGGCGAAGTCAACGTCGTCCGGGCCGAGCGGCTTGATGCACGTGACGAACACTTCATCGGCTATGGCACCGCCGGTGGCCAGCATCTGCGAGCCGCGGACAATCAGGCCCTCCTCCGTTTCCTTCACCACGCCCACCTGCAGGAAGTCGCCCTCCCAGCCGGACGCCGTCGTCGCACGCGAAACCTGCGGTGGAATGATCGCGTAGGACACGTAGAGGTTCTCGGCGAGGATTCGCTCATGGAACCGGCGGATGTTGCCGGCGAAGTCACGTTCCGGGTGCTCAAAGACTTCCGGATGGGCGCCGAAGGCAGCAAAGAAGGTGCCCACATGGTCGGGGCTGCGTCCCACCCAGCCGTGAGTGTGCTTGGCCCAGCGTTCAACAGCCTGGCGGCGCAACTTGAGCTCCTCTGCGTTGCGGGGGATGCTGAAGACGCGGTTGGCGGTGCCGTTGATTTCTTCGCTGTGGTACTGCATGCCGTTGGCGGGGTCTGCGGCGATGTCGTACAGCTCGGCGATGGTGCGGATGACGTTGCGGAACGCCGGGTGCTCGGCCACGTTGTCCACGGCCTCACCGTCAATCAGTACGGTGCGCCCGTCATTAAGCGTCTTGATGTAGTGGTCTCCGGTCCTCATGACTGGTGTCCTTTCGTGATGGTGTACGTGTGGTTGATGGTGGTGCCGTCCGGGAAGGCGAGCTCCAGCCGCCATTCACGGCCGTAGACAAAGTCGCCGCCAATGACGGGCAGGGTGCCGCCGAGGCAAACGAAGTCGCCGCCCCTGATCCCGGTCCGCTCCAGGAGCAGTTCGACGACGTTGGCCGGCGTACGCAGGCCGTCCAGGGTTCCGTCCTGGTAGAGGCGGCCGTCCACCCAGCTCCGCGCCCGGCACTCATCCAGCGAGAGCTGCTGCAGGCTGCCGACGGGAATGACGGTTCCTGCCACGGGTTTGGGGCAGGCGCGTTTGGACTCGCCAATGTCGAACGTTTCGATATGCCGGTCCGTGTGGTCCGAGGCGATGCCGAGGTAGTAGCGCCCGCTGTGCCGGATGTAAAGGGGTTCGATCTCGCCGGACGTTTTGTCGCCGGTGACAGCCAGCTCAGCCGCAGGGCTGACCGTGGTCCTCTCCACCGGGTAGAACATCGGGACCTCGGGCGGTGGGGCAACGCCGATAGAGGCGAGTTCGTCGATGTGGTGCTGGACGGCTGCCGCATCACGGCCGGTGTATCCGGCGACGACGGCGTGGAACCCTGTGAGTTCGATCGTCCCACCGGTGCCGGCGACGTTGAACGTCAGCGTTTCCGTGCTGGTCTTCATGAGTCTTCTTTCCGGGTTAGCGGGCAAGGCCCGCGTAGTCCGCGAGCCGGTCGGCGATGACCGGGAATTCGCTGCGGGTGGCCTGGACAAGGCCGGGGTCGATGCTGGTGCGGAGGACTTCTTCGCCGGTTCCGGCTTCTGCCACAAGCCGCCCCAGAGGGTCCACGACGCGGCTGGTGCCGCCAAGTTCCACACCTTCCTGGGTGCCGGCGGAGTTGCAGGCCAGGACAAAGAGCTGGTGTTCGACGGCGCGTGCTGACGTCAGGAGTTTCCAGTGCTCCCGGCGGGCCGCCGGCCAAGCGGCGGGTACGACGACGATTTCGGCACCTCGGACGCTGAGCTCGGACCACAGTCCCGGGAAACGCAGGTCGTAGCAGGTGGTTCCGGCGATCTGCCCGAAGGGAGTTGCCGCCACAGGCAGCGAGGTTCCCGGCGCCAGCAGGTCGGCTTCGAGGGACTTGTAGCCGAAGACGTGGAGCTTGGAGTAACGGTGGGCGAGGTTGCCCTGCGGGTCAACCAGGACGGAGGTGTTCCGGTATGCGGGAGATGTCCCGCGAGATGTGCCGCCGATCCGTTCCACGATGCTTCCCACATGGACGTAGGCGCCGAGGTCCTTGGCAACGGCTGCGCACATCGCCACCGTTGGCCCGTCCACGGTTTCGGACAGTTCCGGGTACTGCCCGAAGTGGAAGTACCCGGCGCTCCAGAGTTCCGGGAGGACGATAAGGTCCGCTCCGCGCTGTTCGCGAAGCAGCGCGTCTGCGCGATCAATGCGCTGGTCCTGGGTTTCGTTGTCCGGGCTGGACAGCTGGACGAGTGCAATGTCCATGGGTGCTCCTTGATAGGTGGAAGTAGTGGCGGTCATGGTTGTGACACCGTGTCGGGCACCTCGTCGAGCTCACTGAGTCTGATGTCCCTGGTTTCCCTGGCGAAGGAAACCGCCACGATGGAGATGACCCCCATGACCACCAGATAGAGCGCGATGGCCTGGCCCGAGCCGAACGCCTGGTAGAGGGCAAGGGCAATAATGGGGGATAGGGAGCCTGCGATCAGCGAGGCCACGTTGTACGCCACCGAGGTTCCGCTGTAGCGGACCTTCGTGGGGAACAGCTCAGAAAAGAAGGCTCCGATGACTGAGCTGTAAGCGGCGAAAATCAGCAGTCCGCCCACAGCCGCCAGGATAATCAGGCCCGGCTGGCGTGAGTCCAGGAGGGCGAAGAAGGCGAAGCCCCAGACTGCAGTGGCCACCGAGGCGCCAACCATCATGGGTTTGCGCCCGATGCGGTCGGCGAAGATTGCCAGGAGGGGAATCGCGACGACTGCTACGCCTTGGCCGATCATGACGGCGGTGAGGCCGGTCTGCCGGTCCAGCTTCAGGATCTCCGTGACGTAAGTGATGAGGAACAGCGAATAGATGTAGAAGCCCGCGTTCTCTCCCATCCGGCTTCCGGCGGCGATGAGGATCTCTTTCCAGTGGCCGCGGAACAGGGCCATCAGGGGAAGTTTTGCCTGCTTCGCGTGGTCGGCGTCTGTCTTTGCCTGCGACGCCAGGAAGAGGGGTGTCTCCTGGACATACAGCCGCAGAACCAGTCCGATGATGACGAGCAGCGCCGAGAGCCCGAAAGCGATACGCCAGCCCCAGGCCAGGAATTCCGCCTGCGGCATGGCCGCCGCCAGGACAGCGAGGACGCCGGCCGCCATGAGGTTGCCGAGGGGAGGCCCGACGTTCGGCCACGAAGCCCAGAACGCGCGCTTGGTGCTGTGGTCACTGTATTCGGAGACAAGCAGGACGGCGCCGCCCCATTCGCCGCCGAGCGCGAAACCCTGTACAAGGCGCAGGAAAAGGAGGATCAGTGGAGCGGCGATGCCAATGGCAGCGTAGGGCGGGATGAAAGCGATCAGTGATGTAGCAATGCCCATCAAAAGAAGGCTCGCCACCAGCGTCGACTTGCGCCCGTGCTTGTCACCCAGGTGGCCGAGGACGATCGCTCCCAGGGGGCGGGCCACGAACCCTGCGGCGAAGGTTCCAAGGGCCAGCATGGTACCGACAAAGGGATCGGCGCTGGGAAAGAAGAGTTTGTTGAAAACCAGGGCAGCTGCCGTGCCGTAGAGGAAAAAGTCGTACCACTCCACTGCGGTGCCGGCGAGGCTGGATGCAGCAACTGCGGGGAGCGAGGTGTGCTTGCGCACAGCCCGGTCCTGTTGCGAGACATTGCTCATGGGAATCCTTGGGTTACGGGAAGGTGTCTGCTTCGGCGCACCGTTGCACCGAAGGTAGGTGGCCGACGTCTCGGCTGCATTGTGTTTGGGGAGGGCGGCCGCGCTCTTGACGCAGCATGTGACCCGGGTCAACAATAAGTGAATGGCATTCACTAATCAAGCGGCGGCAAAGACGCCTTCCGCAAACTCCGCCCCTATGGCCGGACTGAAAAAGAACGCAATCGGAACCCGCGATATCGTGTTCATGTTGGTGTCAGCGGCGGCGCCGCTGACCATCGTGGTCGGCATCGCCCCGCTCGCACTTGCGGTGGGAGGCGTCGGCGCCCCCGTGATCTATATAGCTGCCGGCCTGGGCCTGACCCTCTTCGCCATCGGCTTCATGGCGCTTACCCGGCACGTAAAGTCCTACAGCGGCTTCTACGGCTACATCGCCAAATCCCTGGGACGGGTGGTCGGACTAGGCTCCGGCCTTACCGCCTGGATGAGCTATAACGGCATCCAGATCGGGCTCTACGGACTGTTGGGAATCCAGGCCGATCTGGCGGTGAAATCGCTGACTGGCGTTGAACTTCCCTGGTGGGCCTACGCCCTCGTGGCGATCGGTGCCGTCTGGTACCTGGGCTGGCGGGGGATCGACGTCGGCGCGAAAGTCCTCGCCGTCCTGCTTACCCTCGAAACCGCCATCGTTGCCCTCGTCGCGGCCTACGTCCTGGCCCAGGGAGGCGCCGAAGGCCTCAGCTTCGATTCTTTCAGCCCTGACGCCATCTTCTCCCCGCAGTTCGCCGCTGTCCTGGCCCTCGGTTTCTCCGCTTTTATGGGTTTCGAGTCCGGTGCCCTTTACCGCGAAGAAGCCCGTGACCCGGACAGGAGCGTCCCCCGCGCCACCTACTTTTCCATCGCCTTTATTGGCGCCTTCTACGCATTCTCGGTATGGGTTATTGTCCAGGCCTTCGGACCGCAGGCCATCCAGGAGTTCGCTGCCGGACACCTGGACACGGGCGACACCGCCTACATCATGGCTGGAACCTTTGCCGGTGAATGGTGCGTGAACCTCATGAGTGTGCTGATCGTGACCAGCATCTTCGCGTCCCAGCTCTCTTTCCACAACACCATCAACCGGTACACCTTGTCCTTAAGCCGCGAAGGTATTTTTCCCAAGCGCTCCGGCCGCATCAGCCCGCGCCACGGCACACCCTCCGTTGCCGGATTCGAACAGACACTGCTTTCGCTGGCCCTTGTGGCGGGCGCGGCCCTCCTCCACCTTGACCCCTTCACGCAGTTCCTCATTTGGGCCAACACGCCCGGCGTGGTGGGGATCCTGCTCCTGCAGGCGCTCACCGGCGTCGGGGTGGTGGTCTTCTTCGCACGCCGCCGGGACCACGGGCTGCGCTGGTACGTCATTCCTTCCGCAGTAGCCGCAAGCCTGGTGATGTGCGTGGTTGCCTACCTGATGCTGGACAATGCGGAACTGATCACCGGGCTGCCGGACGGCGACCCCATCAACACTGCACTCCTGGTCACGGCGCCGCTGGTCTGTGTTGCCGGGATGGTCCTGGCCGTGGTGTTGCGGCGCATTAATCCGGCCGCTTATCAGCGGATCGGCCACGCAGATTGTTGAGCATAGTCTTGGGACATGCAGACTCCCGAAAAGACCAGCCGAATGGGACGGCCGCTGAGCCCAAGGCTTTCACGCAAGGCCATCGGCAGTGCAGCACTGGAGATGTTCGAGAAGGAAGAAGGACTCTCGATTCCGCGCCTCGCAGAGCGACTCGGGGTCCGGCAGTCTTCGTTCTACAAGCACGTCACAGGTCGCCAGGAAATCATCGAGCTCGCCCGGGGATCCCTGGTGGAGAAGGTCCGGATTCCGGAAATACCTGCAGGCGACCTGGATGGGGCCGTCCGTCAGATTTTCGAGGCGCTCAGGATTGCCTACAGCCAGGTACCTGCGCTTCTCCCGCAACTGCTCGCCCAGCCGGTATCGCATCCGGCGGCGCTCGTCCTCTACAACCGGTTTGCAGCGGCATTCATCCGGGCAGGCGTGCCGGAACACCTTGTTGTTCCCACTATCGAGACGCTGGACAGTGCAGCCATCGGCGCCAGCCTCGACGCCCTCACCATGGAATCCGCCTGGAGCATTGCGGAGGAAGACCGGCCGATGTACCCCCATCTGTCCGCTGCCCAGCAAGCCGTAGCAACAAACCATGTGGACCGCTTCGCATTCCTGGCCGACGTCCTGTCGGCCGGACTGCAGGCGGCCATCGGCCGCGACTCCTGAGTTGTCCCTGGGGTCGCCGCAATCCAGCCAACCCCTACAGGAGCCAGTCTTGAACACCGCTCATCCCATCGACGTCGTCATCCTCTCGTCCAGCATCCTTTATGGTAAGAAGCTCCAGGAAATGAGCGGATTCGTAGCCGTCGCGGAGGGGTGTATCGCCGCAGTCGGACCTTCCTGGGACGCGCCGGACTGGGTTGCGCGCGCCGGGCGCGTGATCGACGTGGGAGACGCCACCGTCACGCCGGGGCTGGTCGACGCCCACATCCACCCTGTACTGGGTGCGAGCGTAGCCCAGGGCCTGGACCTGAGTGGGGTTACGGAACTCGACGCAGTCCGTGGTGCGCTCGCAGAGTATGCCGAGGCAACGCCCCATACCCTGGGTGAGGACTGGCTCTTTGCCTGGGGGCTCGATCCTGTGGTCTTCGGCGATGGCGACTGCAGCAACAGCCTTTTCCGGGGAATCCTGGATGAAGAGCTGGTATTCATCACCCTGTTCGACGCACACGCGGCGTTGGTTTCCGACGCGGGGATCCGGCTCGCCGGCGTCACAGGGCAGGAGCGGCTCGACAGTTCCGGATACGTGGGGGTGGACGCCGGCGGAAAACCGAACGGGATGCTTTACGAAATGGCTGCCATGGACTTGGTCCGCGCTATCCTCCCCGAGCTGTCCTTCGAACAGCGCGTCGAGGAGCTGGACGGGCTCCTGCGCTCCATGGCCGGGTCGGGCCTGGTGGCGGGGCAGATGCTGGATTTCGCGCATGCCGATTCCCTTGATCTGCTCGAGGCTCTGGAAGAGCGGGGTGAGCTCGCCATCCGGCTGCGGGTTTCGCCATGGATCATGCCGGGAGCCACTCAGCAGGACCTTGACGCCATGCTGGCGTTACAGGGACGGAGCGGGCGCCGGTGGCATGTCCATGGCATCAAGCTCATGATGGACGGCACCATCGACAACGGCACCGCATGGCTGTTCGACGCCGACACGCATGGCGAGTCGCTGGACCCGCTATGGCGGCAGCCCGAGGACCTTGCCGCAGCAATGCGGTTCTTCCATGAGAAGGGCATCCCCACTGCGACGCATGCCATTGGGGACAAGGCCGTTGCTTTCGTGGCACAGGCCATCGGAGCGCTGGTTCCGAACGGGACGGTGCACCGGATCGAGCACGTCGAATCCATTCCGGACTCTGTCCTGGAAGAGATTGTCGACGCCGGTGCCACTACCAGCCTGCAGCCCACGCACTGCACTTTGTACAGCCGCGCGGACCACACCGACAACTGGTCACGCAGGCTGGGTGCGGAGCGCGCCAACCTTGCCTGGCGGACGCGCGATCTTCGCGACGCCGGGGCTGTGGTTGCCCTCGGTTCGGACTGGCCCATCGCGCCATTCGATCCCCGCGGGATCATTGCCGCCGCCCAGACCCGGCGGCCCGCAGGCCGGCCCGACGTCGAACCCGTCCAACCGCAGCAGGCACTTTCCGCCCGTGCTGCACTGGAGGGCTACACCAGCCAGTACTGGCAGTCTGTAGGCGAGGAGGGCGGCGAGCTGGCCGTGGGTGCCCGGGCCGATCTGACCATCTTTGGTTGCAATCCGTTGACAACCGACCCCGATGAGTTTGCGCACGCCCCCGTCGTCCTCACCATGGTGGACGGCGACGTGGTGGTGGACAGGCAGGGGGCTGTTGCGGGAGCAGGCTCTGCCGCCTGAGAGCCAAGCATCCAGGTGGCGGGCGGCCGGGGCCGCCCGCCATTCGTGCGCAGCGCGTCAGGCGAGGGCTTCGCTGATAGCTTCGAACATGGCTGCGGCGGCGGGGCCTGCCACCGCGTCAACGGGCTGGGCTGTGGAGGAGAACTTGACCCCCACCACTCCCGACCGCCGGTTGATATAAACCATTTGTCCATGGATGCCCAGGCAGTACGCCGTCTCCCAGTCGCCGGAGAGGAACCAAAACTGGCTCCGGTACTTCCCTCCGGGCATGGTTTCCGATTCCTTCGATGCGGCGAACGCTTCGCCGGAGTCCAGTCCGCCGGCGAAAATATCGTCAACCCAATCGGACTCCAGAACCCGCTGGCCGCCCAGGGAGACTCCGCCATCGCGGATCATCGCTCCGAAACGGGCCATGTCTTTGAGCGTGGCGCTGATACCTCCGTCGAACATCCCGGTGCCCGCGTCATCGGTTGTGATGTGAGCGTCATGGCGGGCGCCAAGCGGCGACCAGAGCAGTTCGGAGGCGAGCTCGGCGAAGCTTCGGCCGCTCACCGCCTCGCACAGCCAGCCCAGTACATCGGTCTCGCAGCTGCGGTACGCAAAAGGACCGCCGTGTTCGCGTTCCTGCCGCAGCGTGACCAGGAACTGCTTCAGCGAGGCCGCATCCCCGGGCAGGCGGGGCCCCCAGCCCACGGCCTTGTCCAGCTGCCGCACCTCGGAGGTGTGGTTCAGATAGTCCTCCGAGAACTTGATTCCGCTGCGCATGTCCAGGGCGTCCCTGACGGTCGCGCCTCGGTAGCCGCTGGCCACCAGCTCAGGGATGTAGTGGTCCAGCCGTTCGGAAGTGTCAATTTTGCCTTGAGCCACCAGGGCGCCTGCAACGGCAGAGACCATGGACTTGCTGACGGACATCAGCAGGTGCCTTCTGTCTGGGCCCATGCCGCCGAAGTACTCTTCGGCAAGCACCTTGTTGCCGTGGAGGACCAGCCAGGCATCCGTGTTGGTGGTGGCAATGACCGAGGCCGCGGTGGTGACTTCACCGCCGGGGAGATTCACCTGAAGGCCACCGAAATCCCGGGCCTCCTTTGCCAGTTCACTGGGGGGAAAACCGCTTGCCCTAATAGCGGCGGTGGGAAACAGCTGCTCCATGTGCTGGAAAGACCACGGCAAATTCTTCGGTTCCTGCCAGGTCTCCACGGTGATCATGCCTTGTTTGGCACCTGAGGTTGCCATGCGTTTCCTCCGTTGGATGCGGCGTACATGAGGGTAATCAGATAAAGCGAATGAGGTTCGCTTATAGATTATGCCAGCATTCCTTTTTTGCGCGCCCCAAGAGTCCGGTTCCCAGCCGCCGGACGTAAACTGACCTTCGCATCACGTCCCTATGAGCCTTCGGGCCAGCGCCGAGGACCGGGAGCCGCCCATGCTTTGGAAGCTGCTTGTTGAATACGTCCGCCCGCACCGGAAGCTGCTGGCCGCCGTCGTGGTTTTCCAGCTGGCGCAGTCCATCGCGTCCCTGTACCTGCCCACCCTGAATGCCGACATCATCGACGAGGGCGTGGCCAAGGGGAACGTCGGGTACATCCTCAGCCTCGGCGCCGTGATGCTGGGAATCACCCTGCTGCAGATCGTCTGCGCCATTATCGCCGTCTACTTCGCCGCGAAGGCCGCCATGGGCGTGGGCCGGGACCTCCGGAACGCCATCTTCACCAGGGTGGGGGAGTTCTCCGAGCAGGAAGTCACCAGATTCGGCGCACCCAGCCTGATCACCCGCTCCACCAACGACGTCCAGCAGGTCCAGCAGCTGGTGCTGATGTCCGCCACCATGCTGGTCACGGCGCCCATGCTCAGCATCGGCGGCGTGATCATGGCCATCCGGCAGGACGTGCAGCTGTCCTGGCTGATCGCCGTCGCCGTCCCGGTGCTGCTGGTTGCTGTGGCCCTGATCACCGTCCGGATGGTCCCGCTGTTCCGGACGATGCAGAAGCGGATCGACACCGTGAACCGCGTCCTCCGCGAGCAGCTCACCGGCATCCGTGTGGTCCGCGCCTTCGTCCGCGAGGACATCGAGATCGGACGCTTCGCCCGCGCCAACGAGGACGTCACGGACACCGCCCTGCGGGCCGGCCGGCTGATGGCGCTCGCGTTCCCGGTGGTGATGCTGGTCCTGAACGTCTCCAGCGTGGCCGTGATTTGGTTCGGCTCGTTCCGCATCCGCGACGGCTCCATGCAGGTGGGCACACTCATCGCGTTCCTCAGCTATCTGATCCAGATCCTGATGTCGGTCATGATGGCCACGTTCATGGCCGTGATGATTCCGCGCGCGGCCGTTTCCGGGGACCGCATCGGCGAGGTGCTGGCCACGGAGTCCAGTGTCCGCCCGCCCGCCAATCCCCTGAGCAGCGAGGTGCGCCGCGGCGAGCTGGAAATGCGCGACGTCGGATTCGCCTACCCGGGTGCCGACCAGCCGGTCCTCACCGGGATCAGTTTCACCGCCAGGGCCGGCCGGACGACGGCGATCATCGGCAGCACCGGCTCCGGCAAGACCACCTTGGTGAACCTGATGCCCCGGCTGTTCGACGCCACCAGCGGCTCGGTGCGGATCGACGGCGTGGACGTCCGCGAGCTGCACCCGGACCTGCTCTGGGGGCACATCGGCCTGGTCCCCCAGCGGCCCTACCTGTTCAGCGGCACCGTCCGCAGCAACCTGCTCTACGGCAAGCCGGACGCCACCGAGGACGAGCTGTGGGAGGCGCTGGAGATTGCGCAGGCCCGGGACTTCGTGGAGCGGATGGACGAGGGCCTGGACGCGCCCATCAGCCAGGGCGGCACCAACGTCTCCGGCGGCCAGCGGCAGCGGCTGGCCATCGCCCGGGCCCTGGTGAAGCGGCCCGAGCTGTACATCTTCGACGACTCGTTCTCCTCGCTGGACACCGGCACCGACGCCCGGCTCCGGCAGGCCCTCAAGCGCAGCACCGCCGGCGCCACGCTGGTGATCATCGCTCAGCGCGTGTCCAGCATTGTGGACGCGGACCAGATCCTAGTGCTCGACGGCGGCAGGATCGTGGGGCGCGGAACGCACGCCGAGCTGCTGGAGACGTCCGAAACGTACCGTGAGATCGTCTCGTCTCAGCTGGCGGCGGAGGAGACGGTATGAGCCGCCAGACCTCTCCCGGAACCGGCACCAAGGCCGCGCCCGCCTCCGCACCAGGAAGTGCCGCCGTCGTACGCATCCCGCGACCGGCAGGCGGCCCGGGGCGCGGCGGGCCCTTCGCGGGGATGAACGTCCCGGCGGAGAAGGCGATGAACTTCTGGCCGTCGGCCAAGCGGCTGCTGGGGACGCTGCGGCCGGAGTGGGCGTGGCTGCTGCTGGTGTTCGTGACGGCGGTGGCCGGCGTGGCGCTGTCCGTGATCGGGCCGCGGCTGCTGGGGGAGGGCACCAACCTGATCTTCGCCGGCGTCGTCTCCCGCGAGCTTCCGCCGGGGGCCAGCAAGGAGCAGGTGATCGCGCAGCTGCGGGCCTCCGGCGAGGGGCAGCGCGCGGATATGCTCACCGCGATGGACCTGGTGCCGGGGCAGGGGATCGACTTTGCTGCGCTGGGCAGCGTGCTGATGTGGGCGCTGGTGCTGTATGTGCTGTCGTCGGCGTTCATGTGGGTGCAGGCTTATGTGCTGAACGGGGTGGTGCAGCGGACGGTGTTCGGGCTGCGCGGGGAGGTCGAGGCGAAGATCCACCGGCTGCCGCTGCGGTATTTCGACTCGATCCAGCGCGGTGAGCTGCTGAGCCGGGTCACGAACGACGTGGACAACATCTCGCAGAGCCTGCAGCAGACCATCAGCCAGGCGGTCACGTCCGTGCTGACGGTGCTGGGCGTGCTGGTAATGATGGTGATCCTCTCGCCCACGCTGGCGCTGATCGCGCTGGTGACCATTCCGCTGACGCTGGGGATCACGGCGCTGATCGCCAAGCGCTCCCAGAAGCTGTTCGTGGCGCAGTGGAAGCACACGGGGGAGCTGAACGGGCAGATCGAGGAGACGTACACCGGGCATGCGCTGGTGAAGGTGTTCGGCCGGCAGCAGGAAGTGGGGGAGCGGTTCCGGCAGAAGAACGCGGAACTCTATGATGCCAGCTTCGGGGCGCAATTCATTTCCGGGCTGATCATGCCGGCCATGACGTTCATCGGGAACCTGGTGTACGTGGGGATCGCGGTGGTGGGCGGCCTACAGGTGGCCTCCGGGGCCATGCAGCTGGGTGACGTGCAGGCGTTCATCCAGTACTCGCGGCAGTTCACCATGCCGCTGGCGCAGCTGGGGTCCATGGCCAACGTGCTGCAGTCGGGGGTGGCCTCGGCCGAGCGGGTGTTCGAGCTGCTGGACGAGGAGGAGGAATCTGTTGAGCCACCTGCCTCTACTGCGCCGGTGTTCGGGCGCGGGCGGCTGGTATTCGAGGACGTGTCATTCCGGTATTCGCCGGACAAGCCGCTGATCAGTGGGCTTTCTTTGGTAGCGGAGCCGGGGCAGACGGTGGCGATCGTGGGGCCCACCGGGGCAGGCAAGACCACGCTGGTGAACCTGATGATGCGGTTCTACGAGCTGGATGCCGGGCGGATAACGCTCGACGGCGTGGACGTCACCTCGGTGCCGCGGCGGGAGCTGCGCTCGCGGATGGGCATGGTGCTGCAGGATACGTGGCTGTTCGGCGGGACAATCCGGGACAACATCGGCTACGGCCGGCCTTCGGCTACTGAATCCGAAATCCTGGAGGCAGCGCGGGCGACGTATGTGGACCGGTTCGTGCGGTCACTGCCGGAGGGGTATGACACGGTGCTGGAGGACGAGGGTGGCAACGTGTCCGCGGGGGAGAAACAGCTGCTGACGATTGCGCGGGCTTTCCTGGCCCGGCCTTCGGTGCTGATCCTGGACGAGGCGACGTCTTCGGTGGACACCCGGACCGAGGTGCTGGTGCAGAAGGCCATGAGTGCCTTGCGGTCGGACAGGACTTCGTTTGTGATCGCCCACCGCCTGTCCACCATCCGCGACGCCGACCTCATCCTGGTGATGGAGGCCGGCCAGATAGTTGAGCAGGGGACGCACGCTTCACTACTTGCTGCCGGTGGGGCCTACGCGCGGTTGTACGAGGCGCAGTTTGCGGCGCCGGTGGCGGAGGTTTGAGGCAGGATTAGCAGTCTTGCTGACTTACGGACCCAGGTCCTCCCTAATTACACGTATTTTGCCGCCCTGCTTCGGATGCCCAAGCAGGGTGAACCGGTTGTTACAGATAATTGGATGAAAAGAGTGATGACGGTACTATTTGAAAATAACTGAAAGTTCTACGCCCCGTCCTCGGGGACCGAATAATAGAAAGGTACTCATTGGCGACTTTGGACCGGATCACGGAATCTCTCCTGAATTCATTCATAGAGCAAGAGCAGTTACAACACCTCAAGAATCATGAAGCGTTTGAGCACTTCGCTGCATTTTCCGTGATCGCCCCAAAATTACATGAGAGCCTATCGACCGATGATGTGGCGGTTGGGCAAGACAGTACCCCTGGTATTGATTCTCTAGCCATCGTCACTAATGGAGCTCTAATCAGCTCGCCTGATGAGCTGGATGAGCTGACTAAGAGTGGCAGCAGTATTGATGTCGACTTCTACTTCATCCAAAGCAAGACCAGTGGGAAATTCGAAGGCGCCCGCATGGCCGACTTCGCCGATGAAGTTCGTTCCTTCTTCCAAAACGATGAGGTGCACGGCAGCCTGCGGGAAGCGAAGGAACTGACTACCAAGCTTCTCAGCCTTGGAATGCGTCTGAAGCGGAATCCAACATGCCACCTGTACTATGTCACGCCGGGCAGGTGGAGCGATGATACTTTTCTGCAAAAAAAGATCGCCACATCCGTTGAGCGATTAGAAGATACAAATATGTTTTCGAAGGTAGTATTCACCCCGGTGGGGGCTAATCAGCTTCAGGATATGTACAGGGCCGCGCACAGTAAAACTGAGGTGAATTTCACCTTCTCAAGCAAAGTGACCCTGCCAAAAATAGAGGGCGTTCAACAATCATACATCGGAGTGCTGCCCGGGTCGCAGTTCCTTCAAATAATTAGGGACGTGGATGGTGATCTCCGGAGGGGTATTTTCGAGGATAATGTTCGTGATTTTCAGGGTTCTAATAACCCTGTGAACGCGAAGATTAGAACATCTATCGAGAATAGCGGCGACCGCTTCAGTGTACTCAACAACGGTGTTACGATTGTGGCTAAGGCCGCAACAGTCTTGGGTGACGATTTCACTCTTGAAGATTTTCAAATCGTAAATGGCTGCCAGACGTCAAATGTTTTGTTCGAAGCAAGGGAATCGCTCGCGGATGTGACAATTCCGGTACGGATTATCGTCACTCAGGATGATTCGATTGCGACCCAAATCACTGATGCTACTAATAGCCAAAGCCAAGTAAAGACGGAAGATCTGTACTCCCTTCTTCAGTTCCAGAGGAAGCTGGAAGCTTTTTTTGCTACGTATTCTGAAGCGGAACGTCTTTACTATGAGCGACGATCGCAACAGTATCGAGCAATTTCGAATACACCCAGAAGCCGAGTTGTAACTCGAGCTCAATTGGTTAAATCCTTTGCGTCGGTCTTTCTTGATGAACCAAACCGTGCCAGTCGCTATTACTCGACACTCTATTCCGTCCTCGGTGAACGCCTTTTCAACGACGATCATGAACTTGAAAGCTATTACGCTGCAGCTGTTGCCCTTTTCCGGAGCGAAGCCCTGTTCCGCAGCGGTGTCCTTAGGAATGAGTTGAAGCCCGTCCGCTATCATCTATTACAGGCTGTCAGGCACCTTGTGGTAGGGAATCGGTTGGAGCCGTTCAATAGCGCTGCGCAAAAGAAGGCTGCAGCAGCATTTGCCGCACTTCTCTGGAGCCCGAACCATAGTGAGGCGATATTTACAACGGCAGCCAAAGTAGTGGTCGATGCATCAGACGGAAATGACCTGACTCGCGACTTTTCCAAGTTGGCGACGTTCACGAAGCGTGTGGCAGAAGAAGCCGCCACAGCCCGCGCCTTGGCAAAGAGCAAGCCCTGGATTCTCGGTTAATCTACTGCGTTCAGGAGGCCCGGGGCGGCAAAAACGTATCGCCGTCCCGGGATCCAGCTTCTCTTCATTAGGCCGCGGCAGGTGAGCTATGGGACCGCCAGCCCTTCGCTACTAGCAGCGGCCGCCAGCACTCCGTCGCGGATGCCTTAAATCGATAGGCCTTGGGTCCCCTTGTCGTTCATGGCGCGAGCTAAACTCCCGTCGTCCTCTAAGAACCGGTATTCCTTCTGAGTGTCACCCATCGGTGACACTGCACGTCCCAGAAAGACCAACCTCCGTCGTAGTACATAGACACACAGCGCAACGTTCCAGCCCCCACGCGTAGCCTTGTTTGATGCCCCGGTTTGCGCTTGACATCGAATCCGTGCCCCGCCCTGCCCGCGCCCAGGAACTCCTGGACGCCGTGAACCACAGCGTGGTCATCGCCGACGGCGCCATGGGCACCATGCTGCAGGGCCGGGACCTCACCCTCGAAACAGACTTCCAGGGACTGGAAGGCTGCAACGAGATCCTCAACGACACCCGCCCGGACGTCATCGCGGACATCCACGACGCCTACTTCGCCACCGGCATCGACGCCGTGGAGACCAACACCTTCGGCGCCAACTGGTCCAACCTCTCCGACTACGGCATCGACGACCGCATCGAGGAACTCGCCCGCAAGGGTGCAAAGATCGCCCGCGAACGCGCGGAAGCTGCAGAGAAAACAGACGGCCGGATGCGCTGGGTCCTCGGCTCCATGGGCCCCGGCACCAAGCTCCCCAGCCTCGGGCACACCAGCTACGACTACCTCAAGCGGACCTTCGCCCTGCAGGCCGAGGGCCTCATCGACGGCGGCGCCGACGCGTTCCTCATCGAAACCAGCCAGGACCTCCTGCAGACCAAGGCCGCGGTCAACGGCTGCAAGCAGGCCATCGTTTCCCGCGGCGTCCGGCTCCCCATCTTCGTCGAAGTCACCGTCGAGACCACCGGCACCATGCTCATGGGTTCCGAAATCGGCGCCGCACTCACAGCCCTCGAACCGCTCGGCGTCGACGCCATCGGCCTGAACTGCGCCACCGGCCCGGACGAGATGAGCGAGCACCTCCGCCACCTCTCCAAGCAGTCCTCCGTCGCCATCGCCTGCATGCCCAACGCCGGCCTGCCCGTCCTCGGCGCCAACGGCGCGCACTACCCGCTCTCACCCACCGAGCTCGCCACCGCGCACGAGCAGTTCGTCCGCGAATTCGGCCTGGGCCTGGTGGGCGGCTGCTGCGGTACGACGCCGGAGCACATGGCCGCCGTCGTCGAACGCCTTGCGCCCTTCCGCGCCCAGGCGACGAAGGCCGGCAGCGACAAGACGCAGCCCGCCCGCGTCCCCACCGAGCGCGAAGCCGGCATCGCCTCCCTCTATCAGCACGTGAACTTCGACCAGGAATCCGCGTACCTCGCCATCGGTGAGCGCACCAACGCCAACGGCTCCAAGGCCTTCCGCCAGGCGATGCTCGAAGAGCGGTGGGACGACTGCGTGGACATCGCCCGCGAGCAGATCCGCGTCGGCGCGCACCTTCTGGACGTTTGCGTGGACTACGTGGGGCGCGACGGCGTCGCGGACGTTAAGGAGATCGTCTCCCGTTTCGCGTCAGCCTCCACCCTCCCGCTGGTCATCGACTCCACCGAACCTCCCGTCCTGCAGGCCGGCCTGGAACTCATCGGCGGCCGCCCGGTGGTCAACTCCGTCAACTACGAGGACGGCGACGGCCCCAACAGCCGCTTCGCCCGCATCATGCCGCTGGTCAAGGAACACGGCACCGCCGTCATCGCCCTGACCATCGACGAACAGGGCCAGGCCCGCACCAGCGACGGCAAGGTGGCCATTGCCTCCCGCCTCGTCGATGCCCTGGTGGGCGAATGGGGCGTGCGCGTCGAGGACATCATCGTGGACGCCCTGACCTTCCCCGTCGCCACCGGCCAGGAAGAAACCCGCCGGGACGGCATCGAAACCATCGAAGCCATCCGCCAGATCACCGCCAAGTACCCCGGCATCAACACCACCCTGGGTGTCTCCAACGTCTCCTTCGGCCTGAACCCGGCCGCGCGCATCGTCCTGAACTCCGTCTTCCTCCACGAGGCCACCGAAGCGGGCCTGACCAGCGGCATCATCGACGCCGCCAAGATCGTCCCGCTCGCCTCGATCCCGGAAGACCAGCGCAAGGTGGCCCTGGACCTGGTCTGGGACCGC
Source organism: Arthrobacter sp. sptzw42 (assembly GCF_059089685.1). Taxonomy (NCBI): domain Bacteria; kingdom Bacillati; phylum Actinomycetota; class Actinomycetes; order Micrococcales; family Micrococcaceae; genus Arthrobacter; species Arthrobacter sp. sptzw42. The sequence goes on from NZ_JBNHEX010000003.1 coordinate 310,503, forward strand.
CGCGAATACGACGCCGACGGCAACACCACCTACGATCCCCTCGCCATCATGCTCGACATGTTCGCCGGCGTCGACACCGCAGCGCTCAAGGACCAGCGCGCTGCCGAACTCGCCGCGCTGCCCACGGGCGCGCGCCTTGAGCGGCGCATCATCGACGGTGAAGGCAAGGGCCTCGAGGCGGACCTGGACCTGGCCCGCAGCGAGGGCCTGACCCCGCTCGGCATCATCAACGACCACCTGCTCGAGGGCATGAAGGTGGTGGGCGAACGCTTCGGCGCCGGTGAGATGCAGCTGCCGTTCGTGCTGCAGTCCGCCGAGGTGATGAAGAACGCCGTCGCCCTGCTCGAGCCGCACATGGAGAAATCGGACTCCTCCGGCAAGGGCACGATGGTGATCGCCACCGTGCGCGGCGACGTGCACGATATCGGCAAGAACCTGGTGGACATCATCCTCACCAACAACGGCTACAAGGTAGTCAACATCGGCATCAAGCAGGGCATCGCCGAGATCATGGCCGCGGCCGAGGAACACAACGCCGACGTGATCGGCATGTCCGGGCTGCTGGTGAAGTCCACCGTGGTGATGAAGGAAAACCTCGCCGAGCTGCAGTCCCGCGGCTTGGCGAAGAAGTGGCCCGTGATCCTTGGCGGCGCCGCCCTTACCCGCGCCTACGTGGAGCAGGACCTGGCCGAGCAGTTCGACGGCGTGGTCCGGTACGCCAAGGACGCCTTCGAGGGCCTCGCCCTCATGGAGCCGCTGGTGAAGGTTGCCCGCGGCGCGTCCCCGGACGACGTCGGCCTACCGCCGCTGAAGAAGCGCATCCACAAAGGCGGGGCCAAGTTCACCGTGACCGAGCCGGAAGCCATGCCGGGCCGGTCCGACGTCGCCACCGACAACCCCGTGCCCGCCCCGCCGTTCTGGGGCACCCGCATCGTGCGCGGCGTCTCGCTCCACGACTACTCCGCGTTCCTCGACGAGCGCGCCACCTTCATGGGCCAGTGGGGGCTCAAGCCCGGCCGCGGCGAGGACGGCGCCTCCTACGAGGAACTGGTGGAACGCGAGGGCCGGCCGCGCCTGCGCTACTGGCTGGACCGCATCCTCGCCGAGGGCATGCTGGACGCCTCCGTCGCCTACGGCTACTTCCCGGTTGTCTCCGAGGGGGAGCAGGTGGTGGTGCTGCACCACGGGGAGGATCGCGACGGCGTCCTCGGCACCGCTGGTCTTCTCGCCCCGGACGGTGGTTCAGGCGGCCCGATCGGCACCGACCGGCTCCGCTTCGACTTCCCGCGCCAGCGCCGCGACCGGCACCTGTGCCTGGCCGACTTCGTGAAGTCCCGCGAGTCCGGGCAGATCGACGTGCTGCCGGTCCAGCTGGTCACCGCCGGTTCGAAGATCGAAGAGTTTACGTCGAAGATGTTCGCCGCCAACCAGTACCGCGACTACTACGAGCTCAACGGCCTGGTCATGCAGCTCACCGAGGCGCTGGCCGAGTTCTGGCATGCCCGTATCCGCAAGGAGCTGGGCTTCGCCGCCGAGGAGCCGAAGGACACGGCAGGGTATTTCAAGCTTGACTACCGCGGTGCCCGGTTCTCGCTCGGCTACCCCGCGTGCCCGGACATGGAGGACCGCCGCAAGGTGACGGAGCTGCTGAAGCCCGAGCGGATGGGCGTGATCCTTAGCGATGAGCTGATGTTGCACCCCGAGCAGTCCACCGACGCGTTCGTGTTCCACCACCCGGAGGCGAAGTACTTCAAGGTGTGAGTTAAAGCGGTGGGGCCGGGGACGGCGAGGTTTGCACTAGGTGGTGCTCACTTCGCTGTCCCCGGCCCCTTCTGCTGCGGTTCTACGCCTTGACGTATCCGTTCGGGTTCAGCACGAATTTCGTTGCCGAGCCGGCGTCGAATTCGGCGTAGCCGCGGGGTGCTTCCTCCAGCGGGATGGCTGTGGCGTTTACTGCCTTCGCGATCTGGACCTTGTCGTGCAGGATGGCCATCATCAGCTGGCGGTTGTACGACATGACAGGGCACTGGCCGGTGGTGAAGGACAGGGACTTCGCCCACCCGGTACCCAAGGACAGCGACAGGGAGCCGTGCTTGGCGGCGTCGTCGATTCCACCGGGGTCGCCCGTGACGTAGAGTCCGGGAATGCCCAGGGCCCCGCCAGCGGCGGTGATGTCCATCAGTGAGTTCAGTACGGTGGCCGGGGCTTCATGTGAGGCGTCCTTGCCGTGTCCCCGGGCTTCGAACCCTACGGCGTCCACGCCGCAATCCACTTCGGGGACGCCCAGGATCTGCTCGATTTGGTCCTTCGGATCGCCGTTGGAGACGTTCACCGTTTCGCAGCCGAAGGAGCGGGCCTGGGCCAGCCGGTCTTCGTTCATGTCAGCGACAATCACGACGGCGGCACCGAGCAGCTGCGCGCCCACGGCGGCTGCGAGGCCCACCGGGCCGGCACCGGCAATGTAAACGGTGGATCCGACGCCCACTCCGGCAGTGACCGCGCCGTGGAAGCCGGTGGGGAAGATATCGGAAAGCATGGTGAGGTCCATGATCTTTTCCAGGGCCTGGTCGCGGTCCGGGAACTTGAGCAGGTTCCAGTCAGCGTAGGGGACCAGCACGTATTCCGCCTGGCCGCCCACCCAGCCGCCCATGTCCACGTAACCGTAGGCGCTGCCCGGGCGGTCCGGGTTCACGTTCAGGCAGATCCCGGTCTTGCGCTCCTTGCAGTTCCGGCAACGGCCGCAGGAGATGTTGAAAGGTACGGAGACGATGTCTCCCACCTTGATGAACTCCACGTCCGGACCGACTTCCACCACTTCACCGGTGATCTCGTGGCCGAGGACGAGGTCCTTGGGAGCTGTGGTCCGGCCCCGCACCATGTGCTGGTCCGAGCCGCAGATGTTGGTGGTCACTGTGCGCAGGATCGCGCCGTGGGGTACTTTTCGGCCCACATTGGCCGGGTTAACGCCGGGGCCATCCTTGAGTTCCAACGTCGGGTATTCGGTGTTGATGATTTCGACGACACCGGGTTCTTTGTAGGCGACGGCTCTGTTTCCTGACATGGACACTCCTGTTGGTTGTGGGGTGCAAAGCCTTCCGATCGGATGGCCTTGCACTGGTCCGGCAAAATTGCAGGCACTGCCCCATAGCCCGAAAGCGGTGCTTCGATGGCCATACCTCCCCAGGTTTTAGGCCACCGAAGCACCCTTTACGCGCACGGGACAGCTTTGATGAGACTAGGGTCACAACAGCTGCAATAAAAGCGCAAAATTTTGTAAATCACCGTGCAGATTTGCTGCATGATTGCTTCGCGGCGGACGGCCATTGATCAAGGCAGGATTCTCAGGCCCTCAGTTGTTGCCGGTCCCTGACCTGCACGGACTCATTGTGCGCAGTGCCTCCGCCGGCGTTTCCGCCCAGACAGGAGACCGGCTTCACCCGCCGGAACGCGGCCAACACGGCCCTGCCGATCACGGCGATACCAATGATGGTGGTGATGGCACGTAGGGTGTCCCAGCCCGCCGTCGACGTCACCATCGAGTACAGCAGGAAGCTGCTCAGGTTGGTGCTGAGCGGGGCGCCGGGCTGGTAGGAGATGCCGGTGCCGGCACCGACGGCAAAGGGCCAGAACCACAGGTTGGTCATCAGGCCGAACAGGTAGGACGCTACGACGCCGTAGCCGCACAGCATCCACAGTTCCGCCTTTCCGCGCACACGTCGGGGGAGCAGGCCGGCCCCTGCGCCTACCCATGCGCAGGCGAAGATCTGGAACGGCGTCCAGGGCCCGACGCCGCCCCACAAGGCACTGGAGACGGCAATGGTGGCGGCGCCGAGGAGCAGGCCGAACCGGGCACCGAACGCCCGGCCCGCCAGGATCAGCAGGATAAAAACCGCCTCCACGCCCCCGACGCCGGTACTCGCTACCCGCACCGCGGAACCGACTGCTGCCAGGACGCCGAGCAGCGCCACCATGTGCGCGGATCGTACCGAGCCGTCGAGGGACACCATGATGGCGACGACGGCGAGCGGCGCCATCGCCAGGGCCGCGTAGGGGAGCGCCGCGGCGGCGTCCTGGGGGAGGGCTGTTGCGAGCAAGGGCCAGCAGAAGGCGGCGAGGGCCAGCAGGTTTGCGGCGGCTAAGACTGCGAGTTCGACGGCGCGTGGCATCTGAATGCGGTGCTGCCTTTGTGGGGTGTGGGAGACTGCTTGTTCCTCGATGGCCTTGGTCTTCAGTCCCGCGCCTGCAGGCTGGAAAGTGGGAAGGACCGGTTCGGGAGCGTTTGCCGGCACCGGTGAAGGCGCCACGCCGTCGCGCATAGGGAGGATCCGGGCGCCGAGACCGTGTGCAAAGTCGAGGTCGTGGGTAGCGATCAGGACCGCGGCACCGGCGTCCGCTGCCGCCCGCAGCGCACCCGCTACTGCTGTGCGCGCCTCCTGATCGAGGCCGCGGGTGGGCTCATCGATCAGGAGCACCTGCGGATCGTCCATGGTCTGCAGTGCGATGGCCAGGATCCTGCGCTCGCCGGCGGAGAGGTCCCGGGGATGCTCGTGCCCAACCGGAATCGTTACGTCCCCGCGCAACCGGGCGAGGCGTGACGCCGCCGGCATCGGAGATCTCCCGTCGCTGCCAGGGCGACGACGATGCGCGCCTTTTCGTTCTGCCTGGCGCTCAGCGCGTGCCTGGCGCCGGTCGGCTGCGCGGAGCTCTCCCGCGACCGTGTCCCTGGTGAAGAGGTCATCCGAGGCGTCCGGCACCAGGGCGACCCGGCCGCCGTCGTCCGTGCCGCCGTCGACAGTTGTTACTGCGCCGGTGCCTTCACCGAGGGCGAGGGCGACAAGCAGGGACGACTTTCCGGCACCGTTCGGCCCCACGAGGGCGACCACTTCACCGCGGTGCAGGGTGAGGGAGGCGTCGCGCACCAGCGGCTTGCCCTTCCGGTGTACCGCGAGGTTTGTCGCCGTCAGCACGGGCTCGTTCTGCGGTGGCTCGAATGGCGACAGAAGGATTTGGGCAGCCCGCGAGGACGTGGCTGGTGCAACACCCGGGACCAGGGCGCCGTCCTCGATGGTCCACCAGGAATCGGCAACGGGTACGAGCGCTTCCGCCCGGTGCTCGGCCGCGATGATGCAGACACCTGCATCGCGGGCGAGCGCGTGAAGCACGGTGATGACACGCCCGCGCGCTGAAGTGTCGAGGTCGGCCAGGGGCTCGTCCACCAGGAGCAGGGGCGGGTGCTCCACCACCGCGGCGGCGATGGCCACGAGCGTTGCTTCGCCTGCCGAGAGGGTGCTGAGATTCCGGTCCAGCAGCGCCGACACCCCGATACTTTCGGCCACGTCCAGCACACGGGCTTTGGCCGCGGCGGACGGCACGCCGCGCAGCTCCAGGGCGAGGGAAATCTCGTCCCGGACCCGGGTGGTGGCGAAGGCGGCGCGGGGATTCTGCAGGACGACGCCGACGAGGCCGGCCGTATCGCGCGGGGGAGTGGCGGCACGGTCCGTTCCGGCGACACGTACCGTGCCGGAGTTGTCGCCGCCGTCAGCGTGGGGAAGGAGGCCGGAGATGCCCCGGAGGATGGTGGATTTGCCGGAACCGGTCGGTCCGGTGATGACGTTGATGGATCCGCTCGACGGGGTGAATTCGTCGACGGCCACCCGTGCGTCACCGATGCGGAACTGGGCGTCGCGCACCAGAAGCGGGCCGCCGTCGTCGTCCCCGGCTTTGTGTAAGGCCCGGCTCCCGAAGCCGCGCAGCTCGAGGGCTGCGGCAACCCGGCCAGCGTGCTCGAGAGTGCGCTCGAGTACGGGCACCAGGGCACGGGCTCCGAAGCGTTCACCCCGCAACCGGAAGGCCAGGCGCACGGAGGTTACGGCGTCGGAAAGTGCGGGGAGCGCCGCCCAGGCCACCACCAGAATCCGGGCGATGCCCTGCACGGGCCCGCCGCGTGCCAGGCGCATGAAGACGCGGGTCACGTCCACGCAGGCGTTGAGCATGCCGAAGGCGAGGATCATCCCGGCGATCGGCAGGGCGGACAGGACTGCCGCCCACAGGCCGGGTGCGGTGACCGGGCCGAGGAGGACCACATGGGCGTACGGGGCCGGCAGTGGCACCTGCGGCAGGTTGAGCAGGACGGGGCTGCCGATGCCGGTTCCGTTAAAGAGGACCCGGTAGATGACCCGCGCCGCTACGAAAATGACGGCGAGGGCCGCCCCTGCCCGTAACGGCGCGGGTCGGAAGGTCATGCTGCGGGGGTGGCCGGTTCGCCGTCGACCGTGAACAGCAGTTCCAGGCTCTCTCCCGGGCTTACCTTCAGGGTGGAGTGGCCTTCCTGGGCGTAGGCCCACTCACCGTCGGCCGGCTTGACCCAGAGTGCCCAGTAGGCGAAGGCGGCGGGCGCATCTTTGCATTCTTCCCGGTACTTGCCGCCCTTGTGTTCGATGTCGAAGTCCGCGGCGGGCACGCCGTTCACCCGGCACACCAGTTCAGTGGGGTATTTGGCAGTACCCTCGGTCTTCACGTTGGCCTTGGCGAGCAAGTCGGTTGCCACTGTCGGCTCGGTTACGGGAACGCAAGTGGAGCTATCGGCAGCGGCCTGGTCCAAGGCGCCCGAATCGACGATGACCTTCACGCCGTCGCACGGGGCGTCGGCGGCGGCCGATGACGTGGCGCTCGCTGAGGTGGTTGGGGCGGCGGGTTCAGAGGCCGCTGGCTGGGTGGCCGGAGCGGAACAGGCGGCAAGGGAAAAGAGGAGACCAGCGGCGGCGAGGGAGGTCGCGGCGGCGGTGCGGATCCTAGTCAAAGTCACCAGTCAAGGGTAGGGCGTTGCTTGTCCTGATCCCGAGGCTGTCTCGTTGTATGACGTTAGCGGACCGCGCTGTTGCCCGTCGCTTGCACCTTCAGATCGAGACGTACGACGGCGGGAGGGTCCTGCCGTCGTAGGTCCCGAATTGTCAGACCCCCCTGCGATGCTTTGTGTATGGAAGCAGGTGTGGTTATCGATGCGGGAGGCAGGGCCGCGGTGGCGGCTGCCGTAGCGTCGGTGGCCGGGCTGGTGGATGAGCTTGCCGGTGTTGTTGCCTGTCCTTTGGCTGCAGCGGAAGGACGTTTTCTCGATGCTGATACTGATCCGGTCCAGGAGTTGTCCGAAGCGTGCTTGGCGGGGTTGGAGGTACTGGCACGGGTTGAGGCCGCGACGGCCGCTGCGAAAGTGAGGCTGGTGGCCGCCTACGCGGAGGTTGCAACCGTGCTTGAGGGCCCGCCCGCCAGCGCGTATGAGACGTCGGCGCAGGAGATGAGCCTGGTGGCGGAAGTCGCCGGCGTACTGACCATTGGCGGACGCGCCGCTTCCGCCCTCCTGGGAGAAGCCCATGCGCTGACCACGTCGCTTCCGTCGGCACTAGAGGCGCTGCAAACCGGCAGCATCAACTGGCAGCACGCCCGCATCGTGGTGGAGGAAACAACCGGCCTAACCCCCGCAGCAGCCGCTGCTTTGGAAGCGCACTTCTTCGGTCCGGACGCATCGGCCCGGGGTGCCGCACCGGGAGAGTTGGTGCCTGCCCGGTTCCGGCGGAAGGTCCGGGCGTGGCGCGAACGCCACCACCCCGAGTCCCTTGAGAAACGCCATGCGGAAAAGCTCCTGGACCGGCGGATGGAGTACAGCCCGGACCGGGATGGCATGGCCTGGATCTCGCTCTACCTCCCGGGGGACACAGCCTGCGCCATCTGGAACAGGACCACCGCCATCGCCCGCGGCCTTCAAGGCCCACACGAAACACGAGACCTTGCACAGTTGCGCGCCGACGTCGGCGGCGGGCTGCTGCTGGGCAACGCGACTCAGAAAGCCGGGGACGTGCCCTCTCCTAAAGCTGAAGTGCTCGTTACTGTCCCGGTCTTCTCCCTCCTGGGCCTCACTGACGAACCCGCTGACGTCGATGGGCTTGGCCCGGTCCCGCCGTCGATGGCTCGCCGGCTTCTTGCCGACGGTGCCGGCTCGTTTTACCGGGTTTTGGTCGATCCCCGCGACGGAGCGCCGCTGGAGATCGGGCACACCAACTACCGGCTCCCGGAAGCGATCAAGCGGTGGCTCAAGATGCGGGACGGCAGATGTACCTTCCCGGGCTGCAGCAACCACAGCCTGGACAATGACTTTGACCATCTCACCGCGTACCAGCACGGCGGCACCACCGGGGTCAGCAACCTTGGACAGGCGTGCCCAAAACACCACCGCCTCAAACACCGCTCCACGTGGACGCCGACGCCGGCCACGAAGGATGAGCCGCCCGGCTGGATTTCACCCACCGGCCGGTACTACCCGGCCGAACAGCCGGACCGGGAACCGCCACTCCTGCCACCACGCCTGCCGCGATACGGCCTGCCGCGTGACTTTCTGCGCGCTACTGACAGCCCTTTGGAAAAGGCAATCGGGGCGTGCCTCGCCGCTTGATGCTTTTGGCCGCCTCGTAGCATCCCTCGCGCGTTCTCCTCTCCTAGAACTGGGTGGTCCCGCGCATCTTGCGGGGGTGGCCGTCCGGATCCACCAGGAAGCGGTTGACAGGATCGGCCCAGAAACGCTGAAACCGCGACACGGGTTCGGTGACGTGGTGCCGTACTTGGCCTGAAGGGCGGGGCGAACGGCGGCCCGTTGTGTGCCAATGATCCAAAGCATCAGCGGCAGCATTCCACAGGCCCAGCGCGCCCGCAGGGTCGTCGAGCTGGGGGTCGTTCTCATCGAGGCCCAGGTGTTCGGCCCACAGTTGGCGCCGGAGCCTTTGGGCCAACGGTTGGGCAGCCTCAGAACGAGCGCCCGCGCCGGTCGCCTCCCCCTGGACAGGGGAGGTATCCATAACCGCGCAGGTCAGCTCGCTGTCCGTGGTCCAGGATCGACGGTTGAAGTTGTCGGATCCACACGTGAACCAGGTGTCGTCAATAATGCAGATTTTGGCATGGATATAGATCGGAGTCCCGGCTTTGTTCTCCAGATTGAACACGCCGAACCTCTCGGGCGCGACGCGGCTTATAGTCTCGATGGCACGCAACTGCCCGAGCCTCTTGGGCGGACCGCCAAGCGGACCGTCTGAGTCCGGGTAACGGGGCACCACGGCGATCACGTTCAGTCCGGGGTTCTGCTCGAGGGCGGCTGCGATTCCCGCGGCGACCTCTGCCGACCACAGGTACTGGTCCTCGATGTAAATCAGTGAGCGGGCCTGGGCGAAAGCCTTTGTGTAGGCCCGGGCGACGCTCCGTTCACCGCCGGGAGCGAACGGGAACGGCGGATGCTTCACGCCGTAGGTGCGCAGCAGTTGCACTGCGTGAGGGCCGGCAGGTGGCGGTGGCGGTGCAGTCTCCGGCAGGGGCTCGGGATGTCGGGGCATGTCAGCAAGGCGTTGCAGCAGCATCCGGTACGGTGTGCGCCGGTCCAGGGGATGAGGATCGTTCCACCGTTCAGCGAACAACTCCAGCACATCCGCCACAACCGGGCCGCGCAGTTCAAGGGCAGCATCGTGCCACGGAGGCTGCTTGCCGTAGCGGGAGTCCATATCCACCGCCTGGGGGTCGCCCGCGTGGTCGGCATCGTCCCGGCGGCCGTGGGAGAGGTCGATACCGCCCACGAACGCGACGTCCCGGGAAGGGTCGTCGCGACGGCGGATAACGAACAGTTTCTGGTGATGGCAGCCGAAGAGCCGCACGCGCTGGTCGAGCAGCACCTCACCGCCGGCGTCGTTGATTTGGCGGCTGAGGAGCTCGTTTGACCGCCAGCTCATCGGCGCCGAGACGCGCTCTCCGTGGGATCTCCAGATCAGGCCGCGTACTTCCACTCCGGCCCGGGCTAACTGAGCCAGCAAGTTACCGATCGTCGGGCCGTCCGGCGTCAGCCGCTCGTCGCCGTCGCCACGCCAGTCGGTGAACCACACGCGATCGCCCGCGTTCAGAGCCGTCAGCTCCTCATGCAGCCGGGCAAAGTAGATGGCCCCGTGAACCAGGGGCCGCACGAGGTTGCCCTTTGACCAGGCCGCCGATCCAGCATCTTCCGCGTGCACGTGGGTGGCTGCGTTCCCCCGCTCACCGCCACTCAAGAACCATGTACCAGGATCACTGCCCACTCGATGTCCCTTCCGGGGCCCGAGGCCCGTCACTAGGCGTCCCGCCTATCCAGTAGCCTACGACGGCGAGTGAACCGATGGCCGCTGCGGGCTGGGCGCAACGGATCTGAGCCCCCGCCTAGAGTCGCAGTTCCATAAAAACGCTGTGGGGGTCCAGGGCATAGTCGGCGAAGGGCGGGCACTCGGTGAAGCCGTGGCGGGAATACAGGCGCCGCGCGGGAGCAAAGTAGTCCTCGGTGCCGGTTTCCAGGTAGACCCGCTCGAAGTTCCGGCTCCGGGCGTCATCGAGGATGTGCCTGAGCATGCTTGTGGCGACGCCCCGTCCCCGCGCCGTCGCTGTAGTGCGCATGGACTTGATCTCGCCGTGCTGTGCGGCACCGGGCGGGGAGTCCAGCAGTTTGAGCGCGCCGCAACCCAACAGATCGCTGTCTTCACGTGCGGTCCAGAACGTGATCGACGGCGCGGTCAGCGCGGAGTGGTCCAGGGCGTGGACGCTTTCGGCAGGCGAGGTGGCGAACATGTCAGCCAGATGCTCGCTCAGGAGCTGGCGGACGTCGCCCCGTGCGGGGTCGTCCCGGTCAATGGAAATCATGGCCACAAACTTACCGCGGGCCAGGTGACGCCTACGCCGTCAGCCACCTCGCCGGCGGTCAACGCCACATCTCCTGCCGCCGTTCGCCTCCTTCTGGTCCTGCGCCGCGTCCAACTGCCCGGAACCTAGAGCGGTTCCTTTATACGGCTGAAGAGCAGACCAATCAGCGAGATGATCACCACCACTGCCAGCACAGTCAACGCAGGGTTGACCCATTCGGGAACGAGGTCATAGGCAGCGTTGCACCTGTTGTGCAGCGGAAAGACCGGCAGGCCGTCGTGAGGGTGCCGAAGACGAAAGTTCCGGTCAAAGTCCTGTCCAACGGCCAGGCAAGCGGCATACAAACTTCTCGTTGTGGCGGCGAACTGGGCGAGGATGAGGCCGCCCAGCAGGACGGCGGAAACCAAGGCCAGTCCCAACCAGGTGCGCGTAGCTTTAGTAGTTTTTTGCACCAAAGCCAGCTCCCCACGATTGCTGGGCCGGCTCTGTGCCCGAGTTGTGCGCGTCGTGGCGGCCACATCGGCGGGCTGAATCCACCTTGTACATGCTTGGCCGCCTCCCATGCTCCTCGCGCTGCCGGGGAAGGAGAATCAGCGGTCCCCGAAGCCACCCGGTACCGGGTTAGGCCTGACCTTACGAGGAGACCGCAACCGGCGCACGAGTGTGGAGTACCTGACATGCCGCCTACGGCTACTTGCCCCACCTCGAAGGAAACATGACGACGGCGGGAGCGTCCCGCCGTCGTAAGCCCACCACTCTCTCGCTAGCAAGATAGGACGGCCGGAGACAGCGTTCAGGTGCTGAGGTTCCAGTGGACGCGGATGGCTTCTGCCATCGGGCCGGCGGCGACGTCAACCCGGAACGCAACGGGCGCGGTCCCTGTTTCTTCGATGACGGCGTCGCGGTACACGCGGCCGCATCTGGGGCACAAGGTGTAAAGGTCCTCATCCGCCGGCCAGGGCGCCAGTTCTGCAGGGACAACAGGGGTGTCGCCCCCGGCATGGACGGTATGCCCTGCGAGTTCGCCTGAATCAATCCGTCCTGGCTGACGGTGTTGCCGCAGACGCAGACGATTGTGGTGACATCATGCCCGGTCACACTGGCGGTTTCGGTGTCCACGATGACCTCCCGATGCTGGAAGGAACCTGTTGGTATCAGCTTATGCCTGCTGAATCCTGCATGCTGCCTGAATTGTCTGCGCCGCTTCAGGCCTACCCAACTTCCGCTGCATCCATTGCCCGGCCGCAGTGCCGGGTCCACTATTAAGCCTGTCGGGGAGGCTGGGGCCTACTGAAAAGTGCTTACCGCCCTAGGACCAAGGACTCGATATGACTAATGGTGCCGTTTCCCCAAACCGGCGTACGTTGCTCAAAGCGGCCGGAATTGGGGCAGCCAGTGTTGCCTCAATGCCCCTTTTGTCCTCGTGCAGCGCCCAACCTGCACGGCGTGCGTCAACGTCGTCGCCGGCGCTTCTCCCGGCCCCGCCGGGACAGGTGGAACCGCTGCTGGACCTGAAGGCAATCACCAACGCGCTGGCCAAGCTCGACGAACAGGCCGACGTCGCCATGGAAAGCACGGGGCTTCCGGGGATGGCAATAGCCGTTGTGTACCGGGACGAGGTGTTGTACTCCAAAGGCTTCGGCGTGCGGGAGGTCGGAAAGCCCAAAAAAATCAGCCCTGACACGGTGTTCCAGTTGGCTTCTGTATCCAAGCCCCTGGCGTCCACAGTGGTGGCAGGGGTGGTGGGGCGCAAGGTTGTCAACTGGACCGACCCCGTAATCCAGCACAACAAGGGCTTCTCGCTCAAAGATGACTACGTCACACGGAACGCCACCTTTGCTGATCTGATGTCCCACCGCAGCGGGTTGAGAACGGGCGCGGGTGATCTGCTTGAGGACCTTGGGTTCGACAGGGCCTACATCCTCAGCCACCTCAACCAGGAGCCCCTTGATACGTTCCGGTCCAGCTACAACTACAGCAACTTCGGCTTCACCGAGGCTGGCCAGGCGGCAGCTGATGCGATGAACATGTCCTGGGAGGATCTGGCCGAGGAGATCCTGTTCCGGAAGCTGGGCATGTCCGCCACCAGTTACCGTTACTCGGACTATGAAAAGGCCACAGACAAGGCCATCCTTCACGTGCCGCTCGGAAACAAGGAATGGGCAGCGAGATACCGCCGCAATGCCGACGCCGAGGCTCCCGCGGGCGGAGCAAGTTCGTCGGTGCGGGACCTGGCGCAATGGCTCCGGCTGCAGCTCGGAGACGGCCAATTTGAGGGCAGGCCCATCATTGATCCCGCTGCCCTTCAAACAACCCGTGTTCCCCATGCAGTCTCCAACCCCGCGGCTGCTCCGGCCGCCCGCTCCCGTTTTTACGGGCTGGGCTGGAACGTCTCGTACGACGACCAGGCCCGCGTCCAGCTGGGCCACTCCGGGGCTTTCAATCTGGGCGCAGCCACCGCCGTCTCCATGCTGCCCGGCGAGCAACTGGCCATCGTGGCCCTGACCAACGGCCGCCCGCAGGGCATTCCTGAAGCAATCGCCGCCGGTTTCCTCGATACCGCCCAGCACGGATCGCCCACGGTGGACTGGCTGGCCTTCACCGCAAGTATCTTCAAGCAACAGGACGAAGCCGACAAACCTGAAGTGGATTACACCAAAGTTCCGGCCAACCCCGCTCCCGCCAAAGCGAACAGTGCCTACACAGGCACTTACAACAATTCCTACTACGGCCCGCTTGCGGTCCTTGACGACGGCGGGAAGCTGGCCATGAGGATGGGACCGGCCGGCAGCCCCACAACCTTCCCGCTCACCCACTTCGACGGCGACACGTTCAGCTTCGAATCCATCGGCGAGAACGGCAACGGCCTGGCCGGTGTAATCTTCACTGTGGGAAGCGGCGGCGCCGCCCAGAGCGTCACCCTGGACTTCTACGACAGGACCGGACTGGGGACTTTCACCCGGGCCGCGTAGGCCAGGGATTCGGACGACGGCGGGACGTCCCGCCGTCGTCCGCTCAAGTCCTCATTGTGGTGGCTGCCCAACTGCGCCACCATGATCCTATGGATGCTGAAACTCCTAAAACAGTGGAACTTAGCCTTCCCCAGGCGTTCCTGCTTCTGGCCACAAACGACTCAAACGGCAAACCTGAAGTGCCGCTGTTCGCGCTCAGGACCACGGTGGCGGGGGCAATATTGGCTGAACTGGACCTGCTCGGCGCGATCGAGCTCCAGGGAAAGCGGGTCAGGGCCACCGGCGCCACCCCGGCAACCGAGTTCGAGCACGAGCTGGAACTGATCCGCGGCAAGTCCCGGCCCCACACTCCCAAGTGGTGGGTGGGCGTGCTGGAGAGCCGCGCCGAAGTGCTGCGTGTGTACGAGGCGCTGGTGTCACTGGGCATCGTGGAGCATGCCGGTGAAAAGCACCTGGGCAGGTTCCGGGCCGCGCGGTACCCGGAGAAGGACCATGCCCCGGAGGCGGCGCTCCTGGAGAAGATCCGGGCTGCGCTCAGCGGTCCGCCGTCCAGCCTGGAGGTGCCGGACACAGCAGCGGAGGCCGGGGCCCCGAGTGCCGAGGCAGCCGAGGCCGGGGCCGCAGGGTCGGCGGAGGCAGGGTCCAAAGTGCCGAATGCCAAGCCCGTTGCCAAGGGGCCCGACGCCCGGACCATCGTGCTGATCGCCCTGCTTCAGGCGTCCGGGTTGCTCGGCAAGCTCTTCCCCGAGGCAGACAGGATCCGGGCAAGCGAGCTGGCGAAGGACTATTGGCCGTCCCGCGCCGTGGAGGACGAACTTCGCCTGATCAGGCTTGCCGAGGAAGAAGCAGCAACGTTGTGACGGGTCATGTCCAGTAGAGGAGCCGGGCGGCCGGCAGCCGCCGCTCCAGCTCCTCTGTGAACCACCCGCGCATCTCCGTCATGGTCTGCTTCGGGTACACGTACTTGACGCCGCCAAACTTGGATCGCTTCTGGCTCCGCGATTCCTCGTCCATCTCAAGCTTGGTTCCCGGATACCAGCCCAGCAGCACTTCCTTGCTCGCCGGAGTGAAGCGGTGCGTGATGATCTCGGCGGTCAGATCGAGGTCATTGATGCCGGCGACAGCATCGGCGACGCTGTCCAGCAGCGCGCCATACTGCTCCCGCCAGCCAGGTACGGGCATAACAGGGGCAATTGTCAGGCCTACCCGGTAACCCGTCGCTGCCACAGCTCGGAGAGCGGCAAGCCGGGCGGGCATCCGCGCAGTGCCTCCTTCAAACCGGCCCGCTACGTCTGCGGCGTTGACCGAAAACCGGATCCGCGTCCTGCGCCCATGATTGAGGGTTACCAACTCACCGATATCGTCGAACTTCGTCGTAAACCGCAACTGCACGTCGTCGCCGAATTCCCCCGCCCCCACGCGGGAAATTGCGGCAGCGAGCGACCCGGTCACGCTCTCGATGCCCAGGGGATCGGTGTAGCAGGACAACTCGAACGTCGTGCCCTCATGGCCACGGTCCAGGGTCCCGCGGGTGACAGAGCCTCTGCCGGCGTGGGTGCGTATTCCGCCCAGCACATCGTCAATGTTCGCGTACACGCGTGTCACGGGAGGACCCTGCAGGGATCCGGCCAGGTAACAGTACTGGCAGTGGGCGGGGCAACCCTTGGCGAGGTCGATGCGCCAGTCAGCGCTCGGCGGGATTGGCTGTGGCTTGAGGACGCTGGGCGGGGCCACGACCACCGCAAGCGTGTTCTTGGCGGACGCGTACGTTTCGCGCTCACTGGCGCCGCGCAGGCCTGTTAAGGCGTTCGCGGGCAGGAACCGAATGTCGTCAACACCGGCACGCTCGCAGCGCCGAAGGATTTCAGCTGTGTGGGGCAGGTCTGCTGCGGCCCTCGTGATCAGCACGTGTTTGGGAACCCATAAACGGGTGGGAGAAAGTGTGGTCAGGTCCGATTCCTGAAGAGTCATCATTGCCTTTAACAACAATGATGATGGTGCGGTTGTTCCACGTATTTTGCCCGGAATACCCTAAAGGCGAGGTAAGAGTCCGTGGAAAACTACGACGGATTCAGTCCGCTCACCAGGACTCTTTCGTTGCTCCCCGCACCACCTGCCGTGCCGCGCGACCGATTATTGAGCTGTACGTCGGGTAGGCAAACTTCACGCGTGCAAGGGTGGCCACGTCTGTGCCGGCGGCCATTGCGGACGCAACTGCCTGGATGACCTCCACTGCGTTCTCGCCAACCGCGTGTGCGCCGAGTATCAGCTCCCGGTGCCGGTCCGTGACCAGTTTCAGAAATCCCTGCTCCCGGTCATCGATGATGGGACGTTCCACCGACGCATAGGGAACGACGACGACGGCGCACTCCGCGTCGCGTTCCCGGGCCTTCGCCTCGGTGAGGCCCACTCCGGCGTAGTCCGGGTCGGTGAACCCGCCCTCCGGCAGCAGGTGGTGCGGCGTGGTCCGGTGCGCTCCCAGGACGGCATTCTCTGCGGCAGTCTCACCCTCGAAGACAGCGGCCTGCACCAGCATGGACGTCCCGTTCGCGTCTCCGGCAACAAAAATGTGCGGGACGTTGGAGCGAAGGTAGTTGTCCACCGGGATAGCTCCCCTCCCAGCGGCGACGCCTGCCGCCTCCAGGCCAAGACCGTCAATATTCGCTGGCCAGCCGGCAGCCATAATTACCGCACCCACCTGTGCCGACTGCGCGCCGTCCCCGCCCTGCCAGCGGATTTCCAGGCCTCCGCCGTCGTGCTTCTCAATGCCATCCACACCGCGGATGCCGACATCCACGTGCACGCCGCGGGAACGGAAGCCTTCCGTGACCGCCATGGAGACGTCATCGTCCTCGGTGGTGAGGATGCGCGGTGCGAGGTCCAGAAGGGTAACGTGCGATCCAAGGGCATCGAAGATCGTGGCCAGCTGCGCACCGGTGTGGCCGCCGCCGATAATTGCGACGGAGCTGGGAAGTTCAGGAAGGTCCAAGACTTCGTGAGGCAGCACGGCGTGCTCCGCGCCCGGGATGGGCAGCCTCCGGGCACTTCCGCCCACACACAGGATGACCGAAGCAGCGGTAACCGGGCGCCCGCCGATCAACATTTCCTGCGGCTCGCTGAACGCTGCATCCCCTTGAAGGAACGTGATGTCCAGTTGCCGCATGGCCTCGTTGTACGCTTTGGCGTCAAGTACGCGGTCCACGGTCGATTGCACCCGCCGGACCAGCTGCGGCCAGTCCACCGCAGGCTCGTGGACCACAATTCCGTAGTCCCGGGCGGTGCGCACTTCCCTGTACAACCGCGCAGTCTTCGCCAGCACCCGCGTGGGCACGCAACCTGAGTTCACGCAGGTGCCGCCCAGCCGGGCACGCTCAACAACGGCGGTACGTGCACCCAGCTCCGCTGCCCGTGTTGCGGCAGCCATGCCCGCCGGTCCGGCTCCGACTACCAGGACATCAAAATCCATAACGCCTCCCTTGGCACCCATCCTGCCCCATGCGGCACGCACTTCGTCAGGGGGAACGTAGATCAGCCTGGCGCTCGCCGTCGTCGGGCTGCTTGTCCTGGCCTTCTGCGCGGGTTACGTGCTCGGCAGAAGAACGCACTCCAAGGAGCAGGAACTTCTTCGCAGGAAATTGAAGGGGTGCAGTGGTGGCTTTCTACGTCAAAATGGCAAGGTACAGCACCGGCACAGCCAACCCAAGGAGGAGTCTGATGAGCCACGTAACAACCAGTCCTGAGGCAGCAGCCGCGGCGCAAAGCCTTTTCAGGGTTGCGCTTGGAGGTGTTCTTATTGCCCACGGATCCCAAAAACTCTTTGGGTGGTTCGGCGGGGGAGGGCTCGAAGGTACCAGCAAGGGCATGCACGCCATGGGTTTCCGTCCCGCAAAACCCAGCGCAATCCTCGCCGGTGTAGGTGAAGCTGGAGCAGGTGTTGCCTTGGCCCTGGGCCTGGCTACCCCTGCCGCCGGCGCCGCCGCTGCAACCACGATGGGTGTGGCTGCAAGCGTTCACGCGCCGAACGGCTTTTTTGCCACTGAGGGCGGCCTGGAGTACCCGGCGGTCCTGGGTTTGGCGGCAGTGGCGTTCACTATCGGTGGTTCCGGCCCCTTCTCCCTGGACGCATTAACCGGTCACGTGTTGGACCGGCCCTGGATGCGCGCCACCGCTCTGGCTGTGATCCCCGCAGCCATGGGCATCCAGATTTACCGCCGGCGCAAAGCCCTGGCAGCCGACGCGCAGGCGCCGGCTGTAGCCACCGCGCCGGAAGAAGGCTGAGGGACTGCACGCCGCGACTGTCGACGGCGGGCACATCCCGCCGTGACTGTCGACGGCGTGGGACATCCCGCCGTCGTCCACTTGCGATGGGCGGCCGGGTAAGGGGCAGAATTCCCGAACCATCGGACGGTAATTTTGCATCCCGCGCCCTAACACGGTAACGTGTGAGCCGTGTCACCGAACAGTGACATGTGCTGATGATCTGCGGCGGGAGAGTCCTGCCGGTACGTTCTGCAGGCGCCGTAGGAGCAAATCCTCCCCAGGAATCTCTCAGGCCCACGTACCGCCGCGGCAAGGCAACTCTGGAAAGCAGTCCGGGCAACCGGGCTCACCGACGGTGCAAGTGGCGCTCTGCAAAACGCAGGGCAACGCAAAACTCTCAGGTCCGATACAGAGCGGGGAGGAACCCGAATCAACGTGGAGCTTAGGCGCCACCTGAATTATGGAGTTCCTCTCATGACGGTTCATTCGTCCCCTACCACCTTCGCAGACCGCCATATCGGCGCGCGCCGCCAGTCCGACATCGACACCATGCTCAAGGCCGTTGGCTACGACAGCGTTGATGGCCTCGTTGACAGTGCGGTCCCCGATTCCATCCGCCAGGACACGCCGCTCACCCTCGAAAGCGCCCTGAGCGAAGTCCAGGTCCTCGCCGAGCTCCGCAAGCTTGCGGGCAAGAACAAGATGGCCGTGCAGATGATCGGCCAGGGCTACTACGACACCGTGACCCCGCCGGTGATCCGCCGCAACATCCTCGAAGCACCCGCCTGGTACACCGCCTACACGCCGTACCAGCCCGAGATCTCCCAGGGCCGGCTCGAGGCGCTGCTGAACTTCCAGACCATGGTCCAGGACCTCACCGCACTCCCGGTGGCCAACGCCTCCCTCCTCGACGAAGCCACCGCCGTGGCCGAAGCAGTCCTCCTGATGCGTAGGGCCAACAAGTCCAAGACGGCCAAGGACGGCAAGACCGTCCTGGACGCCGACCTCCTCCCGCAGACCATCGCCATTGTGCTGGGCCGCGCGGAGGCCCTCGGGTTCGAAGTGGAAATCGCCGATCTCGCGGACGGCCTGCCCGACGGCGACATCAACGGCCTGGTCCTCCAGCAGCCCGGCGTCTCCGGCCGCGTCTGGGACCAGTCCGCCGTCATCGCCGAGGCGAAAGACCGCGGCGCGCTGGTCACCGTCGCCGCCGACCTCCTGGCCCTCACCCTCATCACCCCGCCGGGCGAGCAGGGCGCGGACATCGCCGTCGGCTCCACCCAGCGCCTGGGTGTCCCGCTGTTCTTCGGCGGCCCGCACGCCGCCTACATGGCCGTCCGCCAGGGCATGGAGCGCACCCTTCCGGGCCGCATTGTCGGTGTGTCCAAGGACGACGCCGGTGTCCCCGCCTACCGCCTGGCCCTTCAGACCCGCGAGCAGCACATCCGCCGCGAGAAGGCCACCTCCAACATCTGCACCGCGCAGGCGCTTCTGGCTATCGTTTCGTCGTTCTACGCCGTCTACCACGGCCCCGACGGCCTGAAGGCCATCGCCGAAACCGTCCACAACAACGCCCGCGCCCTGGCCACCACGCTGAAGATTGCCGGCCGCGAACTGGTGTCCGACACCTTCTTCGACACCGTCACCGTCCGCGTGCCCGGCAAGGCCGCCAAAGTGATCACTGCCGCCGAAGCCCGCGGCATCAACCTGCGCCTCATCGATGCGGACACAGTTGGCGTGTCAGTCGATGAAACCACGACGCCGGAGGTCCTCTCCGCGGTTGTTGTCGCCTTTGGCGCCGGTCCGGTTGTGGAGGCGTCCGGGTTCGAACTGCCCGAACCGGTGCTGCGCACCTCCACCTACCTGCAGCACCCGGTGTTCAACACCCACCGCTCCGAAACACAGCTGTTGCGTTACATCCGCCGTCTTTCGGACCGGGACCTGGCACTGGACCGCACCATGATCCCGCTGGGCTCCTGCACCATGAAGCTGAACGCCACGGCCGAGATGGAAGCTATCTCCTGGCCGGAGTTCGCCTCCATCCACCCGTTCGCTCCGGATTCCCAGACCGAGGGCTGGCGTGAGCTGATTTCCGGGCTTGAAGCGGATCTTGCGGAGATCACCGGGTACGACCAGGTGTCCATCCAGCCGAACGCCGGCTCCCAGGGTGAGCTCGCGGGCTTGCTGGCGATCCGCGGCTACCACCACTCCCGCGGCGAGGCCCAGCGCAATGTCTGCCTGATCCCGGCGTCCGCCCACGGCACCAACGCCGCGTCCGCCGTCCTCGCCGGCATGAAGGTGGTTGTGGTGGCCACCGCAGCCGACGGCACCATCGACCACGCCGACCTGGAAGCCAAGATTGAGGCCCACAGGGACGTCCTCTCGGCCATCATGATCACCTACCCGTCCACCCACGGCGTGTACGATTCCGATGTTCGCGAAGTTTGCGACGCCGTCCACGCCGCCGGCGGCCAGGTGTACGTTGACGGTGCAAACCTGAACGCTCTGGTTGGCCTCGCACAGCCGGGCAAGTTCGGGGGCGACGTCTCCCACCTGAACCTGCACAAGACCTTCTGCATCCCGCACGGCGGCGGCGGCCCCGGCGTCGGCCCGGTCGCTGCCAAGGCGCACCTGGCGCCGTTCATGCCGGGTGACGCGAACAAGGCAGCGCACGAGGAGGGACACGGCGTCGCAATCTCCGCTTCGCGCTTCGGCTCCGCCGGCGTGCTCCCGATCTCCTGGGCCTACGTGAAGCTGATGGGCGGCCAGGGCCTCACCGAGGCAACCAAGTCCGCGCTGCTCGCCGCCAACTACGTGGCGGCCCGGCTGGACGAGCACTTCCCCGTCCTCTACACGGGTACCAGCGGGCTGGTGGCCCACGAGTGCATCCTGGACCTGCGCGAGCTCACGGCCAAGACCGGCGTCACCGCCGAGGACGTGGCCAAGCGGCTCATCGACTTCGGCTTCCACGCCCCCACGCTGTCCTTCCCCGTGGCAGGCACCCTCATGGTGGAGCCCACCGAGTCCGAGGACCTCGCGGAGATCGACCGGTTCATCGAAGCCATGATCACCATCCGCAGGGAAATCGACCAGGTGGCTGCCGGTGACTTCACTGTGGAGAAGTCCCCGCTGCGCAACGCACCCCACACGGCAGCCGCCGTCGTCTCCTCCGAATGGAACCGGACCTACCCGCGTGAGCAGGCTGCATTCCCCCTGGCCTCGCTCCGGCAGGACAAGTACTTCCCGCCGGTGGGCCGCATCGACGGCGCAGCAGGAGACCGCAACCTGGTCTGCTCCTGCCCGCCACTTTCAGAGTTTGAGAACTAAGGAATTTGTGATGACCGAGAACTAC
Source organism: Arthrobacter sp. sptzw42 (assembly GCF_059089685.1). Classification (NCBI taxonomy): domain Bacteria; kingdom Bacillati; phylum Actinomycetota; class Actinomycetes; order Micrococcales; family Micrococcaceae; genus Arthrobacter; species Arthrobacter sp. sptzw42. The sequence continues at coordinate 331,779 of NZ_JBNHEX010000003.1, forward strand.
ACCGCGCTGTACGAGCAGCACAAGATTGCCGGGGCCTCCTTCACCGATTTCGGTGGCTGGCAGATGCCCCTGAAGTACAGCTCCGAACTGGCTGAGCACCACGCCGTGCGCAACGCCGCCGGCCTGTTCGACCTCTCCCACATGGGCGAGGTCTGGGTCACCGGCCCCGACGCGGGAGCTTTCCTCGACTACGCCCTGGTTGGCAAGTTGTCCGCCGTGGCAGTGGGCAAGGCCAAGTACACGCTGATTTGCCAGGAAAACGGCGGCATCATCGATGACCTCATCACGTACCGCCTTCCCGCCGCTGCGGACGGAACAGCAAAGTATCTCGTGGTTCCCAACGCGGGCAACGCCAAAGCAGTGGCCGCTGCCCTGGCCGAGCGGGCTGCGAACTTTGATGTCACCGTCGAGGACGCCAGTGCTGCGACTTCGCTGGTCGCTGTGCAGGGGCCGAACGCGGCGGCCATTTTGCTGGCACTGGTTCCGGCCGAGCAGCACCCGCTGGTGACCGAACTGAAGTACTACGCGGCGGTTGAGGTAGGCATCGCGGTCAACGGTACTGTCCAGGAGCTGCTGCTGGCCCGCACCGGCTACACCGGCGAGGACGGCTTCGAAATCTATATCCCCAACGAGGACGCGCCCGGACTGTGGAACGCCCTGCTGGAGGTCGGCGCCGGGCACGGCCTGATCCCCGCTGGCCTGGCCTGCCGTGATTCGCTCCGCCTGGAAGCCGGCATGCCGCTATACGGCAACGAACTCTCCCGCGAGGGCAACCCCTACGCCGCCGGCCTGGGCCCCGTTGTTTCGCTGGCCAAGGAATCGGACTTCATCGGCAGGGCCGTGCTGGCCGAACTCAAGGCACTGGGCGCCGGTTCCACGTCCGGCCGCAGGCTCGTGGGGCTCAAAGGTTTGGGCCGCCGCGCCGGCCGCAGCCACTACCCGGTCCTCAAGGACGGCAACGTCGTGGGCGAGGTGACCTCCGGCCAGCCAAGCCCCACTTTGGGGTACCCCATCGCCCTGGCCTACGTCGACGTCGAACACTCCAACCCCGGCACCGCCCTGGAGATTGACCTCCGCGGCAAGCCGGAGCCGTTCGAGGTAGTGCCGCTCCCGTTCTACAAGCGCCAGCAGTAGCGACGCTCTCTCACTTGATGCGCGTTCTGTCCCAACGCTCACTCACTTGATGCGCCTTTTGGCCTGACGCTCTCTCACTTGACACACCTACCTAAGGAAACACACATGGCAAAAGTTGTTGCTGAACTGAAGTACTCCGCCGAGCACGAGTGGGTTGCTGCTGACGGATCCGGCCCTGCCAACATTGGTATTTCGGCCGTCGCAGCCGAAGCGCTGGGCGACATCGTCTACGTGGACCTGCCCGAGGTGGGCTCCACGGTGACCGCGGGGGAGACCTGCGGCGAGGTTGAATCCACCAAGTCCGTCTCGGACCTTTATGCGCCTGTCACCGGCGAGGTGGTGGAGACCAACGACGAAGTGGTTTCCGACCCCGCCCTGATCAACAACGATCCGTACGGCGCCGGCTGGCTCTTCAAGGTAGCCGTGACCGAAGAGGGTCCGCTGCTGTCCGCTGAAGAGTACGCTGCAGCAAACGGCGGCGAGCTGTGAGCGGCGCGGGCATGACGGCCACGGCAGCTTTCGAGCAGGTGGTCTCCCCGTCCCTGGACGCGGACCTGTCCGCCCTGGATCCAGAGATCGCAGCGAAGATCGACGACGAACTGACCCGCCAGCGTGACGGCCTGGAGATGATCGCGTCGGAGAACCACACCGCCGTCGCCGTCATGCAGGCGCAGGGTTCGGTGCTGACCAATAAGTACGCCGAAGGCTACCCAGGCAAGCGCTACTACGGCGGCTGCGAGCACGTGGACGTTATTGAACAGCTCGCCATCGACAGGATCAAGGCATTGTTCGGCGCTGAGTTCGCCAACGTGCAGCCGCACTCTGGCGCGCAGGCCAACGCCTCGGTAATGCACGCGCTGATCAAGCCGGGCGACACCATCATGGGCCTGAACCTGGCCCACGGCGGACACCTCACGCACGGCATGAAGATCAACTTCTCCGGCAAGCTCTACAACGTGGTGCCCTACGGCGTCCGCGAGGACACCCACACCGTTGACATGGCCGAGGTGGAGCGCCTGGCCCAGGAGCACAAGCCCGCGCTGATCGTGGCCGGCTGGTCCGCCTACGCCCGGCAGCTGGACTTCGCCGAATTCCGCCGCATCGCCGACTCCGTAGGCGCCTACCTGATGGTGGACATGGCCCACTTCGCCGGGCTTGTGGCCGCGGGACTGCACCCCTCACCGGTGCCGCACGCGCACGTCACCACGTCCACCACGCACAAAACCCTGGCAGGCCCGCGCGGCGGCATCATCCTGAGCAACGACGCCGACATCGCCAAGAAGATCAACTCGGCTGTGTTCCCGGGCCAGCAGGGCGGCCCGCTGGAACACGTCATCGCCGGCAAGGCCGTAGCATTCAAGATCGCCGCGTCCGCCGAGTTCAAGGAACGGCAGGAACGCGTCCTGGCCGGCGCCCGGATCCTGGCCGAGCGCCTGGTCCAGCCGGACGTCACCGCCAAGGGCATCAGCGTGGTTTCCGGCGGCACCGATGTGCACCTGGTCCTGGTGGACCTGCGCAACTGCGAGCTTGACGGCCAGCAGGCCGAGGACCGCCTCGCGGCCATCGACATCACCGTCAACCGCAACGCGGTCCCGTTCGACCCGCGCCCGCCCATGGTCACCTCCGGCCTTCGCATCGGCACCCCCGCCCTTGCCACCCGGGGCTTCGGCGAAGCTGCCTTCAGCGAGGTTGCGGACATCATCGCCGAGGCTTTGACGGCCGACGCCGGCACGGACCTTTCGGGGTTGCGCGCACGTGTGGAGGCCCTTGCCGCCGCACACCCGCTGTACCCAGGCATCACCAACCTCGCCTAACCCACACCGACCTGCGTCTTTTAATTAGGAACCAAGCACATGGCTGTTGGCGTTTTTGATCTCTTTTCCATCGGTATTGGCCCCTCCAGCTCGCACACCGTGGGGCCGATGCGGGCTGCCGCCGTGTTCGCGGAGGAGCTCAAGGGCCTCGGCAAGCTGGCGGAGGTGGCGTCGTTGCGGGTTGACCTGTACGGGTCGCTCGCAGCGACGGGCCATGGGCATGGGACGATGACGGCGATCCTGCTGGGGCTGGAGGGGTTCCATCCGGAGCTGATCCTGCCCGATGAGGTGGAGGAGCGGCTGGCGGCCATTGCAGAGACGGGGATGCTGCAGTTGGCTGGTGCGGTGGCCCTGCCGTATGGAGTGAAGGACATGGTGCTGCGGCCGCTGACCGTGTTGCCGCGGCATACCAACGGAATGACGTTCACCATTTTTGATGCGGAGGAACAGATCCTGCATACGGCGACGTTCTTTTCGGTGGGCGGCGGTTTCATTGTCCGGGAGGGTGAGGAGGACGCGGCCCGGCAGGAGCTGGAGGAGTCCAAGAAGGAGCTGCCGTTGCCGTTCCGGACCGCTGCGGAGCTGCTGGAGCATTGCCGGGAGACCGGCCTGGGCATCAGTGATGTGATGCGGGTGAACGAGGAGGACAGCCGTTCGGAGGAGGAGATCCGGGCGGGTCTGTTGCATATTTACTCGGTGATGGAGGGCTGCGTGGCGACGTCCCTGAAGCGTGAGGGTGTGCTGCCCGGGGGGTTGAAGGTCCGCCGCCGGGCCCCTGACTGGTATGACCGGCTGCGGAAGGAAAGCGCCCGCCCGGCCGCGGAGGGCCAGGACGGTGAGGTCCAGGAGGGGGAGTTCCATGACCCGAAGTACTGGCAGGAGTGGGTGAACTTGATTGCCCTGGCCGTGAATGAGGAGAACGCCTCCGGCGGCCGGGTGGTCACCGCGCCTACGAACGGTGCGGCGGGGATCATCCCGGCGGTGCTGTACTACGCGCTGCATTTTGCGCCGGGGATGGAGAACGCCAGCCAGGAGGACCGTGAGGATGTGGTGGTGAAGTTCCTGCTGGCCGCCGGTGCTGTCGGGGTGCTGTACAAGGAGCAGGCCTCGATCTCGGGGGCTGAGGTGGGGTGCCAGGGGGAGGTGGGTTCGGCGTCGTCGATGGCCGCGGCGGGCCTGGCTGAGGTGATGGGTGGTACCCCGGCGCAGGTGGAGAACGCGGCCGAGATCGCGATGGAGCACAACCTGGGCCTGACGTGTGATCCGATTGGCGGGCTGGTGCAGGTGCCCTGCATTGAACGGAACGCGATCGCCGCCGCGAAGGCGATCAACGCGGCGAAGATGGCGCTCTGGGGTGACGGCTCCCACCGGGTGTCCCTGGATGAGGTCATTGTGACCATGCGCGAGACCGGCAAGGACATGAGCTCCAAATACAAGGAAACGGCCATGGGCGGACTCGCCGTCAACGTGGTGGAATGCTGAAGAAAGAAGAACAATGACATTGGCACCTGAAGGCCGGAAGATGCTGCGGATCGAGCAGCGCAACTCGGCTGTCCCGGTGGAGCGGAAGCCGGAGTGGATCAAGGCCAAGGTCCAGATGGGCCCGGAGTTCGTGGGCCTGAAGAACCTGGTGAAGAAGGAAGGCCTGCACACGGTGTGCGAAGAGGCCGGCTGCCCCAACATCTTTGAGTGCTGGGAGGACAAGGAAGCCACGTTCCTGATCGGCGGGTCCGAGTGCACGCGGCGGTGTGATTTCTGCCAGATCGATACCGGCAAACCGTCCCCGGTGGACCGGTTTGAACCCACCAAGGTCGCCCGGTCGGTGCAGTCGATGCAGCTGCGCTACGCCACCGTCACCGGTGTGGCCCGCGATGACCTCGAGGACGAGGGCGTGTGGCTGTACGCCGAAACGGTCCGCAAGATCCACGAGCTGAACCCCGGCACCGGCGTTGAACTGCTGATCCCGGACTTCTCGGGCAAACCCGAGCACATCGCCGCGATCTGCGATTCCCGGCCGGAGGTGTTCGCGCACAACGTCGAGACCGTGCCGCGGATTTTCAAGCGGATCCGGCCCGCGTTCCGCTACGAGCGGTCCCTTGATGTGATCACGCAGGGCCGGAACCTGGGCATGGTGACCAAGTCCAACCTGATCCTGGGCATGGGTGAAACCCGCGAGGAAATCTCCGAAGCCCTCCGGAACCTGCACCAGGCCGGCTGTGACCTGATCACCATCACCCAGTACCTGCGCCCGAGTGAGCGGCACCTGCCGGTGGACCGCTGGGTCAAGCCGCAGGAATTCGTGGACCTCCAGGACGAGGCCACCGAGATCGGCTTCCTCGGCGTCATGTCCGGACCCCTGGTCCGGTCCTCCTACCGGGCCGGCCGGCTCTGGGCCACCGCGATGCGGAAGAAAGGCTGGGAAATCCCCGCCGAACTGGCCCACATCGAGTCCTCCGGCACCACCCGCCAGGAAGCCAGCTCACTCCTGGCCGCCACAGCCTAAGTGCCCCCGCAGGCAGCCCAACCTGCCGCCCGGCGCCCTGATGTTGAAAGAGGACCAATGACGTTCCCCGTCAGAATCGAAATCATCCCTGCCCAGGGAATCATCGAGCGGGTCCGGGCCCTGGTGCCCAGGACCACCCCGCTCAGCGTGACCTGCCTGCCGCACCATGGCATCGAGCGCACCATGCGCACCGCCGTGGAGCTTTCCGATGCCGGCTTCAAGGTCATCCCGCACCTCGCCGCCCGCGGCATCCGCACCCGTGCCAAACTGACCGAGATTGTCCGCGGCTGCGACGCGGCCGGCATCCGCGAAGTCTTCGTTATCGGGGGAGACCGGAAACAGCCCGCCGGGATTTATGACTCGGCCCTTCCGGTGCTCGAGGACATCGCACAGTACAGCAGCGGGATGATGCGGGCGGGTGTTGCCGGCTACCCGGAAGGCCACCCGTCAATCAGCCCGGTGGACCTGCTGGACGGCCTTTTGGCGAAGCAGCACCTGGCCTCCCATGTCGTCACCCAGATGTGCTTCGCCGCAGAAAAATTCCATGACTTCGCGGCGCTGCTGCGCCGCGAAGGCGTCCACCTGCCCGTCTGGGCGGGCGTGGCCGGCTCCGTCCCGCGGACCAGGCTCGTGGCACTGTCCACGCAAATCGGCGTCGGAAGTTCCCTGAAGTTCCTCAGTCGCAAGGGTCCGCTGGCCCGCAAACTCCTGAGCGGCGACCGCTACTCGCCGGACAGCCTGATTGCCGGCCTGGCAACCCAGCCCGGCAACATCGCCGGGATCCACCTTTACAGCTTCAACAGCCTTGACTCCCTGCCCCCTGGCTTCCGGTCGGAGCTGGGGCAGGACATGGACACTAAAGCGTCCGTCCGTCATAGGGAGTGACGTTGACGGGGTGAAGAAATGATGGAAAAACCCATCCGGCTTGATCATCTGGCTGGCAATGACGGCTGACAGGAACCCCGGATGTTCCTCGAGGAGGACTATGTACAAGTGGAAGTCGCGGCATAAGGCGCCACAGGCTCGAAGCAGACGGCGCCTGCGGCTGGAAGCGTGGGCGGTAGGTGCCACCTTCCTTGTCCTGATTACGGTCACCGTTGCGCAGTCGCTGTCCTTCGCGCCCTGAGGCGACGCGGACGGGGGACCCCGGCACAAAGGAAGGCGGACGACGGCGGGACGCCGCCACGAAGGAAGCTGTCGACGGCGGACGTTCCGCCGTCGTCCGCCTTGCCTTAAGCGGTCGGCACATTGACCGCCCGCCGGTAACCGGCAACGATGAGGTATGACTGACTTCGCTGATACCGCCGGTGCCCCTTTTGATGACGATGACAGCGTGGAGGAGGTTGATGGCGTGGAAACTGCGGAAAGCATCGCAGAAGAGGTCAAAGACGAGATCCGCCTGGGCCACGTCCAGGACGACGTAAGCCATGTGCTCGAGGAGCGGTTCGATGAGGCCGGCATCGAGCTTCGGCCCGAAGCCGTGGACGAGCTCGCCGAGGAAATCGAAAAGGACGTCTCGAGCTAGCCAATTTTGCGGGCTGTGCGGGCCTGAAACGGTAGGGAACAACCTGGATTAGTGCGCTGGCCGTGTTGGGCGCATGGCTTTTCGAAGTCATACCGGTGATCCAGGTGGCCCGCACTTGACTTGCTGGAAAACGGAAGCGGGCGACGGCGGGTGGAAACCCGCCGTCGCCCGTCCTCGCTTGGATAAGCTGCTAGTCCTCGTAGGTGTTGGCGATGTAAACATCGCAGGGGGCGTTGTGCGCCACGCTGTTGGCGACGCTGCCGAGGAGCCGGCCAATGCCGCGCATTCTGCGGTTGCCCACCACGATCACCCGCGCGTCGAGGCGGATGGCTTCCTTGATCAGGGCATCAGCCGGTTTGCCCCGGGCAGCGGAGTGCGTGATTTCCAGCCCTTGCGCTGAATTGCCCAGGGCCTTCGCGACGTGTTCGGCGCTGTCGGCGTTCGAGACCCTGACCGTGTCCGAGCCGCTGCCGAAGGTCTCGGCGTTCTCCGTCTCGAAAGCGGTCACCACATGAAGCGACGCACCCAGCGAGGCTGCCAGGTCCCGGGCAGCCTCCGCCGCCTTCCTGGCCGACTCGCTGCCGTCCACTCCTACAACGACTACTCCGCTCATCTTTGCTCCTTCGTCCCTTGTTGCGGCTTACGTTTCCCTGGCCAGTCTAGAGAACTTGAGGCTGAAGACCCTACGGCAGGACTTGAGGTTCGGCCTCAGCACCGTCGTCCAGTGTCCGCCCCTCCGGTAGCCTGTTGGGATGGCGCGTGGAGTGACGGATTTGGGCGCAGAGGGCATCCTGCTGGCCGGAGCAGGCCGTGCCATCCTGCTGCAGCTCGCTGACCCTGCGGTGGGCAGGGGCGTTGCCGAGCACAGCAGCTTCACGGACCGTCCCATCGACAGGCTGACGGGCACACTCACGTACGTCTACGCAGTTGTGTACGGCACGGACGACCAGCTCAAAGAGGTCCGCCGCCGGGTGAACCGGGCCCACGTTCCTGTGCGCCGGGCGGCTGATGAAGATTCCCCGGGCTACAACGCCTACAACGCCGAGCTGCAGCTGTGGGTGACGGCGACGCTTTACGACACTGCCCACACCATCATCGAGAAAATCTACGGACCGCTTGACGACGAATCCGCCGATGCGATGTACCGTGACTACGCAAAAATCGGCACGGCCCTGCAGCTTCCGGAGCGGATGTGGCCAGAGGACCGGGCAGCGTTCCGCCGCTACTGGGATGAGCGCATCCGCACACTGCGCGCCGATGAAAACGCCGTGCGGGTGGGCCGCGGCCTCCTCTACCCGGAGCGCGCGGCTCGCTGGCACCGCGCGGGCATGCCGGCCGCCAGGTTCCTCACGGCCGGGCTCCTTCCGCACCAGCTGCGCCAGGACTTTGGACTGCCCTGGAGCGACCGCCACGAGCGCCGCTTCCACCGCACCATGCACGTCCTGGCCCTGACCTACCCGAAGCTGCCGCAGGGCATCCGGCACTGGTTCAAGAACTACTGCTTGAACCAGTTGGCAACCCAGCAATAGATAAGCCCTCCAAGCAAGATAAGCTTGCTTACTAAATTCGGGTAAGCGGCAGGAGGGCTCAGGAAACATGGTTGCAGCGAAGGATCTGCCGGAAGCCGGGGTGAGCGGCGAAGTTCAGCAGGACCGCTTTGTGGGCGGACAGGACCTCACCCGGTGGGATACCAAACCCGGCCGGCTCCTGGCCTCCACGGTTCAGCGGATCAGCGCACTTTTGGGTTCGCATGCGGCATTGGTCCTCATACTTGCCGCCGGTGTGGCCCTGGCCGTTGCGCTGGCCGCCGTGTTCGCTGAGGTGTATGAATCCGTAGTCGAGGCCGACGGCGTCGCGGGACTGGATCATCCGGTCCTGGACAGTGCCAAAACACTGCGGTCCCCGACCCTGGACGCCGTCATCACCGGCTACACGGACGTCGGCGGGACGGTGGGCATGCCCGTGCTGGCACTGGCCATCATGATTGGACTGGCAGTGAAGCGGCGGTCCGTGACACCTGTCATCCTGATGCTGGTTGCCGGGCTGGGGTCCCTTCTGATGACCATCGCCGGCAAGGAGCTGGTGGGCCGGACCAGGCCGGACCTTGCCGACGCGGTGCCGCCGTACGAATACTCGGCGTCATTCCCCAGCGGCCACTCATTGAACTCGGTGGTGATCGCCGGAATCGTGGCGTACCTGATCATCCTCCGCCTCAAGTCCGCCCGCGCACGCGTCCTCACTGGCGTGGCAGCAGGTATCTTCGCGGTCACCATGGGGCTGAGCCGTGTCTACCTCGGGCACCACTGGCTCACCGATGTCCTGGGCGCCTGGGCGCTCGGAGCGGCCTGGCTGGCACTGGTCATCACCGCCCACCGCCTCTACCTCACCAGCCGGGTGCATCCAGCCTGATCTGCCGTGGCAACGCAGCGCCACGATCCGCAACTCGGGTTAATGTGACTGGAAGGGGAAATGTGATGGATGGGAGAAGCACATGCGCCACGGGTTAGTCGCTGCGGCAGCCATTGGAACCGCCGTCCTGCTGGCAGGCTGCACTGCCGCCCCGCCGCCTCCCACGCCCACCTCCAGCGCTTCCCCCGAACCGGCATCTTCTGCTCCGGCGTCCTCTGCACCGGCAAGTGCACCCGCTCCGGCGGCAGCGGCCCGCATCGGCGGCACGCCGCAGCCGGTGGCCACGGACCTTGACGCTCCGTGGTCGGTGGTCTTCCGGGACGGCACGCCACTGGTCAGCGAGCGGAACAGCGGGCGCATCCTCGAGCTTGCACCGGACGGATCGGCGCGGCCCATCGGAACCGTTGAGGGAGTGGCTGCCAGGGGAGAATCGGGCCTGCTGGGCCTTGCCGTGGGCCGTGAGGGCAGCCTGTTCGTCTATTCCACGGGGTCGGACGGCAACCGGGTCCAGCGCTTCGCCGTCACCGGCGAACCAGGCTCATTGTCGCTGGGCCAGGCTGAGACCCTCCTCGATCGCCTGCCGTCGGCGAGCATCCATGATGGCGGCCGGATCGCCTTTGGCCCTGACGGCATGCTGTACGTCACCGCCGGCGACGCGAGCCAGCGGAACAGCGCCCAGGACCGGGACTCGCTGGCCGGGAAAATCCTGCGGATGACTCCGGACGGTGACGTACCCGCCGACAACCCCTTTCCAGGCTCCCTCGTCTATAGCTACGGGCACCGGAATCCGCAGGGCATAGCGTGGGCGGACGACGGAACCATGTTCGCCACGGAGTTCGGCCAGAACACGTGGGACGAACTGAACATCATTCGACCGGGTGCCAACTACGGCTGGCCCACGGTCGAAGGAATTGCGGGACGGGAAGGCTTTGTTGATCCGGTGCAGCAATGGCAGCCCACCGCCGCAAGTCCCAGCGGCATGGCCCATGCAGGCGGGACCCTCTTCATCGCCAACCTCCGCGGCCAGGTCCTGCGGTCCGTTCCCGTTTCCGACCCCTCCACCGCCACAGAACACTTCGGCCGCGAGTACGGCCGGATCCGTGACGTTACGGTGGCCCCGGGCGGGCAGCTGTGGTTCCTGACCAACAACACGGATGGCCGGGGTGACCCCCGGGCCGGGGATGACCGGATCCTGGAAGTGCCGTTGTCCCAGGGGTAACGGGTCCGGGGCAAGCGGAGGGCCCGATGCTAGTTCCGTGCTCCTGCCAGGGCCAAACCAACAATGTTTTCCGTCACGGCCCAGGATGCGAGGAGCTTGAGGGCCTCGTCGGAGGGGCTGCCCGGAGTGGCCGGGTACACCGTCAGGGAGTGCCCCGGATCTTCTTCCAGGCCGAGGACCTGGTAGTTCAGTTCGAGGAGTCCCGCCACCGGGTGCTGGAAGAACTTGGTGCCGGCGTAGTGGCTGCGGACGTTGTGTGCAGCCCAGCGCGTGCGGAATTCGTCGCTGCGCATGGACAGCTCTCCAATAAGCTCGGCAATGCCCTTGTCGTGCGGATTGCGGCCCGCTTCACGCCGCAGTATGGCCACGTTGGCGTTCGCCGCCCGTTCCCAGTCGGTGTAGAAAGCATGGGAACGGGGGTCCAAAAAGATGAACCGGGAGTGGTTCGCCGGCCTGGCAGTGCTCTTATACATGTCGGAGTACAGGGCGTAACCAAGGGTGTTGGCCGCCACGATATCCATCCTGTTGTTACCGATGAACGCAGGCGCCCCGCTGATGGTGTCCAGGAGGTACTGCAGTTCCGGTCGCACCCGTGACGGAACCGGGGCCGCCGAACGTTTTCGGCCGGACATGTTGGCTGCCCGCGCGAGGTCATAGAGATGGTCGTGCTCAGCGCGGTCCAGCTCGAGGGCCCGCGCGATGGAGTCCAGCACGCTGTCGGAGACGCCGGAGAGATTACCGCGCTCCAGGCGGGTGTAGTAGTCCACGCTGACGCCGGCCAGGCGGGCCACTTCTTCCCGGCGGAGCCCTGGCACGCGGCGCCGCCCGCCGTACGGTTCAATGCCTGCCTGCTCCGGGGTGATACGTCCACGGCGGGTGGACAGAAACTGCCTGACCTCGGATCGGTTATCCATAGGCCAACGTTACGACGAAAGGGGAAGCCCTAAGGGGGTTCTGCCATACCCCGTTTCGGCAGGGCCCTCGCTACGGCTGCCGGTCATCTGTTTGATGTTAATCAACCCTGTAGCATTCAGTTATCCCCCCAAAACCCACAGGAGAACCATGACCACCGTCAAGGCCTACGCATCCCCGTCCGCCACCGAGGACCTTTTTGCCACCACCATCGAGCGCCGGGAAGTTGGAGCCCATGACGTCCTGATCGAGATCAAGTTCGCCGGCATCTGCCACTCGGACATCCACACGGTCCGCGGCGACTGGGGCCCGCAGCAGTATCCGCTGGTCCCCGGCCACGAAATCGCCGGCATCGTCACCGAGGTGGGCGCGGAGGTAAGCAAGCACAAGGTTGGTGACCGGGTCGGTGTCGGCTGCATGGTCAACTCCTGCCGCGAATGCGCCAACTGCCTGAAGGGCGAGGAACAATACTGCCTCAAGGGCAACGTGGGAACCTATGGCGCCGTTGACCGGGACGGGACCATCACCCAGGGCGGCTACTCCACCCACGTCGTCGTCACCGAAGACTTTGTGGTGACCATTCCAGAAGGCCTGGACCTCGACGTCGCCGCACCGCTGCTGTGCGCCGGCATCACCACCTACTCCCCGCTGCACCACTGGGGCGCCGGCCCGGGCAAGAAGGTCGCCGTCGTCGGCCTCGGCGGACTTGGCCACATGGCCGTCAAGATCGCCCACGCCATGGGCGCAGAGGTGACGGTCCTGTCGCAGTCGCTGAAGAAGCAGGAAGACGGCCTGCGCCTGGGCGCCGACTCCTACTTCGCCACCAACGACGAGAACACCTTCACGGAGCTTGCCGGCCACTTCGACCTGATCATCAACACGGTCAGTGCTTCGATCGACATCAGCTCCTACCTGCAGCTGCTGACCCTCGACGGCGCACTGGTCAACGTCGGCGCCCCCGCCGAGCCGCTCCCGGTCAACGCGTTCGCCCTGATCGCCGGCCGCCGCTCCTTCGCCGGTTCGATGATCGGCGGTATCCGCGAAACCCAGGAAATGCTGGACTTCTGCGCCGAGCACGGGATTGGAGCGGAGATCGAGGTTATTCCCGCCGACAAGATCAACGATGCCTACGAGCGCGTCCTCGTCTCGGACGTGCGCTACCGCTTCGTGATCGACACTTCCACCTTCTAATAACAAAACGCATTCGACGGCGGCCGGCTCCCCAAGGGGCGGGCCGCCGTCGGGCTTTAAGCCCCGAAAGCCTTTCTGTTACTGGGCACAACGGTTCGGCGCCAAACTGGCAGCCCCCAGGTCCGGAACCTGCCGGCGGTTCCACAATTGGAGGACAAGTTTCCTGGCCTTTGGAGGGTGACATGCGCAGGTCCGGCGGGCTGCTGCCCGCATTGATTCTGGTTTCTGTCGTACTTGCCGGATGCGGTCCGCAGGCAGGGCCGCCCACCGCGACAAGCACCGCACCCGCGACCTCAGTATCGCCCGGTACCGAGCCCACTGCCCCCAGCTCCGTGGCTTCTTCCTCGCCTCCGGCACCCCCACCCGCCACAGCCCCGCTAGCAACGTCCCCTGCGTTGACCACCCCGCCCACAGTCACTGCCACGAAGGGGGCCTGGTCCACGTTTACGACCGCGGACGGGCAGTTGGCCTTCGACTATCCCTCCGCCTGGAGCGTCCAGGACCCGGCCGGGGAGTTGCCTGAAGGCGGCGGCGCGTTTGCTGAGGTCACTAACGAGGCCGGAAGGCCACTGGCCACGCTGAGGACCAACATGGCAACGGGATCCACCTGCATGGAAAAGTATCCCTACTCAGAGTTTGAGTCCCAGGAACTTCCTGCGTTGGCTCAGGATGGCGCAGCGCCGCGGTACGTCTTTGAAACCCGTGGAGACGCCAACGCTCCCGGCCCCGCTGATACGCCGGCGGCCGCCTACGGCATCACATCCGTTCCCGCTCCCACCGGCGATTCAGCCTGCGCCATGTTCCACTTCTTCACCTGGCCGCCCACCGCGGCAATGTTCGGGGCGTTCTATGACCCCGTGAACAACCGGACGCCGGGTGCTGAATCCATGCCATACCTGGAACAGGCCCGGAAGTACATGGACACCACCGAATACCAGAACATCAGGCGCATGATCACCTCACTCCGGCCCGCGGGGTAGAAACATCCGCCGACTGCGGCAACAGGGGACGCCGCCACAGCGGCGGGCAGCGGAAGAGGGGGCGCGTCAGTAGAGGAAGATGTCGATCCACTCGCGGTTGTGGGCGTGGATGAGCACCAGGAACAGCACAAAGTCGAACAGCAGGTGGACGCTGACGATGTAGGACAGCGACTTGGTGATGGTGAAGAGCCGTGCCTGGAGCAGGGCGAACGGGAAGATAAAAAACGGCGCCCAGGAGTGGAAGCCCAACTCCCACAGGAAGGACGTGAAAAGCACTGCCTGGAGCAGGTTTGCCTGCCAGTCGGGAAGGTGCCGGCGGAACAGCGTGAAGGCAGTGCAGATGAAGAAAAGTTCGTCCCAGATTCCCAGCACGTTGGTTCCCAGGAAGAGCCGGGCGATGCCTTCGGGGTCACTGACGGCGGGCCAGTTGGTGTAGACGCCGGTTCGGATCATGTAAACGGGCATCAGGGCGTACCCAATCACCAGCACCGCGGGCAGGTACCACTTCTCGGCTGGGGTCCACGGCTGCCCGGTCCTGACCGGGAAGCGGATGGCGTGGTCCTTGGTGATGAACCGCGATACCGCGTAGGGGATGCCGACGGCGAGGATCATCGCAGTGCCCATCACGGCCATGTGCCCGGTACTGATATCGGTGGTGATCGGGACCAGGCTCATGGCGGTTAGTCCCACCCCGATCAAGGCGAGGTCAATAACAAGGCGGCGGCTGAGCATTGCGGCCAGGACCAGGGCGGCAGCCAGGAGGAGGAAGCCCGAGATGCGGTCCTGGCGGGCAAACAGCAAGAAGCCCGACGCCGAGACCAGCGCCGCCGGGATAACGTTCAGCGACGGGAGGGGAAGGGCAGCAGGCGCGGCTTCGCGCGTTTGGGCTTGCGCTGATTGCTGTTTCACAGCGTCGCCAGGAGTCCGGCCGCCTCATCGAGGGCGCCGGGGACGAGAGAAAAGTATGCCCAGGTGCCCCGCTTTTCCCGGTGCAGCAGCCCGGCGTCCACCAGGATTTTCAAGTGGTGTGACACCGTGGGCTGGCCGAGGTCCAGCGGTTCGGTGAGGTCGCACACGCAGGCCTCTCCCGATTTTCCGGCCTTAACGATGGACAGCAGGCGAAGCCGGTTGGGATCGGCCAGCGCCTTGAAAACCAGCGCCCTTTGCTGGGCTTCCTTCGCGCTCAATGCCGGCTTCTGCGCAGGATTGCAGCAGGCGGGGTCCACCTCGGGCTCGAGGGTTTGCAGGGCTGTCATGCTCCCCATTATGCAACGGATTGACGGCTGTCGATATAGCCCGCCAAGCGCAGCGGGAACCTGTAAACACGCAACGCCCGAACATTCGATGCCAGCCTGGGCGGCACTAAAACGGGCGACGGCGGGACATGCCGCCGTCGCCCGTGTTGCTGAGGCGGTGGAATTAAGCGGAAGCCAGCGCGAGGTCCTCGCGAACGCTCAGGGTAAAGGTGTTCGGTCCGCTGCAGGTGACGGCGATGCGGCACGTGGTGGTGTTGTGGCGTGCTGAGAGGTCGCTCACTGCGGTGTCCAGCGTGTGGTGGAGGGCAGACCTGTCCCAGATCTTCAGGGTCACGGAGTTATTGGTATCGAACGTCATTATTCAACTTCCATTTCGCGTTTTGGCAGCCCGGAGTCGTCATTGCCCGGACTGTGTCCTCGTCTATGAGGACGGACTGCAGTGGGAAAGCGCATTCCCGTACCTTCAATGGTGCAGGTTGCCGGGAGGATTAGCAACCTTCGCAGGGGTGGATGTGACCAAGCACACGGCTCCTTGAGGGGATGCCAGGAAAGGTCACCACCCTGCATTTCCATAGTGCCCAGAGCGCGGGAGGCGACTCAACCAAAGCGCGTTTTGTTGCAGGTGAGTCTCATCACGTCGCCAAAAGGGGGCGGCCCAATTGCAGATCAGCGGACACCCGGTGAGGCAGCGGGATCCACCAGCCCTGCCCCTGCCGGCGTGATGGATCCGCCCCAGATGAACCAAGGTAGGGTGGGGAGATCGTTTGGAAGTGGGCGTTATGGAACCGCACACCAAGAACTGAAGCGGTTAAACCCCAACTTCAGGAATGTGCAATGGACGCCTCACCCAATATCGCTGTCGATTTACCCGGCACTGCTGATGCCATCCCTTATTCGGCTGCCTTTCAGGGCGGGATCGCCTCCCGTCTGCAGGACCTCGTCCTGCAGACTGCTGACGCCCAGGACTTTTTCGAGGAACTCGCAGTTTTCTCAGCTTCCCTCCTTGCCCCGCCCGGTGGTGAGGTCATCTGCAACGTCACGGTGGCCCGCCGAAAGAAGCCCCTAACTGTCGCCTCCAGTACGCCGCGGGCGCGCGAAATGGATGAGTTGCAGTATTCCTTCCAGGACGGTCCCTGCCTCCACGCCATGCGAACAGGCGAAACCACCTACGTGGGTGACGTCAGCAGCGAGCGCCGCTGGCCGGAATATGCACGGGCGGTTGCAGCCCACGGCGTCTGCTCACTCCTCTCGGTTCCGCTGGAACTTGAAGGGGACTCGTCCGCTGCCCTGAACATCTACTCCACGGCCGTGCTTGGTTTCTCGCCAGAGGACATCGCGCGGGCTGAACTGTTTGGGGAACAGTCCGCCAAAACACTCCGGCTGGAGCTGCGCCTTACCCAGTTGAGGGATGCGAAGGAGGACCTGGAGGCGGCAATGAAGTCCAGGACGGCCATCGATGTGGCCGTTGGCGTCATCATGGCGCAAAACCGCTGCAGCCAGGCCAAAGCCATGTCCATCCTGAGGAAAGCGTCGAACAGCCGCAACATCAAACTGAGGGATGTGGCGGTAGGCGTTATCCGGTCCATCACACCGGACCCGCAGTTGCGCACCCACTTTGACGAATAGCAGGCCGGAACGTGGGGGAGGGCTGCCAGTGGACACGCGGACGGCCAGCGCGTAAGTTCTAAGTGGCGGGTGTCACATCATTGTGATGCTCCCCCTCCGGGTCTTGTGCAGGGCCGTCAGGAGAAACCGCTGTAGCAAGACGGCGGATGGATGCACGCCAGCGAAAGAGAGCCATCATGGCTGCCTCGCATTTTTCAACCTTTCTTGCCGAATCCACCATTCCCGATTTTGACACTGACTGCCCCCTGTCCGCAGACTGCCTTTACGGCCTGTATGTCAGCTGGTGCTTCATTCACGGCCTGGAGGCAAAACCGGATGTTGCCTTCCGCGCGGGCATGCACCGGGCGGGAATTGACGTCCACGACAGCAGGCTGCGAATGGTGGGCCCGGCAGCGGCTGACTACATCCTGTCCAGCTACCCGTCAGCTGCCTGATCATGTCCATCCATCCGGAGGGACCGGACCATCGCATCCAGGGGAAGCGGACTGACGGCCGCCCGCTTTGGTGCACGGGGTGCGGCACCGACCTCGACCTGGCCCTGCACTCCATCGCCGCCTTGGACCCGCCCGCGGGCGCGTTTGTGGAAGTTGGTTACTCCTGTGGCTCATGCCGGCGCCACTACCTCCACCGGGCTGACGTCGCTGCTGTTGCCGCAGCGCTGAGCCGGCTCGCGAGCTCCGAGGACGTGCTTGCCTTCGGCGGGCAGTACGTCCATTGTGGTCGCCCGATGCAGAAAACCGGCTCCGAACTCCGCCGGCTCACTGCACCTGCCTTCACTGACCAGGCTATCGAGGACGCGCTTGACGTCTATCTCACAACGCAGGTTTTGCATTGTCCCTGCGGCTTCCAAATGGAGGTGCCCGAATAGCAGGCGGCTCCCATCCCAGTGAATTCATTGGAGGTAATTGGAAATATCCTGGCCCGGCCATTCCTGGTTCATGTCCGTCCAACCGCTTCCCACTACGGCAGGGACATAAGATAGGCCCATGTGGAATTCATCCGGGAGCGACCCCCTTGAACAGCTTCAGAGCATTCTTGTGGGCACTGAAGATGCCGCCGAGTTCCTCTCCGGACTCTCCAAACTGGCTGCCGCCGCGGTTTCCGAAGCGGCCGGCGACTCAATTGAGTGTGCTGTAACCGTTAAGGTGAGGCGAAAGCCCTCCACTGCCGCGGGCAGCAGCAGCAGGGCAGTCGAGCTGGATCAGCTGGAGCAGGCCGTAGGAGACGGTCCCTGCATCAAAGCGCTGCGGGACATGGCTCCGGTAGTGATTGATGACGTCGCTTCCGATTCGCGGTGGCCGGAGCTGGCTCGGAAATTTGCAGATGCAGGCGTTTACAGTTCCTTGGGAGTGCCCCTGGAAATCAGCAATGGAGCCAGCGCCGCACTGAACTTTTTTGCTTCAAAGCCCAACGTCTTCACGCCGAATGTTTACGACAAAGCCGTTGGCTTTGCTGCTGCCGCCCACAGCACGCTCCTGTTGTCGGTTCGCATCAACTCCGCGGAGGAGCGGGCGGAGGATTTGGAGGCGGCGATGGAGAGCCGCACAGCCATCAACCTGGCATGCGGAGTCATCATGGCACAGAACAGGTGCTCACAGGCGGAAGCGATGGAAATCCTCACCAAGGTCTCCAGTAACCGCAACCGCAAACTTCGGGACGTCGCCACCGAACTGATTGAACAGCTCTCCGGCAACAGCATCAAGACGCACTTCGACGCGTAGGTCGCCTCCAACAGCCGGTTCTCCTGGTTCAGGTGCACGCTGAGCGGACGGAAACGCGGCATCCTGTTTCGGCCCTGCGGATATCCCAGCAGTTGCCGCTGCCGATTACCGTAAAGTCCCCCCTGCTGCCGTCTGAGAGGACTATTGCTGTGTTTTCATCGACGGCGACAGCCCTGTCCACGAGTCCGGCGGCCACGGCACCCACAGCCCTGCTCAGGGTGCCGGCCTGGGCGGCATGGACGTCCACGGCGAACGGAACAAGCCCCAATCCCGCGCGGATCTCCACGTCATCCAGTTCCTCTGAACACTCCTCCCCGCACACTGCTATGCCCTCAATGCGGTAACCGCCGATGATGCCCCTGGCGGGAGCAATCATGGCCCCGGCGGAAAACCCGAGGTAGGGGACGCCGTCGGCCGCCTTTTCCGCCAGGGCGCCGGCGCATCCGTGCAGCCCTGCCAGGTACTCCGGAGTCAGCCCCCCGCCCACCACCACAGCGTCTGCGTCGCGGAACACCGCGGGATCTGCGGGACTGCCGGCACGGAGCAGGACCGGAGCCACCTCGCAGGACATCAGGGACTGAAGGGGCCCGGCGTAATCCTGCAGCACGCCTTCCGGGTGCCCGCCGCGGTGGTGCACCACGATAGCGATCCGGGCCGGCCGTGCCTGGCCGCAGCGTTTTCGGATGTCCTCGACGAAGTGCTCAAACACCTCCGGAAAGGAGCGGTAGTCCGGCCCGGCGCCGGCCAGGAAAATACCCATGGGCTACAACATACCCGGTGGCAGGCCGGGCCCCGGGATCAAGGTGCCTGGAGCATTGACACCGGTAACCGTGGAGGACTATCGTACAACCAAATGGTTGTAGATCAGCTCCGTGAAACCGAACTTGACCGTCTTTTCCAGGCGTTCGCTGATTCCACCCGCCGGGACATCGTCCGGCGCGTGACGGTGGGCGAGTACACAGTCTCCGGCCTCGCGGGCCTGTACGCCATGAGTTTCGCCGCAGTCCAGAAGCATGTTGCGGTGTTGGAGCGCGCCTCCCTGGTGACCAAGGAAAAGCGCGGAAGGGAGCAGATCGTGCGGGGAAATCATGAAGGACTGCAAAAAGCCCGGCGGCTGCTCGATGAGTATGAGGCTATCTGGCGGCAGCGCGTCGGCCGGCTCGCTGACATTCTGGCTGAAGGATAAGGAAGGGGTTCTGCAATGTCGGTTATCAGTTCCACCAAGAATCTTGAGGCGCTCAGCTTCACCCTTGTGGCCGAGTTCGACGCCGGCGTCGAACGTGTCTGGCAGCTTTGGGAGGACCCGCGGCAGTTGGAACGCTGGTGGGGACCGCCCACCTGGCCCGCCACTTTCGACACGTTCGACTTCCAGTCCGGCGGAAAGGCCGGCTACTACATGACCGGTCCGGAGGGGGAGAAGGCCGGCGGCTGGTGGCGCTTCACCGCCATCCAGGCGCCTCACAGGCTGGAGTTCGACGACGGTTTCGCCGACGAAAACGGAGCGCCCGTCGATTCCATGGGCATCACCCACGCAACCGTCTCGCTTGAAGAGGCAGGGGCGCGCACCAGGATGACCATTGTCTCCACCTTCGAATCGGAGGAACAGATGGAACACATGGTGCAGATGGGCATGGAGGAAGGCATGCGCGAAGCTGTGGGCCAGATCGACGCCATCCTTTCGACGCACGCCAACGCCTGACCGGCTTACCTGCCCAGCGCCACAGCGCTCAGGGCATGCGCGGCGTGCTGACCGCGGGCATCACCAGCAGGGAACTGGTGGCGGTAGCGAGCAGTTCCCCGGCAGGACCAACGATGCGTCCCTGGGCGAAGATGACGCGCTGGCCTCCTTTGACCACCGAACCCTCTGCCCGTAGGACTCCATGGTTGGCCGTGATGGGGCGAAGGTAGCTGACGGAGAGGTCAATGGAGGTATAGCCGGATCCCGCAGCAAGGGTGGTGTGGGCCGCGCATCCCGCCACGGTGTCCAGCAGCGTACAGGCAAGCCCGCCGTGCACCATCCCCAGCGGGTTGTAATGCGCTTCACCCGGCCGGCACTCGAACTCGACCTGCCCGGGAGCCACCCCCACAAGAGTCAAATTCATCAGGGCTGCCATGGGCGGACGCGGGATGGTCCCGTCCCGCATGCCGGCGAGAAACTCCAGCCCGGACATGTGCGGGAGGTGCTCCAGCCCGACGCGGGGATCCATCCAGCTGAAGGTTTCCGCCCGTTCTGCTGATCCGCTGGCATCCATGGGTTACTCCTCTTTGATCGACCCGGTGACCAGCTTATGCTTCGCGGGATTTCGCCCGCGGCACTGGCGTTGATCAGGACGGAAAGCTTCTGAATACTGGAAGGAAGGATTGCTCCAAGGGTAAGGCGGTGGCAGGGATGGGCAGCGGCGCGGAGGACTTCCGAAGGCGGCTGGAGCGAGCCGCCGAAGTCCGGTCGTACCGGGGAGCCGGCATCAGTGCGGACGAGGAAGCCGCGCTGGACGCCCGGGATGAGAAGGAACGGGAAAAGCGCCGGAAGGTGGGCGACGCCGCCCGGGCGGAGTACCTGGTCCGGGACGCCATGGCCCACGGGAAGTTCGATAACCTCAAGTACGCGGGCAAACCGATTCCGGGGCTGGGGGAGTCGTACGACCCCGACTGGTGGGTCAAAGGCCTCATCCAGCGGGAAAACATCAGCGGCCTGGGTCCGGCAGCCATCCTGCTCCGCACTGAGGACGCGGAACTCGACGCCAGGCTTGATGGGCAATATACCGAGCAGCAGGTCCGCGACATCCTGCAGGACTTCAACCGCCGCGTGATCGACGCCCGCCGCCAGCTCCAGGGCGGCCCGCCGGTAATCACCAGGACCCGGGACGTGGAGGAGGAAGTGGAACGGTGGCGCGGGCGCCGGGCGGCATCCCATCCTCCGCAGGCGCCACCCGAACCGGAGCAGCCCCGCTCGTGGTGGCAACGGCTGTGGAAAGGGGCGGGCTAGTGGCGCCTGTGCGCTTCGAAAAGCTCACACAGTGAGTTGTAGTACCTCTGGGTCTGTCCGACGTGCGCCATGCCGATGCGCAGGCAGACCTTCTGTGACGCCGTGTTAGCAGGGGCCGTCACTGCCACGACCTTGTCCAGGCCGCCTTCCAGGGCATGGGCGAGGACCGCAGCCGCCGCCTCAGTGGCGTAGCCGTTGCCCCAGTGGCTGGGGTGGAAGTGCCAGCCGATTTCCGTGTCGCCGGACGGCTGGAGCGGAAGGGATTCGCCCGACGCCGGGATGGACTTCAGGAGGAGGGTTCCGGCGAGCGGCCCCGGCGTTCCCGTCCCCTTCAACTGCCCCGGGCCTTTGAGCTGTACCGCCCAGATGCCGTGGCTGGTGTGGGCCATGGGCTGCTGATGGATGTTCCGCCAGGTGTGGATGCGCTCCTCAGCCTCCGCCAAGTCCCTCATCACCTGCGGATGGTTCCCGATGAAGCGCTGGACCTCCCAGCGGGAATAAAGGTCAAGCACAAAGCCGGCGTCCTCCAGCTCCCACTGCCGGAGGACCAGCCGCTCTGTCTCGAGGCTTTTCACCCGCCCATCCTGCCAGAGCATGGGGAGTTGGGGCAGGATTTCCGGCCCGGCCGTTCAAACCCTGCCGAAAGGCTAGCGGCCGGGCGTGGGCGGCGGGTTGGGGTCCGACATGGACGGCGGGGGCCCCGGGAACGGCGCCGCCGGGTAGAGCGGGGCCACATTCACCATGTAGTTCGCCCACTGCGGCCCGGCGATCATGAAGCCGTCCAGGCGGGGATAGAAGGTGCCGTTGATCGTAACGTTCTGCCCCGCCCTTTGCTGGCTTTCCAGTGCGTCCCCGAAGAAGGAAGCGGTGGAAAGGCCAGTGGTGTAGCCAACCACCCAGGTGGCGCCGTTGTTGTTGGAGGTGCCGGTCTTTGCCGCCACCGGAACCTTCTCATGGACCTTGGGATTGATCCAGACCCCGGAACCGACCTTCATCACGTCCTGCAGCACCGAGTTGACGCCGCGGGCCACATCGGGCTTCACCGCGTCCCGGCACTCACTTGCCTGGACGGGAAGCTTCCCGCCGGCGGCGTCGGTGACTTCCTGCAGCGCGATCGGTGTGCAGTAACGCCCGTCATTGGCAAAGGTGGCGAAGGCGTTCGCCATGTGGAGCGGAGCCACATTGGTGGCGCCCAGGAGGTTGCCCAGTTGGTGCATGTTGATGGGCGAACCGTCATGGCCGTTGTGAAGGCCCACGGCATCCACCATCTTTTGGATGCCGCAGAAGTCGAGCTGGGTAGCGGAAGCGAAGGTCGCAGTGTTGATGGAGTTGTAGAGGCCGTAGTTGATGGGCATCTTCCGGTAGAAGCCCTCCTCTGCGTTCTGGAGGTCATCTGCCGCGCCCAGCTCAGGGTTCTTCTGGGCTGTACTGTAGGCGCCCAGCACCTTTCCACAGCTCGACCGCCAGGGGAAACCCACGGGGTAAACGCGTTTCGACGCATCCACCTCTGCGTTGAGCCGCTTGCCCTCATTCAGCCACTGGGCGAACGTGAACGGCTTCATCGTGGATCCGGTCTGGAAGCCGCCGGCTCCGTTCAGGTTGTTGCCCTGCGGGTCCTTTGCGTCGACATTGAAATTCAAGTGGGTATCGAACTTGCCCGGCTCCGCCAGGAAGACCGTGTTCTGGGCCATCGCCAAAATCTTGCCGGTTCCGGGCTGGACGGTCACCAGCGCAGCCCCCCAGCGGTCCGGGTTAGGCCCCGCCGTGCCGTCCACCTGGGACTGGGCGGCTGCCTGGAGCCTGCTGTCCAGTGTTGTGGTGATGGTCAGGCCGCCCCGGTAGAGCTTCCTCTCCCGTTCCTCCACGGTGGGTCCGTACGCCGGGTTGTTCAGGATCAGGTGTGAAATGTAGTCGCAGAAGTACGGGGCCATGGTGGCGTTGGCGCAGCCCTGCCGCTCCGGACTGACTTTCAGGTCGATGGGGGCCGCAACGGCCTCGTCGTGCTGTTCCTGCGTGATCTTACCGAGGCGGAGCATCTCGCCGAGTACCTGGTTGCGGCGGGTCACCGACTTGTCCGGGTTGATGGCGGGATTGTAGAAAGTGGGGCTGTTCACGAGCCCGGCCAACAACGCGGACTGGGGAAGGTTCAAGTCCTTCGCGCTGGTGCTGAAGAAGTACCGGGCTGCCGCTTCCACTCCGTAAGCGTCACTGTTGAAGAACACGATATTCAGGTAGCCCTCAAGGATCTGCTCCTTGCTGAACTTCTTCTCCAGCGCAACAGCCAGTTTCATCTCACGCAGCTTGTCGCCGATGTCCTTCTGGCCGCTGAGAACCACCTCCTCCGGCCGGTCCTGGGACAGTTTTGCCTCGTTAAGGACGTTGGTGACGTACTGCTGGGTGATGGTGGACGCGCCCTGCTGGTCGCCCTTGGTCAAGTTCGCAACCACCGCCCGAAGAATGCCCTGCGGGTCCAGGCCGGCATGTTCGTAGAACCGGCTGTCCTCGATGGCGATGACGGCGTCCTTGATGAACGGCGAGATCTGGTCCAGCGGAATCCTGACGCGGTTCTCCGCGTAGAACGTGGCGATAGGTTGGCCATCCGAAGTGAGGACCTTGGTGGATTGCGACGGCGGCTGGACAGTGAGCTCTTCCGGCAGGCTTTCAAAGAAACCGATGGAGGTGCTGACGCCGTACCCGGCGGCCGCAACAGACGGCACAACCAGGCTGGCAGCCAACACCCCGCACATGGCGCTCGCTGCGATAAATCCCAGGAGCCGTCCCCACGCGGAACCGCTGCGCCTGCGCTTCTTTTTCGTCGCCATGTTTCAGCCCTCAAGCTCGGAGAGTGCCAAAAGAATACGCCGGCCCCCAAGGGCGATCCAGAGGAAGGAAGGTCATGATTTGATGAATTCTTTTCCTTGACCAGCGATAGTTAACGACATATCGTTAACTATCGCTGAAGGAACAGCGAACCAACACACGAAAGGATGATGCCACGATGAAGGGCATTTCTCATGACGATATTTCAGGCCCGCACTCCGGCAGGAGCCGGTTCGAGCGCGGCCGTGGCAGGCGCGGACCGCACGGACACGGCGGTGGCGGCTTCGGACCCGGGTTTGGAGGCGGCTTTGGACCCGGCTTCGGCCCAGGTTTTGGCCCTGGGTTTGGGCGGGGCCCACGCAGGGCAAGCAGGGGTGACGTGCGCTCCGCCATTCTCTCGCTCCTGGCCGAAGCTCCCTCAAATGGTTACGGGCTGATTAAGGCGATTGCCGAGAAGACCAATGGGGCGTGGCGTCCGAGCCCCGGATCGATCTACCCCACGCTTCAGCAGCTGGTGGACGAGGAACTTATTGCGGCCCTCAGCGAAGGCCGCGGGACGGAGTTCACGCTGACTGATGCGGGAAGGTCCTGGGTGGGGGAGCATGCCGAGGACCTGGAAAACGCCTGGAATTCCGGGCCGGACAACCCGGACAGGGACTTCCACCAGAGCATCGGAAAGCTGATGGCCGCCGTCCACCAGTTCCGCAGCGGTGTCACGGACGAACAGCGGGCAGCAGCCATCGTGAAGCTCGATGAAACCCGGCGGGCCCTGTACCAGATCCTGGCCGATTGATTTTCACCAGGGTCAACAGCTAGGCGAGTGAGTCTTCCCGGGCCCGTGGGCCGGCAATGTTCTGGATCGCGGGGAAGGACGAGGACGCGGGGAACTGCGGTGACGCGATGCGTGAAGGGTGAAAACCTGCCCCCGTTTCCCCGAAGGCATAGGCGGTCTCGGCGTGTTCGGCCAGATCAACGCCCGCGGTCTCGGCCTCGTGGCTCACCCTGAATCCGATGGTCCTGTTGATGGCGCGGCCAATGACCAGGGTTCCGGCGCCTGACAGCAGCAACGTCACCACCACCGCCACGGATTGTGCCACAAGCTGCTGGAAACCGCCGCCGTAGAACAGTCCGCCACCCTGTCCGTCCACGGGCAGGGCAATAAAACCGAGTGACAAGGTTCCGATAAGTCCCGCTCCCAGGTGGACTCCTACTACGTCAAGGGAATCATCCAGCCCAAACCGGTACTTGAGGTCCACAAAGACGGCGCAGGCCGCTCCGGCCACAAGGCCCAGGCCGATGGCGGCCACGGGGCTGACGTTGGCGCAGGAAGGCGTGATGGCAACCAGCCCGGCCACCACGCCGGACGCGGCTCCGAGCGAGGTGGGGTGTCCGTGGCGGATCTTTTCCGTGACAAGCCAGCTGAGCATCGCGGCTGCCGGTGCCACCAGGGTGTTGACCCAGATCAGCCCGGCCTGTTCCGCGGTGGTCGCCGCGCCGCCGTTGAAGCCGAACCAGCCGAACCAGAGAATGGCGGCGCCCAGCATAATGAACGGGACGTTGTGCGGCCGGTGGTTGGGGTCCTTCGCGAATCCGTGCCGCTGGCCCACTATCAGGGCCAGGACCAAGGCAGCAGTGCCGGAACTGATTTCAACCACCGCGCCGCCGGCGAAGTCGATGACCTGGCCGAAAACGGCGGTGATGGCTCCCTCGGCGCTCATCAGGCCACCGCCCCAGATCATGTAGGCGAGGGGGCAGTAAACCACGGTAACCCACACGGGAACGAACACCGCCCAGGCAGCGAACTTTGCGCGGTCGGCAATGGCACCGCTGATCAGTGCCACGGTGATGATGGCGAAGGTGGCGCTGTACCCTGCCTTGATCAGGTCGGGCGAACCCATCAGGTTCCGGAGCCCGAAGCTGGCGAAGGGATTTCCAAAGATGCCCAGTACGCCGTCGCCGGTAGTCATGGAGTAGCCCCAAAGAACCCAGACCACCCCAACGGTCCCGGCGGAAATGAAGCTCATCATGATCATGTTCAGGGCGGCCTTGGCGCGTGTCATGCCGCCGTAGAAGAGGCCCAGCCCTGGCGTCATCAGCAGTACCATCGCGGCTGACACCATCAGCCAGACATGTTGGGCAGTGATCTCCACCTGCGGGTCCCTTCGCATCGAGCCTCGAAGCGGGGACACTTGCCGGCCCTCGCACTTCCCCCGGCGTCCATCTTTCGGGTTCCGTGTTTCGGGGAAGGGCCGGCAAAGTTGCGCTCGCGTTACAGAAACTGGTGCTCCATGAAGGCCGTGTGTCGGAGGTGTTTCAGTCGTGTAAATGGCTCCCATCCGGAGGGAGATCGGGGAGGAGCATGAACGATCTGAAAGGCGGAAAACGACGACGGCGCCCCGCACTGGGAAGGCGGCGCGCCGTCGTCGTGGCTTCTTTCGCCGGGGGAGACCCGGCGGGGCGGCAGGCTTTTAGGAAAGGTTCAGAACGGGCGGGCGTTGGCCAGTACCGGGAGCTTGGCGCGCACCTCGTCCACCACTGAGGGATCAATGTCCACGACTGCGAGTTCCGGTTGACCGCCCAGCGCGGCCACCACTGAGCCCAGCGGGGTAACGACGGCGCTGTGGCCGATGCCCGTGGGTGCGGTTCCGGCCGGGCCAGCGCCGATGGTCTCTGGATCACCCTGGCCGCAGGCCACCACGAAGGTGGTGCTGTCCAGTGCCCTCGCACGGACCAGAAGGTCCCACTGTTCCGCTTTGCCTTCGCCGGCGCCCCAGGAGGCGCACACAATGTTGACCCGGGCGCCGGCCCGGGCGTTGGCGGTGAACAGGGAGGGGAAGCGGACGTCGTAACACGTTGCGAGGCCAAAAACAGTGCCCTCGATTTCAAAGGTGACAGGACTGGTACCCGCGTCCACGGTTTTGGACTCGGCGAAGCCGAAAGCATCAAAAAGGTGCACTTTGTCGTAAGAGGTATCCACTCCGGGGCCGGCGACCAGCAGGGTGTTGCGCACCCGGCCGTCCGTTCCGGGAGTGAACATTCCCGCGACGATGGCAATGTCCAGTTCCAGGGCCAGTGCACGGACCTTTTCCGCCCATGGGCCGTCCAGGGGTTCCGCGATGTCTGTCAGGGAGTGCCCGAACGCGCGCATGGTCGCCTCGGGGAACACCACCAGCCTGGCGCCGGCGGCTTTTGCCTGGGTGGCGTAGTCCCGGATGAGCTCCAGGTTGGCGGCAGGGTCTGCACTGCTGATGATTTGGG
Organism: Arthrobacter sp. sptzw42; assembly: GCF_059089685.1. Taxonomy (NCBI): domain Bacteria; kingdom Bacillati; phylum Actinomycetota; class Actinomycetes; order Micrococcales; family Micrococcaceae; genus Arthrobacter; species Arthrobacter sp. sptzw42. The sequence continues at coordinate 359,133 of NZ_JBNHEX010000003.1, forward strand.
CGACTGCCAGGCGCATTGGAAGGCTCCGATCTGTTTTACACAAAATGCATGGGAGGTTCAGGCGCGCGGGTTCGCCCAGTACACGTGGAGCAGATGACTGAACCGATCGGCTGACTTCCGCTGAACGAGGGTAGGGGGCTACTGCTTGTAGCCCTCTACTTCGCTGACCGGCCGGGCTTCAGCCTCGTTGGGGTTTTCGCCGGATTCCGCTTTGGCCCTGCGCTGACGGAGCAGGTCCCAAGCCTGGTCCAGCCTTTCCTGCACCTGCTTGAGCCTGTCCTGGTCCGGCGCCTGGCCGTCGCCGGCACCGTCACGGAGGGTGTGTTCCTCCTCCACGAGGCCTTGGATACGGGCCAAAAGATCTTCGTCGTTCATGCCTACCCCTTCCGCGGAAACGTTTCCCCCAGCGTACGCCTGTACCATCAGAATCATGCCCACTGTGCTCGATATGGCAGGTCCAATCCTGGAAATGCTGACTTGGTTGTGCCTGCCTGCCGGGTTGGGATTGCTCTTTTACACAGGCTTCCTGCGCCGCTTCGTGCACCCGTGGGCCATGGCCGAAGCGGTGGTGTATTCGGACAGCACCGGGGTGGGTTTCCGCTGGTTCGACCGGAAGTACCAGGTGCACCATGCGCCCATGTCACCACACGACATCAAGGACCTGGCCGTGGGCGATACGCTCCCCATCTACTACCACCCCAAGCGCCCTACCCAGTGGCAGACGGCGGCTCCGGACGAGGCTGGAAAAACAGCTGCGGTGTTGGGCCGGTGCCTCACCGGAATCGGCGCAGTTGCTCTGCTGGCGGGCTTTGTCCTGCCGATGTTCTAGCCCTTAGGGCCTGGAGCCCTAGCCGGCGAGGACCACGCCGATGCCGAGTCCGCCCAACACAACCCCGGCAAAAGCTGTCCAAAGCACGGCGGTGGTATCGGCGTCGGCCATTTCCCTGGCGATGCCCCGTGAACTGGCGGTGTAGCGGCGACGCTGCGTGAAGTAGATGGCTGCTGCTGCCGCGGCCGAGACGGCAAATAGCAGCAGGATGGGCAGCCCGTGGACAGGAAGCCAGCGGAGGAAGATGGCGCTCACCGTCACCAGTGCCAGCATGGTCCTGCCCCAGGCGAGCGTGGTCCGCTCCGGCTGGAGGCCCGGATCTCCGTGTGCCCCGGCGGAAGGATGTATGTGCGGCACGGTTCAACGCCAGAGGATAAAGACCAGCACGACGGCGGCTGCCAGCGCTCCTGCCACGGCAAGCAGCGGAACAATGAGTGGCAGCGGCAGGGGTGCCTTGTTGCGCATGCTTTGTTCCACCCGCAGCCACCGCACGGCAGAGCCGGCGCTCAGCAGCATGCCCAGCAGGAGCAGCACTACTGCCAGGCCCTTCCGGACGGGCTCCAGGAAAAGGTCGGCGGTGAAAGCCTCGATGGCAATGCCGCCGGCCAGGAGAGCCAGGGAAGTACGGATCCAGGCAAGGAAAGTGCGTTCGTTCGCAAGCGTGAACCGCGGATCCGGCTCCTCGCCGCCGGGCAGCAGCCGTTCGGCAATTCTCCCGCGCGACGGCGGCCTGCCGGCGCCCGCATGCTGCTCACTCTTGGTCACGGTGCCAGTTTAGCCACGGCGCCAGTTGGTCCCTGCGCCTTTCGCAGCCGGCTGGCCCCGTCCCTAAGCTGCTTGCTCAGGCGGGCGGCAGCTGCTTCTCATGCCGTCGGGGAATGTCCCGGTGGCTGCCGCAGTTGGGGCAGGTATGGAGCGCATTGGATTCCTTTCATTCGGCCACTGGGGCCCCGGCCAGGGTTCCCACACCCGGACGGCAGGCGACGCCCTGCTGCAGGCAATCGACCTCGCAGTCGCGGCCGAGGAACTCGGGGTTAACGGAGCATTCTTCCGTGTCCACCACTTTGCCCGGCAGCAGGCCTCGCCGTTTCCCCTGCTGTCCGCCATTGGTGCGAGGACAAACCGGATCGAAATCGGCACCGGGGTGATCGATATGCGCTACGAAAATCCCTTGTATATGGCAGAGGACGCAGCGGCGGCCGACCTCATCAGCGGAGGCCGGCTTCAGCTCGGCATCAGCCGTGGTTCACCCGAGCCGGCGCGGGACGGAGCGGCAGTGTTCGGTTACCGTCCGCAGCCGGGGGAGACGGACGCCGATATGGCCCGCCGGCATGCAGCCATGTTCCGGAAAGCCATCAGCGGCGCCGGCATCGCGGAAGCCGATCCCCGCTACGCCGGCGGTGCCACCGGGCTCCTGCCCGTTCAACCGCAATCACCGGGCCTGTCCGAACGCATCTGGTGGGGAGCCGGCAGCAGGAAGACTGCCGTCTGGGCTGCTGAGCTGGGAATGAACCTGATGAGTTCCACCCTCCTGACCGAGGACACCGGCGTGCCCTTCCATGAACTTCAGGCGGAGCAGATCCGGCTGTTCAGGGACGCCTGGGCTGCGCAGGGCCACCAGCACACGCCGCGTGTTTCGGTCAGCCGCAGCGTGCTTCCCATCGCGGACAGTGAGGACAGCCGCTACTTTGCCGGAAGTGCGCTTCGGGACAGCCGGGACCAGGTGGGCGTCATTGACGGGCTGACCGCCCGCTTCGGGAAAAGCTACGTGGGAGCACCCGATGTCCTGGCCGAGGAACTTGCGGCAGACACAGCGGTGCAGGCCGCCGACACCCTTTTGCTCACCGTCCCCAACCAGCTCGGCGTCGGGTTCAACACCAAGCTCCTGGCAAACGTCACCCGCTACATAGCGCCCGCACTGGGATGGAGGCCTTCCGGCTCCTGACCCAGAAGAGGTGGCGTAACGATCGCGCCCGCCATGTAAAAATATCTCTTGCCGCCCCTGACCGCGGTATACTAAGCATGCTTACTGAATGTGGGGGAACCTTCCGCATACCGCAGCCGTTACTCTTAAAGTGCGGCTTGGGGGCTTAGCGCCCCCACTACAGCGTGACTGCGGAACGGTCATATGACGGAGAGAGAGAAATATGGCCCGCGCCGTTTTAGGCTTGATCGCATGATCCGGCTACGCCAGTTGGCCCAGGCGGCCTCTGTACTCACCACGCCCTTAGCGCCGGAGGACATCTTAGCGCTGTTCAACCCCGTCTACTCTGCGCGGCAGCTTCGTGGTGTGGTCACCCGGGTAGTCCAGGAGACGGCGCAGTCCGCCACCATCTTCTTCCGGCCCGGCCGCGGCTGGCACTCCCACCTTGCCGGCCAATGGGCCCGCATCGGTGTCGAGCTGGACGGGGTCCGCCACTGGCGGTCCTATTCCCTCAGCGCCCCCGCCGGCAAGGACCCCGCCATCACGGTCACCGACGTTGGCGCAGTCTCCGGCACGCTGGTGCGCACCACCCGCCCGGGCGACGTCCTGTTCCTGGCGCCCCCGCAGGGTGACTTCGTGCTCCCGGAGCACCCCCGGCCCCTCCTGATGGTGACGGCTGGAAGCGGCATCACCCCGGTGATGTCCATGATCCGCACGCTTGTTCCGCGGCGTCCTGATGCCGACGTCGTGCTGGTCCACTCGGCCCGCACCCCCGGCGACAGCCTCTTCCGCGAAGAACTCGCCGAGCTCGCTGATCAATTCCCCAACTTCCGCCTCGCCCACTGGTTCACCGGCGAGCAAGGCCGCATGGACCTGACCAACACCGCACAGCTGGACGAGATCTGCCCGGACTGGAAGGAACGCGCCGCCTATGCCTGCGGTCCGGACAGCTTCCTGGACGACGCCGAGGCGCTGTGGAAGCGTGCCGCGCTGACCACGGCGGCGCCGGGTTCGGATGTTGCGGTGGCTGGTGACCCCGGAAACCTCATGATTGAGCGTTTCAACACCACGTTCAACGCGGGGGTGGGGCACGACGGCGGCATGGTCACCTTTGAAACGTCCGACCGGGAAGTGGAAGCCGACGGCGACACCCCCCTGCTGGACGTGGGCGAGGACGCAGGCGTGCTGATGCCCAGCGGCTGCCGCATGGGCATCTGCCACAGCTGCCTTACCCCGCTCCGGGCCGGACAGGTCCGCGACCTCCGTACCGGAGAAATTCATGGCGAACCCGGCCAACTGATCCAAACGTGTGTCTCGGCAGCCGCCGGACCCGTCAACCTCGAAGCCTGAGGAGAACCACGTATGTCTGTAATTACCCCAAGCAAGCACACACCTGCCGAAAGCAGTTCCACCGGAGGGTCAAGGACGCGCCCCGGAAAGCTGGCAGAAACCGGCAGCCCCACCGTCCGGCCACCTGCTGCCGCCCACCTGACCGACGAGCAGGTGGCCGAGCTTGGACGCGAACTCGATGCCATCCGCGACGAGATCCTCGGCAAGCGCGGAGCGGAAGACGCTGCCTACATCCGCCGCATGATCAAAATCCAGCGCGGCCTGGAAATCTCCGGCCGCGCAGCCCTGCTGGTCAGCAAAAACAAGGTTGCCTGGGTTACGGGCACCACCCTGCTGAGCCTGGCCAAGATCCTTGAAAACATGGAACTGGGCCACAACATCCTGCACGGCCAGTGGGACTGGATGCGGGACCCGGACATTCACTCCACCACCTGGGAATGGGACTTCGTCACACCGTCGCGCTCCTGGCAGCACACCCACAACGACCTCCACCACCGCTGGACCAACGTGGTGGGCAAGGACAACGACGTCGGATACAACCTCCTGCGCATGGACGAGAACCAGCCGTGGAAGCCCATTAACCTGGCCAACCCGCTGTTCAACGCCATCCTTGCTCCCGTCTTCGAGTGGGGCATCGCCATCTACGACCTCGAGCTCACCGAGTTCAAGGAAGGCACGAAGTCCAAGGAGGCCCTGCTCAAGGACCTGAAAGCCCTGGGCAAGAAGGTTGTCACGCAGTTCACCAAGGACTACGCCGCCACGCCGGCGGTCGCGATGCTCACCGGCTCCGGCAAGCAGGCGCTCTACGGCACCCTGGCTGCCAACGCCGTACGCAACGTGTGGGCCCACGCCGTCATCTTCTGCGGACACTTTCCCGAAGGCACTGACACCTTCACGGAGGAAATGGTGGAGGGGGAAACCCGCGGCGACTGGTACGTCCGCCAGATGATCGGGTCCGCCAACATCTCAGGTTCCAAATTCATGCACCTCATGACCGGCAACCTGTCGCACCAGATCGAGCACCACCTCTTCCCGGACCTGCCGTCCAGCCGGTACGCCGAAGTGGCGCCGAGGGTCCGCGAGATCTGCCAGCGTTACGGCCTAAAGTACACCACCGGACCGCTGCTCAAGCAGGTGGGCTCCTCCTGGGCCAAGGTCTTCAAGCTGGCCCTGCCGGGCAAGACCGCCAAGGCCTGATCAAAGCACGGCAGCATTAGAACACTGAATGCACCTCCGGTACCGGGAACCAACCCCGGCGCCGGAGGTGCATTTCTGTTCCCCCCGACGCTCTCTCACCTTCTGCAGGCTTCTCCCCGACGCTCTCTCACCTTCTGCAGGCTTCTCCCCGACGCTCTCTCACTTTTCGCAGGCTTTTCCCTAACGCTCTCTCACTTTTCCGGGCGGACGCCGCATAATTGATCCCACAGCCGCCACGGCCTATGGAGGAATCATGCGGATTCTCGGAGCTCTTGTTGTTATCTGGCTGATCATCGGTGGTGTGGCCGCCTGGCAGCGGGGCTACTTCGGGGGAGCACCGGGCACCTGTGCGCAAGCCGGGACTGTAGCGATCACCATCGTCGCCGGCCCCCTGAACTACATGGGCGCCAATCCGCAGATATCGTGCGAGCTTCCGCAGCCCTCACAGTAGCGCCGGGCACGGCGGACCACCCTAGAGTAGGGATTGCGTGGGCAAGGGACCTCTCCCGCCCGCACCGATACCACAGTCTCGAAAGGACCTGCCGCGATGGCCTTCATCACCGTTGGAACCGAAAACAGCACTGACATCGAGCTTTACTACGAGGACCACGGCTCGGGCCAGCCCGTCGTGCTGATCCACGGCTATCCCCTGGACGGCGCCTCCTGGGAGAAGCAAACAAGGGCCCTGCTCGACGCCGGCTACCGCGTTATCACCTATGACCGCCGCGGCTTCGGCAAATCGAGCAAGACCACCGAGGGCTACGACTACGACACTTTCGCTGCCGACCTCAACACCATTTTGACCGATCTGGACCTGAACGAGGCAGTACTGGTTGGTTTCTCCATGGGCACCGGCGAAGTGGCCCGCTACCTGAGCACCTATGGCTCCGCGCGGATTTCCAAGGCAGCGTTCCTCGGATCCCTTGAACCTTTCCTGCTGAAAACCGATGACAACCCCGACGGCGTTCCGCAGGAGGTCTTCGACGGACTAACTGAGGCTGTGACTGCGGACAGGTACGCCTTCTTCACCGAATTCTTCAAGAACTTCTACAACAGCGACACCTTCCTGGGCACGCCCCGCCTCAGCCAGGAGGCGGTCACTGCCAGCTGGAACACCGCCGCCGGCGCCGGAGCCACGGCATCTGTTGCAGCCCAACCCACCTGGCTTACGGACTTCCGGGAGGACATCCCCAAGATCGACGTTCCCGCACTGATCCTCCATGGCACTGCGGACAACATCCTCCCCATCGACTCCACAGGACGGCTGTTTGCCAAAGCCCTGCCCGATGCCGAATATCTGGAAATTGAGGGTGCCCCGCACGGCCTGCTGTTGACCCACGCTGCCGAGGTCAACGAAGCATTGCTGCGTTTCCTCGCGAAGTAGCCCTCGCACAAGGCAAGAACTTCCGACGGCGGCGGGGAACCGCCGTCGTCGGAAGTCACCGAGCGCTGGCATCATTCTGCATCAGGTGAGAGAGCGTGGCTGGAAACGTTGCATCAGGTGAGAGAGCGTGTCTGGAAACGTTGCATCAGGTGAGAGAGCGTGGCTGGTTTCGACGACGGCAGATGTCGGCCGGGCAGGCAGGCTAGCGGAGGGACTTGCCGGATACGCGGGGCGCCTGCGAAAGAGGCTGCGGGGAAGAATCTTCCGGAGTAAGGGGCGCGGGGCAGAGCTGGTTCGCCAATGCCTGGAGTTCCTTTGGGTGGAAGGGCTTGGTGAGATACGCGGCCGCGCCGGAGGCCATTCCGGCAAGGACGTCGTCATTTTCGGACCGGGCCGTGAGGAACAGCAGGGGAGCCTTGCTCAGCGCCCGGACAGCGCGGGCCACCACATGTCCGTCCATGTCGGGCAGGCCCAGGTCCAGGGTTACCAGTGTGACGGCAGGGTCCGCCGCGGCCGCGATACCCTCTGCGCCGGTGGCAACTGCCCTGACAGTGAAACCTGCACGGGTCAGGACCACAGTGATCAGTCCGCGGATATCGTCGTTGTCTTCAACGACGAGGCAGACACGCTTGTTTTTCATTGGAGCCCCCCGGCAAGAGTTGGCCCCAGTCTACCCCCGGGCCCGGGCCAGGGAAGCAACTATGACAGGCAGGCCGGCGACGGCAACACACGTCGGTCGCCGGTGGTGCCAGAAGCCCTCTGCTACCCGTCGTAGTGGGTGCGTGCCGGGCCCTGGCCCAGGGACTTGACCACTGCCGTGGCAACCTCGTGCAATTTCGAATTGCGGGTGCTGGACGCTGTCTTTAGGATTTCGAAGGCGTCCTGCTGGCTGCACCTGTTTTGGGCCATGATGATGCCCACGGCCATGTCGATCACTGTCCGGGACTCAAGTGTGGCGCGCAGGTTTGCCGCGGTCTCGCTGTGATGCTCAAATCGGACTGCCAGCCGGAGTGCGAGGGAGGTCTGGCTGACGAAATCCTGGGCGAATTTGAGCACCCGGGCCTCAAACCTGTTCGGGCGTCCCGAGTACAGCAGCAACGCAGCTTTGGTCTCGCCTTCGAGCTGGAAGGGCAGCGCGAGGACGGAGCGGACGCCCTCGCCCAACAGTGCTGCGGAGTAGTCGGGCCACTGGCCGTCATGGCGGATGTCCGGCACCTGGACGGTTTCCTGGGTGGTGGAGGCCGTCAGGCTGGGAGTCTGGTTGAACTCGTACTCAAGCCGCGCAACGGCCTCGGCGGCAGGACTGCTGCTGACCACAGTTGCGGCCTTTCGCCGGCGCAGCAGCGTGATGGCGCTCAGAACCTCGTCGCCCGGCTCGGAAAGACTGCGGGCCGATACCTGGGCCAGTTCCATAAGGAAGTCCTCAACATCGGAGCTGTTGAGGACAAGTTCGTGCAGGTGCTCGGTAATGGATGTATCAATTTTTGCAGTTAACTCGCTGGCCACGGATTCTTTCAAGCCATTCGCTCAGGTCTAAGCGAGCACGTAGCGTTCTGGCCGCCCCGAAGGGGAAGGCCGCAGTGCTCGCTGGATCGACGAACTTTCCAACGGCCTGCTGCTAAACCGATATCCAGAAGTATATACATCCCCAGAGGCCCGGAAACGTCGGTTCACGCTGCGCAGGCCCGCTGATACTGGCGCGGGAACGGGCATTACCGGCAGAATGGGGCACGCGCCGGTGCTGCCGGCGGCGGACCCGGAAAGCCAGCGTCAGTTGCGCCATGGAGGGACAGACACATGACCAGGTTGCTCATCATCGGTCCGCCCGGCTCCGGCAAGGGAACGCAGGCAGAACACCTGGCGCGGCATTTTGGTATCCCGGCCGTTTCCACGGGTGAGATCTTCCGAAGCAACGTCAGCAGCGGGACTGAACTGGGCAATGAAGCCGCAAGGTACCTCGACGACGGCGAGTTCGTGCCGGACGACCTCACCAATGCCCTGGTCAAGGACCGGCTCCTGGACGCCGACGTCCAGGGCGGCTTCCTTCTGGACGGCTATCCGCGCACGGCAGCGCAAGTAACCGAACTCGACAATATGCTGTCCTCCCAGGGACACGGCATCGATGCGGTGATCGAGCTCCGGGCCCCTGACGCCGAGCTGGAGCGGCGGATGCTACGGCGTGCCAAGGACGGAGGCCGCGGGGACGATACCGTGGACGTGTTCCGGCGCCGCCTTGACCTCTATCACCGCGAGACACACGAGGTCGTGTCCGTCTACTCGGGCCGGAGCCTGCTGGTGCCAGTGAACGGCAGTGGCGACCCTGGCGACATCACGGAACTCGCGATCGCCGCCGTCGAACGCTTCATCAAGGAAAAAGGAGAACGCGCATGAGGGTGGCAGTAACGGGAGGAAGCGGAAAGCTGGGACGGCACGTGGTGCGCAGGCTGACCGGCGACGGGCACCAGGTGCTGAACCTGGACCGGGCAGGGGAGCGGAACCCCAGCCTGGTGGTGGTGGATCTGCGGAACTATGGCCAGGTGGTGGATGTCCTGCTCGGGCTGGACGACCGGCACGCCGGGTTCGACGCCGTGGTCCACCTGGGTGCCGTTCCCGCGCCCGGCATCATCCCGGACGCGGCCACGTTCGAAAACAACATGCTCGCCACCTACAACGTGTTCCAGGCGGCCCGGCGCGCCGGCATCAAGAAGGTGGTCTACGCCTCAAGTGAAACGGTGCTGGGACTGCCGTTCGACATCGACCCGCCCTACATTCCGGTGGACGAAGAGTACCCGGCGCGGCCGGAGAGCACCTACTCGCTGGTGAAGCACCTCGAGGAGCAGATGGCCGTGGAGCTGACCCGGTGGGACCCGGAACTGAGCATCTCCGGGCTCCGGTTCTCCAACGTCATGGACGTGGAAGACTACGCCGGGTTCCCAGCATTCGACGCCGATGCCACGCTGCGGAAATGGAACCTCTGGAGCTACATCGATGGCCGCGACGGCGCGCAGGCCGTGGTCCGCGCGCTGGAAAACGCAAAGCCGGGCTTCGAGGCGTACATCATCGCCAACGCGGATACGGTGATGAGCCGGTCCAGTGCGGAACTGGCTGCGGAAGTGTTCCCCGCCGTCAAGGTCACCAAGGACCTGGGCGAGCACGAAACCATGCTGTCCATAGACAAGGCACGGCGCCTGCTGGGTTTTGAGCCGGAATACTCGTGGCGGAACCACCGGCTGAGTGTCCCCGCGGGCGCCTCGATCTGAGCTTTGGCGCAGAGCCGCAGAAATCCCAAAGGGTTGGCACAGGATCCTGCAAGGAGCCGGATCCAGTGCGGAAACGGGTCCTAGTCTTTTGGCAGGGCGGGACGATCCACCTGCCCGCGCAGCCCGCAACGCCGAAGCAAGGACCCCAAAATTCGTACTCCATCCTTTGTGCTGCCCGCCGCAGCAGTGCTGGTTTCCGCCGTCGCCCTTTCCGCCGCTTCCCTGCCGGCATCAGCAGCGCCGCCGGCGCCGGCCGAAGCGACGGGACGCTACATTGTCCAGTACGCAGCCAATGCCGATGTTGCCGCAGAGGCAGCCGCAATGCGGGGGCAGGGACTGGCGGTAGGCCGCACCTTCGCCCACGCCATCCGCGGAGCAGTGGTAACTGCCAATCCTGCACGGGCCGCTGCCCTGGCACGGTCCGGCCGCGTGGTCTCGGTGGAAGCGGACGCGCCCGTCAGTCTTTCCGCTTCCCAGCAGCCCGCACCCTGGGGCCTGGACCGCGTGGACCAGAGGCCCCTGCCCCTCTCCGGGTCCTACTCCTGGACGGCGTCCGGAACAGGAGTGAACGCCTATGTGCTGGACACGGGGGTCCTTGCCTCCCACGCCGATTTCGGCGGCCGGGTTGCAGCCGGCTGGTCTGCCGTCGCTGACGGCCTGGGCTCCAGCGACTGCAACGGGCACGGCACCCACGTGGCCGGATCGGTTGCCGGGTCCACTTACGGTGTGGCCAAGGGCGCCACCGTGGTGCCGGTGCGGGTTCTGGACTGCAACGGCTCCGGCTACAACTCCGACGTCATAGCCGGCCTGGACTGGATCGTCGCCCACCATCCTGCCGGAACGCCCGCTGTGGCAAACCTCAGCCTCGGCGGCGCCGCCAGTTCCTCAGTGGACGCCGCCATCACGGCTGTAATGAACGACGGCGTCGCTGCAGTGGTTGCCGCCGGCAACTCCGCCGTTGATGCCTGCGGCGGTTCCCCCGCCCGCGTCCCAGGGGCAGTCACTGTCGCCGCCAGCGACTCCGCTGACCGGCAGGCGCCCTTCTCCAACTTCGGCTCCTGCGTGGACCTCTACGCGCCCGGCGTCAGCATCACCTCCACCCACCACACTTCCGCCACCGCCACGGCGTCCATGTCCGGAACCTCCATGGCCGCTCCCCATGCGGCAGGGGCAGCTGCAGTGCTGCTTTCCCAGGACCCGGCACTTTCGCCGGCGCAGGTAGCTGGCGCGCTGGTGTCCAACGCCACCGCCGGAGTGATCACCGGAGCCACCAGCGGCACGCCCAACCGGCTGCTGTTTGCCGCCCCTGTGGCTCCGGCACCCGCGCCCGCACCCTCGCCCGTTCCTGCTCCGGCTCCTGCGCCCACCGTCACCGCCGCGACGCCGGCAGCAGACGCGTCGGCGGTGGCAACGGGAACCAACGTGACCGCCACCTTCAGCGCCGCCGTCCAGGGAGTCACCACCGGAACGTTCGTGCTTAGGAACTCTGCCGGCGGCACCGTTCCCGCCAGCGTCACCTACAACTCCACCACCCGCACCGCCACCCTGGACCCGGCCGCCGCGCTGGGCGCGGACACCCGCTACACGGCCACCCTGGCGGGCGGCACGTCAGCCATCCGCGACAGGGCAGGAACTCCGCTGGCTTCCACCAGCTGGAGCTTTGTTACGGGACCCGGCCCCGTACTCACCGGCTACACCCCCGGCAGCAGTGCAACGCTGGTACGACGGACCAACAACATCAGCGTTACGTTCAGTGAGGCTGTCCAGGGCGTTACCGGGACCACTTTCACGGTGAAGAATGCTGCCACCGGGGCAGTGGTACCGGCGGCTGTTTACCGGAACGGCACTACCAACCAGTGGATCCTGGACCCTCAGCAGGCTCTGGCTGCGAAGACCAGGTACACCGTGACGGTGACCGGTGGCAGCGCCGGAGTACGTGACCTTGCCGGAAACCCGTTCGCCGGCAGGAGCTGGCAGTTCACCACGGGATCGTTCTAGCCCACACAGCAGGAACTACGGCATCTCCAGCAGGAACTCGGCCCGGCCATGCACGGTTCCGTTGATCTGCAGCTCCAGCGCATGCAGGCCCGGATGGTGAACCCTGGTGGTCATCTGCCTGAAAGCATGGCGCCTGGACAGGCTCCGGCTTTCACCCGGGGCCAGGGTGAGGGTTGAGATCTTGAAGACCTTCGCGGACTGGCCGCCGTTGGCCTTGCGGTAGTGCACCAGGTAGTCCACGGCGAGGCGCACGTCCTCGGTGCCGGTGTTGGCGACCTCAAAGGCAAACGTCAACTCACCCGGCAATGAAAGGACGTTCCGGTCAAGGCGCGGGCCTGTAACAGCCACTGACGCCGGCGGAAAGCCCAGCAGGGTCAGAGCGCCGGGATGGCCCTTCTTGACGAGGGTCCGGAGCCCGTGGCGGACCACCCATTCGGTGTTGCCGTCCGCCGCAGAAAGCCAGTGGCGGGCGGTGTCCACAACAGCGTCGGGGGCATGCCGGGCGAGGTCGTTGAGGTGGTTCGCCACCGAACGCCGGACGTACTCGGACGGGTCGCGGTAGAGGGCAGTAAGGATGGGAAGGGTGGCGCCGGGCCGCTGAAGGAGGGCCGGGACGCGCACCGCCCACGGCAGGTAGGGGCGCGTGCCCTCGCTGGCCAGACGGCGGACGTGCTCATCGGTGCTGGCCGTCCAACCCAGGATTGCTGCCAGGGCCCGCTCCGGATTATTTGCCAGGAGGCGGCGGACTGCGAACTCCCCGGTGAGCCTCGGCGTCAGTTGGGCCAGCAGGCCGAGGCAGTTGTCGAAGTCATCAGCTGAACCTGATGCAAGAGCCAGGGTGACGGCCGCCTCCGATACGGGCCAGAGGACCCAGCCGGTAAAATCCGGAACTGCCAGTGCCGCCCGGAAGGCGGCAGACGCCGTCGTATATGCCGGGGCTGGACCTGAGCCGGCGTCAGCGGCGAGGGCGTCTGCCACCAAATCAGTCCTGGCCCGCAGGTTCAGGTCACCGAGCAGCGACGCGGTGGCAGCCGTTTGTGTCCACTGCACAGCTGGTGCGCTGTCGCGGAGGATCCGGGTAAGCGCTTCTATGCCCCGCGGATTGATCAGTTCATTCATAACGCCCATCCAGTCAGGCTACCGCCGGGGTACGGCGTATAAGCGGCCTTAGGCTCCGGGGCGGAAGTGCCGTTCCCGGCTACTGATCAAAGCAGGGCAGACGGGATAATCTTCACCCTAAGCATTTCTCACCTAGGGATGGGCATGACAGGACACCAGGGATCAGCAGGATCCGGAGCTATTGGAAAGAGCGCCGGCAAATGGCGGGCCTTCCACGACAAGTTCGTAGTGGAGGAGCGTTATCTGGAGCCGGAGGACCGGCGCGGCCTGTACCGCGCAGCCGCCATCCTCGCCGTGGTGGGGGTGGCGCTCTTCATCACCACCCTGGTCAGCGTCCTGCAGGCCGATGGCCTGTCCGCAGCCGACGGTCCCGCCCGGGACTGGCTGCTCGGGCTGAGGTCCGAAGCCCTTACCGTCGCAATGATCGTCCTGGCGGTGGTCTTCGGGCCCATTGCCCTCCCCAGCATCGTGCTGGTGGTGGTTGTGGCTTGGGGGTTTTCTGCGAAGCATGCCTGGCGCCCAATGCTGCTGGCCGCCGCAATGCTTACCGGCGTGATCATTTCGCAGATCATCCTCCATATTGTGAGGCGGTCCCGACCCCCCGTGGATCAAATGCTTTTTGGCATTGACCACACCTTCTCGTTCCCGTCCGGGCACGTCCTGGGAGCATGCGACTTCCTGCTGGTGGGTGCCTTTTTGATCTACTCCCGGCGCAGTAACCGGCGGGCTGCCTTATTGGGGTTTGTTGGCGCAGGGATCGGCATTGTGCTAGCAGCGCTGAGCCGGCTGTACCTGGGATACCACTGGCTCAGCGATGCCCTGGCGTCACTTTCGCTGTCCCTGGTCATTTTGGGTGGCGTTATTGCCCTCGATACCTGGCGGACAGCGCGGATTCCGGGCGAGCGGATTACCGGCGAACTGTCGAAGGCGGATGCGCCGCGCGACTGAGTTGGCGCGGCCGGCAGGCATGTGGGCCCGGCGGCGCTTTGTCTTGCCCCGGCTGCAGGCTCCTGGGCTTTGTCAGGCAGGCGGCCGGGACCGGGCACGCTTGAGCGCCCGGTGAAGCTTGATGTTGGCTTCCTCCAGTTCCAGGACCTTTGCCACTCCGGCGAGGTTCAGTCCCTGTTCCAGGAGTTCCCCGATCCGCAGCAGCACCGCAATGTCCGCGTCGCTGTACTGCCGCGTGCCGCCGGAAGTGCGCGACGGCGTCAGCAGCCCGCGCGTCTCATAGAGACGGATGTTCTGCTGGCCCGTGCCTGCCAGTTTCGCCGCAACTGAAATGGCATAGAGGGCACGTCCCTTTGCGGGCACTGGGTCCCGCCCTGCTTTCTGCTCCGCCATCAGTTCTCCAAAAAACTTTGATGAGTCTTGCCTCAGTGTCCCACGGGTGCTATAAAAAATCTATATCCATCACCATAGATCATGGAGTTGGATACCGCACCGATCCAACATCTAACAAGCTGAAGGAGTGGGAAATGATGTTGATGCGCACCGATCCGTTCCGTGAGCTGGACCGGCTCACGCAGCAGGTCCTGGGAACCGCCGCCCGCCCGGCCGCCATGCCCATGGATGCCTGGCAGGAAGACGGTGAGTTCGTGGTGGCCTTTGATCTTCCGGGCGTCAAGCTCGATTCACTGGACCTGAACGTTGAACGCAACGTCCTTACGGTCCGGGCGGAACGGCAGGACCCCACCCAGCCCAATGTAGAGCTGGTGGCTTCCGAGCGTCCCCGCGGCGTCTTCAGCCGGCAGCTGATCCTGGGCGACACCTTGAACACGGACAACATCAAGGCCAGCTACGACAACGGCGTCCTGACCCTGCGTATCCCCGTAGCGGAAAAGGCCAAGCCCCGCAAGATCGAGATTGAGACGCAACAGGGCCAGATGCAGCAGATCGGAACCTAAAGCAGGTGGTGGCGTCGGCGCAGGGTTGCCCTGGCCGCCCTGCGCCGCGCGATCGGCACAACAGCGGACCGGAAGAGTGAGGATGAGCAAAACCCCGGACTACTACGCCGCGCTGCACGTCCCGCGGGACGCCACCCAGCAGCAGATTTCGCGCGCCTACCGGGCCCTGATGCGCAGCCACCATCCGGACATGGAGGGGGGCCGGGCTGCCGCAGCCGGGCAGCAGGGTGTGCAGCACGGCGGGCAGAGGACTGACCCAGGTGGAGGCACACCGCCGCCTGAGGCGGAACTGTTGCGGATCATGCAGGCCTTTGCGGTCCTCCGCGATCCTGCCCGGCGGGCGGCGTATGACCGTGAAGCCGCGGCAGGGCCGACAGCCCGTACAGCACCGGCGTCCCGGACCGGGACCGACATCCCGGTCCGCAAGGTCCGGACCCCGGCCGGCTCACCCGGGGATGCTATTCGTGTCACCCCCGTGCGCTGGGAAAGCGGCCCCTGGGCCTAGGTACCCGGTGCCCCTTGCGTTTCGACGTCGAAGCTGTCCGGGACCGTCCCCGGGAGCACCACCTTGAGGAGGCAGAGAACTGTATGAGCGACTGGCGCCGCTACGATTCACACCTGATGCCGGTGTTCCACGAGCGCTTCGAGCAGCGGTGGGGCAAAGGCACCGCGCCGTTCCTGGATCCGGAAGCCCACGAGGAACCCCTACCCCGAGCCCAGTGGATCAACCCCGCAACGGGCGCGGCGCTCGCCGTAGTGCCGGTCTGGACGAACGACGAAAGGCAGCAGCGGTCCTTCGGTGTGTTCTATCTTCCCCCCGCCGGTGACATCTGGGTCCTGCGGCCCGGCTACACCGGGTACCTGGAACCGGCCGACGGCGACACCGAGCACCTCGTTACGCTCCGGAACGATGCCTTCCGCAAGGCCGTGGCACACGCGAAGGAATTCCTGTTCGGTGAACAGTAAGCCTCTGGGCCAGTGGTGCCCAGGCGGCCAGCGGGTCCCGGAAGCCCCTTGCCCGGCGTAGGTGAGGTCAAGCGGTGCCGGCGGCGCCGCTGCCCAGCAGGCTCCGGGTCAGGGATTCGGCGTCGCCCAAAAGTTCTTCGGTGGCCGCAGCCAGGTGGGTGTCGGACACCGGCACGTCCTCGAGGGCTGCAGCAACGACCGCCCGGCGCACCAGTTCACGGGCGAACGATGCAGTGGTTCCGTGGGTACGTTCGGCGGCGGCAGCCACGGCGTCAGGACTGAAACCGGCACGCCGGCCATAGAGGCGGATCAGCTCAATCCGCTCGCCCGGCGCAGGTAACGGGATCTCCACGGCCAGGTCCACCCGGCCGGGCCGCTGTGCCAGCGCCCGCTCCAGCCTGTCCGGCCGGTTGGTGGTGAGGACAAAGGCGACGTCAGCGTCGTTATCCAGGCCGTCCATGGCATCCAGGACCTCAAAAAGCAGCGGCTGCGGCCCGTGGCCGAAACTCCTGTCCTCCGCAATCAGGTCGCAGTCCTCCAGCACCACCATCGAGGGCTGCAAAGCCCGGGCCATCCGTGCCGCCTCCGAAATGCGGGCAAGGGAGCCGCCGCTGAGGAGGATGGCAGTGGTTCCCTGACTCTGTCCAAGAAGGTACCGAACGGTGTGCGTTTTGCCTGTACCGGGCGGGCCGTAGAGCAAAATGCCGCGCTTGAGGTGCTGGCCGTGGCGCTTCAAGGTCTCGCGGTGGCCGGCAATACCGACGGCGTGACCCGCTACCTTCTGCAGAAGACCCGCCGGAAGGATGACGTCCTGCCCCGGCAGGTTTGGCCGGTGATGGAAGGTCACCCCGCCGCTGCCAGGCCCGAACTCACTCATGGTCAGGGAAATGACCTGGCCCTTCAAGACGCTCTGGCTGTCCATCCGTCGCCGGTACCCGGCGAGGAACGCCGCCCCCGTTCCAGTGTTTTCCGCCACCACCTCGAGGGCAGCTGTCTGCCGTCCGGAGCGCGGATCCGCCGCGCGCTGCAACACAGCCAGCCGGCCGCCGTCATACGTCAACAGGCGCAGCCCGAAAGCCACTGCCTGGCGTTGGGAGTCCGGCCCTACGGCCAGGTTGACGTAGTCGGGCTGGGCAATCGGAAACTGGGGAAAGGCCTGTGACTGCTGAAGCATGTCGCTCAACGACTGGTGGTGCCGCTGGCCGCCGCCGCCAATTCCCACCAACCGGCTTTCAGGATCCAGCGCCGCGATCTCCGCCGTCACGATGTCTGCATCCACGAATCTGTGCGGCGGTATCTGTTCCTCCACCACGGCGAGGTCCTCAGCAGCCCGGCCCACGTGCGCCGTTACCGTATCCAGCAGCTGCACTCCGGCCTCGCGCCGATGGCTGCGGGCCTGGGCCAGCTGCACCAAATCAGCAAAATTGTCGATGAACTTCCCCAGTTTTCATCCATTCCCAGACCCTAGCAGCACGCTCACCAGCAGCTTGGGAATCATGCGAGGATATGGTCCTGACCTCGCGCGGGTTCTAGGACCCTCGCTTGTACCGTCCTGTCCGTAGTAAGGGTTTACTCAATGCATATTTCCGCCAAGGACCTCGCGGCCCTCATCCCGCCGGGGTTCACGCTCGGGGTAGCCACTGCCGCCTTCCAGATTGAGGGCGCGCTGGAGGAGGACGGCCGGGGACCTGCCGGGTGGGATGTGTTTGCTGCCAAGCCGGGTGCCATTGTGGAGGACCACAGCCCGGTGGTGGCCTGCGACCACTACCACCGCATGCCCCAGGACGTGGCGCTCATGAAGCAGCTGGGCGTGGACTCATACCGGTTTTCGTTCGCCTGGCCCCGCATCCAGCCCACCGGCAGCGGCCCTGCCAACCGGGCCGGCCTGGCCTTCTACGACCGGCTCCTTGACGAACTCCTCGCCAACGAAATTTCGCCCATGGCCACGATCTACCACTGGGACACACCCCTGGCCTTGGACGAGGCAGGGGGCTGGATGAACCGCGATACTGCCTACCGGCTGGGGGAGTACGCCGGCATCCTGGCCGAGGCGTTCGGCGACAGGGTGGCGAGGTGGGTGACCATCAACGAGCCCGCCACCGTGAGTACCAACGGGTATTCCCTCGGCCTGCACTCGCCGGGGAAGGAGCTGGTCCTGAATGCCTTCCCCACCGTCCACCACCAGCTGCTGGGCCACGGCCTGGCTGTGCAGGCCCTGCGGGCCGCGAAGGTTCCCGGCGAAATCGGCATGACAAACGTCTACTCGCCCATGGTGCCCAACACCATCAACCCGCTGGACTACATCAGCGCTGGCCTGATGGACCTGGCGCAGAACCGGCTTTATGCGGACCCCGTGCTCACCGGGAAGTATCCGGACCTGATCCGCGCGGCCAAGTTCTTCAGTTCCTTTGAGCACCCGCCCGAAGACATGGAACTCATCTCCCAGCCGCTTGATTTCTACGGGCTGAACTACTACATGCCCACCAAGGTGGCTGTGGGGCCGGGCGGCGGCGCCGTGCCGGCAAGCATGGCCGAGGCGATGGGCAGCGACCTCAGTGCTGCGGGCAGCGGCGGAACGCCCTTCCATGTGGAGACCTGGCCGGAAGCGGACATCACGGCTTACGGCTGGCCGGTGAAGCCCGAGTACATGGCGGTGGCCCTGAAGGAGATGGCGGAGCGTTATCCAAACCTGCCGCCGGTAATCCTCACCGAGGGCGGGGCCAGCTTCGAGGACATCCTCGTCCGGGACAAGTCCACCAATACGCGGTTCATCCCCGACGAGCGCCGCCTGAAATACCTCTCGGACCACCTGGAGGCAGCGCTGCGGGCCACTGCTCCGGGCGGTGACGCCGAATCCATCGATCTGCGCGGCTATTACGTCTGGTCCCTCATGGACAACTTTGAGTGGTCCGCCGGCTACAACCAGCCTTTCGGGCTGCTCCACGTGGACCGCGAAACCCTGGAGCGTACGCCCAAGGCCTCCTACTTTTGGTTCCAGGAACTGATCGAGGAGCGGGACCTTGCCCTCGCCGCGGAGATTGCCATCGCGCAGGCGGCAGTGTCCGGGGACCTTGATGCCGGGGTTCTGGATCCGGAGGTGCTCGATACCGAAGCGCCCGACGACGGCGTCGCGCCTTTGGGTGCCAGCGCCTAGGGAGTTGCCCCAGCGGCAAGCTATGGGCCGGGAAACATGGTTAGCCGCGGTTCCCGGCCAGGCTTGTCAGAGGACGTCCAGTGTGGCGAGCTGCTTGGCCATGCCCGCACCGTCCGGCGAGTAGATCCACGGTACCTGGGAGGTGGTGTGGTCCCCGTCCTCGGAGTGGCCGCCGGCGAACACCGACTCGCTGACGGACAGCTGCCGGATGGCGATGGCCGCGACCCGGTTCGGGTTCTCCTGTGCGAATTCTGAGTAAATCGCCTCGTCGTGCTGGCCGTTGTCACCGATCAGGAGCCACTGCATGTCCGGGAACTCACTGGCCAGGCGCGCCAGGTTGCGGAGCTTGTGGTCCTGGCCGCTGCGGAACCAGCGGTCCTGCGTCAGTCCCCAGTCCGTGAGGAGCAGGGCGCCGGACGGATACATGTTGCGGGTCAGGAACCGGGCCAGCGTGGGGGCGGCATTCCACGGCCCCGTGGACAGGTAGATCACCGGCGCGTCGGGGTGCTCCACCGTGAGCCGGTCCAGCAAGACAGCCATGCCGGGAGTTGCCATGCGCGCCCGCTCGCTGAGGACAAAGGTGTTCCAGAGGGCCAGGAACGGCCGGGGCAGGGCCGTCACCATCACGGTGTCATCGATGTCCGAAACGATCCCGAACTTCACGTCCGGTGCGACAACCCGGATCCGGGCCTCCACAGGATCCGTTCCCTCCGCCCGAAGGACGGCGGTGTGCCAGCCAGGTAAAAGCTGGACGTTGACCTCGGTGTCAACCAGCCCGCCCCGGTCCGCCCGGACGTGGGTGACAACGTCGCCGATAGTGATTTCGACTTCGGTGAATTGCAGCGGCACGCTGGTGAAAGCCCGCCAGCCGCGGACGTTCTGGTTGCCGTTCTGCGCCGCGTGCTCCGCTTTGCTCCCGGGCAGCGGTTTCTGCGTCAGCAGGACCCGTCCGAGGACGCGGACCTGGGTGGTGGAGCCGTAACCCTGATAGGCAATCGTTTGGGGGACAAACTTCCAGCGCTTGGCCAACCGGATGCGCACCGAGTTTACGGTGTCCGAGATCCGGTGTGCCAGCCGGAACACCCGGTTTCCCGAGAGCGCTTCCGGCAGTCTGGCTTGCGCTGTTTTCTCTGACGAATTATTCGGAGCCGTGTCCATGGTTCCACTCTGCCACAGGGCGGCGCCCGTGGATGGGAACGCTGGGCTGCGGGGACCTGTGTGACGTCATCCTTCCCCCAGGATTGCCCGCAGGGTCTCGGCGTTCCGCACGGCGTGGCCGTCGCCGTCGTTATTGAAATACGCGTAAACATCCAGCCCCCGGCCGGACCACTCCCTGATCCGGTCCGCCCACCACTGCAGGTCCGCGTCGGAATAGGAGCCGGCATACAGGTGCTGGTGGTCCGGTCCGTGAAGCCGGACATAGGTGAAGGGCGCTGTGGTGCGCAGGAGGCAGGGAAGGTTGGCGCCGCTCATGATGCAGTAGGCAGCCTGGTGGCGCTCCAGCAGGGCGAATACTTCGGGGCAGTCCCAGCTGGGGTGGCGGAATTCCACGGTGACGCGGATCCAGTCCGGGACAGCGGCCAGGAAGTAGTCCAGCCTGGCATCGTCCCGTTCCATGCCGGGCGGCAGCTGCACCAGGAGGACGGCCCGCTTATCGCCCAGCTCGTGCCAGCACCGCGTGATGCGCTCGAGCCACACCTCGGGTTCGTAGAGTTTCCTGGCGTGTGTCAGGCCCCGGGGAGCCTTGACGGACATGTTGAAGCCGGGCGGCAACCGCCGGTTCCAGCCGGCAAACGTCGTGTCCCGGGGCCAGCGGTAGAAGCTGGCGTTCAGTTCAACGGTATGAAAACGGGCCACATAGTGCTGGAGCCGGTCCTTCACCGGCAGCTTGGGAGGATAGAGGACGTTCTCCCAGTGGTTGTAGCTCCATCCGGAGGTGCCGATGTGGATTGCCATGAATGCCTCCGGTGACTGCTGCTTTGTTTTGAGGCTACACCCCTCCACCCGGTCCACTGAGGCTCCGGCTGTGGCAGGGTAAGGGCATGGCGCGAATTGAAGATTATGCGGTTGTCGGCGACCTCCACACCGGGGCGCTGGTCAATAAGGAAGGCTCCATCGACTGGCTCTGCCTTCCCCGGTTTGATTCCCCCGCGTGCTTCAACGCACTGCTGGACACGCCCGACGCCGGCCGCTGGCTCCTGGCGCCTGCCGCCGGGGGCCCTTGTACGCGCCGGGGCTACCGGGACGGGAGCCTCATCCTGGAAACGGAGTGGGAAACCCCCGAAGGAACTGTACGTGTCATCGACTTCATGCCTCCCCGGGACTCGGTGGCGGACATTGTCCGGATTGTCGAAGGCGTCAGCGGAAGCGTCAGGATGCATGGGGAACTGACCCTCCGTTTCGACTATGGCCACATCATCCCCTGGGTGCGGCGGGACGAATACGGCCTGCACGCGATTGCCGGCCCCGATGCCGTCTACTTTGTCACCCCCGCCCCGCTGCACGGCGAGAACATGCACACCGTCAGCGACTTCACCGTCAATGCAGGGGAACGGGTCCCCTTTGTCCTCACGTGGGCGCCCAGCCACGTGGGGCGGCCGCATACCGTCGATGCCGAGGAAGTACTGGGCACCACCTATGCGTTCTGGCGGGGCTGGGCCTCGCAGTGCACCGTCGAGGGCAGATACCGGGAGGCAGTGATCCGGTCCCTCGTGACCCTGAAGGCCCTGACGTACGCCCCCACCGGCGGTATCGTGGCGGCAGTGACCACCTCGCTGCCCGAGCAGCTGGGCGGCCCCCGCAACTGGGACTACCGCTACTGCTGGCTTCGCGATGCCACCATGACGCTCCAGGCTCTGCTGGCCGCCGGTTACACCGCCGAAGCGGCCGCCTGGCGGGACTGGCTGTTGCGGGCCGTGGCCGGTGATCCGGCGGACCTGCAGATCATGTACGGGATCCATGGCGAACGGCGCCTGCCCGAGATGGAGCTGCCCTGGCTGAAGGGCTACGAAAACTCGTCCCCGGTGCGCATCGGCAACGGGGCGGCAGAACAGCTCCAGCTCGACGTTTGGGGGGAGGTGCTGGACTGCCTTGCGCTCACGCGCAACTCCCTGCTCGCGCACTCCGATGAGGCCTGGGATGTACAGGTGGCGCTGATGGAGCATCTCGAGACCATCTGGGACCAGCCGGATAACGGGCTGTGGGAAATGCGCGGCCCACGCCGCCATTTCACCCATTCCAAGGTCATGGCGTGGGTTGCCGCGGACCGGATGGTGAAGGGTGTCCGCGAGTCCGGACTGCCCGGGCCGGTGGAGCGCTGGGAAACACTCCGCGACACCATTCACCGGGATGTGATGGACAACGGATTTGATGCCCGCCGCAACACGTTTGTGCAGTCCTATGGGCGCCCGGAGCTTGACGCAAGCCTGCTCCTGATCCCGCGGGTGGGGTTCCTGCCGCCTGACGATCCCCGCGTTGGCGGAACCATCGAAGCCATCCAGCGGGAGTTGACCGAGGACGGGTTCGTGCTCCGGTACCGTCCAGCCGAGAGCGACGACGGCCTGCCGGGGGATGAGGGCGTCTTCCTCGCCTGTTCCTTCTGGCTCGTGGAGGCGCTGCTGGGCGCGGGCCGCCACGAGGAATCGAGGAAACTCTTCGAGCGCCTCCTGGGCCTGCGCAACGATGTGGGGCTGCTGAGTGAGGAATGGGGCGTCCGGGCGGGCCGCCAGCTGGGCAACACGCCCCAGGCCTTCAGTCACTTCGCGCTTGTGACAAGCGCCTTGGAGCTGCATCAGGATACGGTTCGGCGAAGTGACACCCCTATCCCGCCGGAAACGGCGCCGGCGCGCTGAGGCGGTGCGTTCAGGGTGGCACTTCTCCTTCGCGGAACAGATAAGTATACTTACTAAAACCTCATGGAGTGCTCCCAGTAAGCACATTGCCGTGACTGACGGAGGAGTGATTGCAAATGGCCGGGTATTTTGAGCTCGTGGATGCGCCTGACGGCGGCTACAGAATTCGCATGATGGACGGGACCGGGAACCTGATGGCCATCTCGGTAACCTTTCCTACCAAAAGGGCAGCGGTCGCCGGAGTGGCAATGGCGCGGGAAATCGCCGGGACCGGCCTTATCCGGGATAAGAGCCACGACGGCGCCGGCACGGTAATCCGGGAGCGCGTGCGTCCCGTAAGCACGGCCAAGGATGACGCCGCCCGGGCCAGGAAAACTCCCGGAGCCAGGCGGGCAGCGGTCGGTTAATGGCCGCGCAGAACTCTGGATCCCCTGGCGGCCGGCGCCGGCAGGGGATCCTCTTTGATATCGACGGCACCCTGATCGACTCGTCCTACATCCACACCATTTCCTGGTGGGGCGCCTTCCGACAGCACGGTTACGATATTCCGATGGCCTCCATCCACCACTACGTGGGAATGGGCGGCGACCGGTTGGTGGACAACCTCCTGCCGGCAGGCCGTGAGCGGTCCCTTGATCCTGACATCATGGCCAGCCACGCCGCGCTGTACGCCTCGCACTGGCCGAGCCTTCGTACCTTCGACGGCGTCCAGGAGTTGCTGGCGCAATGCCACGAGGCGGGGCTCGCGGTGGCCCTTGCCTCCTCGGCGCGCAAGCAGGATCTGCAGGTCATGAAGGCCCACCTGGATTCGGATGCCTTCATCGATGCAGCCACCAGCGCCGACGACGCCAAGGAAAGCAAGCCATCCCCGGACATCCTCGTGGCGGCGTTGGAGGCACTTGGCGTTGAGGCCTCCGACGCCGTGTACGTGGGAGACGCCGTGTGGGACATGAAGGCCGCTGGCGCCCTGGGCATGCCGGCTATTGCGGTGACCTGCGGGGGCGTCAGCGCCGGTGAACTGCTGGAGGCGGGGGCAGTAGAGGTTTATGAGGGACCGCGGGACCTGCTGGACAACCTCGCCACAAGCGCCATCGGCAGGCTCCTCTCGCTGGCGCCGAACGCCTGACGAGCAGCGCGTCAGAGAGTCTGGCCGCCGGCTACCGTGTCCTCGTCACCCGCGTTGGCCGGCTTGGCCCAGGAAACCGCGACACGCACCCCGCCGTCGTCGCTGCGGTCGATATCCGTCACCACATCGGATGGGCTGGCGCCCATCTCCACGATCCTCTCGCGGTAGTTTTCCACAAGCAGTTCCAGGCTTTCCTCCGTCCACTCCCCAGGGCGCATGCGGGTGGAGATCTCGACCGGTTCGGGCTGGTAAAGCGACATGTTGTTCCTCTTTCGCTGGTGAGTCCTGTGGGTATGCCTCTTCCTACGCTAGAAGCTGCAGGCCGTGACAACAAGGATTTTAGTCAGCCTGCTTACTTTTTGTTGCAGGAGCCGATAGCGTCGAAGGATGCGCGGCATGTCCGGCTGCAGTGAATAACTTCCAGGAAAGGTGAATTGTGAAAGCACTGACATGGCAGGGTAAGCGCTCCGTGAGTGTGGCAGAAGTACCTGACCCGGTGATCCAGGAACCCATGGACGCCATAGTCCGGATTACCTCCACCGCGATCTGCGGATCAGACCTGCACCTGTACGAAGTCCTGGGTCCCTACATGCACAAGGGCGACGTCATCGGCCACGAACCGATGGGTATCGTCGAAGAGGTGGGAAGCGCCGTCACCAACCTTCGCAAGGGGGACCGGGTGGTGGTTCCCTTCAACATCTCCTGCGGCCGGTGCTACATGTGCGCCCAGGGCCTGCAGTCCCAGTGCGAAACCACCCAGGTCAAGGACAAGGGCTCCGGCGCCGCACTGTTTGGCTACTCTGAGCTTTACGGTTCCGTTCCCGGCGGGCAGGCCGAGTACCTGCGCGTACCCCACGCCGACTACGGCCCGGTTAAGGTGGGCACCGAGTTGCCGGACGAGCGGTACCTTTTCCTCTCTGACATCCTTCCCACCGCATGGCAGGCAGTGGAGTACGCCGACACCCCCGCCGGCGGAACACTGGCAGTGTTCGGGCTGGGGCCCGTGGGACAGTTTTCGGGCCGCATCGGGGTCCAGCGCGGCCTGCGCGTCATTGGCATTGATCCGGTTCCCGAGCGGCGTGACATGGCAGCCCGGCACGGGATTGAGACGCTTGACTACACCAAAGACATCGCAGACCAGTTGCGGGAGATGACCGCCGGACGCGGACCTGACGCGGTGGTGGACGCCGTCGGTATGGAGGCCCACGGATCGCCGGTGGCGGGTTTCGCGCACCAGGCGCTGGGCCTCCTGCCGGATAAGTTGGCCCAGAAGGCGATGGAGACATCAGGCGTGGACCGGCTCGCTGCCCTGCATGCGTCCATCGACGCGGTGCGGCGCGGCGGAACCGTCTCCTTGAGCGGGGTCTATGGCGGGCAGGCCAGCCCCATGCCGCTGCTGACCATGTTCGACAAGCAGATTCAGCTCCGGATGGGGCAGTGCAACGTGAAGCGATGGATAGATGACCTTCTTCCCCTTGTGGAGGACGACGCCGATCCGTTGGGTGTCATGGACCTGGTCACCCACCGATCGGGGCTGGAAGGCGCACCGGCACTGTACGAAAAGTTCCAGAAGAAGGAGGACGGCTGCATCAAGGTGGTCCTCAACCCGGGCGCCTGAGCCCTGACCCTGATGCCTTGCCCCACTGGCCCGCAGTGAGCGTCCCTAAACCCTGCATGGCGGCGCTGGCTGCGGGTCAGGTCGGCCCGCACAAACTGTTCATGGCTTCCTGGGCCACGTCCTGCAGTTCGAGGACCAGCGGGTTGGATTCCAGGGTCGGTGGGGCCGGTGGGTAGGTGAGGGCCATGGTGAGCTGCCTGCTGCCGTCCTCGCTGGTCATGGACACCATGCCGTAGCCGTCCGTGTCACCGGGTAGGCCGTAGTAGAAGCGGTTGTTGCAGGTGTTGTTCCACCGACGCAGGGCAAAGCCGTAATACTGGGAGTAGCCGCCCTTCATGGCTGTCACGCTTTCGGGCGTCAGCAGCCTTCCCTGCAGCAGCGCGGCGTAGAAACGGGACACTTCCTCCACGGTGGACACGGCTCCAGTGGCAGGCCTCCCGGTATGGGAGGCCAGCATGGTTGTGTCCCTGCGGGCGCCCTCCACAGTGACGTAACCATGAACTATGTCCTTGGGCGCCGGCCCGCCCAGCCGAGTTGACTTCAGGCCCAGGGTCCCGGCGAGGTCCTCAGCCAGGACCTGTCCGATCCGCTGGCCGCGGAGCCGCTCAACGATCAGCGCGAGGGCTGCGTAGTTTGAGCGGGAATAGTCGAAGATCCGCGTCAGCCGGCCGTCCCAGGGCACGGTGGCGGCCAGAGCGAGTTGCTGTTCCAGGCTGAGCGGCCGGTTCATTGTCTCCTCCCATGGTCCGGAGGCCAGGAGGGGGACGGTGAAGTCGGGGAGGCCGGATTCGTGCGTCAGAAGCTGGCGGACTGTGACCGGCCCGGGCGGGTGGAGCACGGTCCCAAACTCGGGCAGATAGCGGCTGACCTGTGCCTCCAGGTAAAGCTTTCCCTCCTCCACCAGCCTCATCACGGAGACTGCAACGAAGGTTTCGGTGACGGTGCCTACGTGGACGGGATCGGCAACCGTGGCAGGTTCACGGGAATCGAGGCTCCGGACGCCGGCTGCATGTGTCCAGGTCTGGCCCCGGTCCCGGACGGAGATCAGGACTGCGGGGGCACCTTCCTCCAGCATGCGGGCGCTGAAATCTTCCAGAAGGGCGAAGGCGGCGGGCTTGTCCGGCTCCGGGGCTGGCGGTTCCTCAATGCAGCCCGCCGAGGCGGCCAGCAGCAGGACGGAGAACAGGGTCGCTGCAATCGCCTTCCACCCGCCCCGGTTTGTGCCCATAACCAATCTTGCCCCCGCCAGGTAGCGCAAAGTGCGGTTTTGGGATTCCAATACGACACTTAGCGCTGCCTGGTTGGGGGAGGGCGCTTAGGTGAGGCGGACCTGGCGGTTCATATCCTTGTACAGGAGGTACCGGAACTCACCGGGGCCGCCGGCATAGCAGGCCTGCGGGCAGAAGGCACGGAGCCACATGAAGTCGCCGGCCTCCACCTCCACCCAGTCATTGTTGAGCAGGTACATGGCCTTGCCCTCCAGGACGTACAGGCCGTGTTCCATCACGTGGGTTTCCGGGAACGGGATAACGCCGCCCGGCTGGAAGGTCACGATGTTGACCTGCATGTCGTGGGCCAGGTCGCTGGAGTCCGTGAAACGGGTGGTCTTCCAGACGTCGTTAGTGTCCGGCATCGACGTCGGCTCCACGTCCTTCTCGTTGGTAACGAAGGACTTGGCCTCATAGCCCTCGAGGCGTTCGTAGGCCTTGCGGATCCAGTGGAAGGAGACGACGTCGTCGGAGACGTTCTCCAGGCCCCACTCCGAGCCGGCGGCCAGGTAGGCGTAGCCGCCTTCCTCCAGTTGGTGCAGTTCGCCGTCCAGGGTGAGGTTGACCTTGCCCCGCGTCACAAAAACGACGCCTTCCACGCCGGCTTCGAACTCGGCCTTGGGAGCGCCGCCGCCGGGGCCAATCTCCACGATCAGCTGCGAGAACGTGGTGGCGAAGCCCGAAATGGGACGGGCAATAATCCAGGAACGGGTGTGGCTGAAACCGGGCAGGTTGCTGGTCACGATGTCTGTCATGACACCTTTGGGGATCACCGTGTAGGCCTCGGTGACGATGGCCCGTTCGGTGGTGAGGTGGGTCTGCGGCGGCAACCCGCCGGTGGGGGAGTAGTACTTACCCATGAAGGAGGTCCTTTGCTGGAGAATTGGAGGTGGCTGCGAGCCGCGGGTGGGCCAGCGCAGTAAGTTGGGCGATTCCGACGCCGGCGAGTGCCTGGACTTCATCGGCACCT
This sequence comes from Arthrobacter sp. sptzw42, assembly GCF_059089685.1. Taxonomy (NCBI): domain Bacteria; kingdom Bacillati; phylum Actinomycetota; class Actinomycetes; order Micrococcales; family Micrococcaceae; genus Arthrobacter; species Arthrobacter sp. sptzw42. The sequence continues at coordinate 387,051 of NZ_JBNHEX010000003.1, forward strand.
ACTGCTCCGCACTGGACGCCGCGGAGCACAAACGCTGCCAGGGCACGGGCGGTGGCGGGCTCGTCCATGACCCCGCCTTCAGTCTGCTCCACGTAGTTCCGCAGCCGCGCCGCAGCGGCCGGAAGCCCCTGCCGGTAAAAGGCGTAGGTGGCGGCGAAGCGGCTGGGCAGCTGCGCGGGATGCAGGTCCCAGCCCTGGTAGTACCCGCGTTCGAGGGACCGCCGCACCAGTCGCCCGTGCAGCTGCCAGGCGTTCTCCACGTTGTCACCCACCGGAATGATGTTGGTGGAGCCGTCGGAGAGCCGGATCCCGGTACCGGCCACGGCCAGCTGCATGACTTCCTTGGCGAAGTCCGCCACCGGGTGTTCCATCGACTGGTATTCGGCGGCAACCTGCAGCGACGCCGAGTAGTCGTACGTGCCATAGTGCAGGCCGCTGATCCGCCCCGGAACCGCGTGCGGCAGCTGCGCCACCGGAGACGTTCCCTCCGGCCCGAGAATGAGTTGCGGGGTTTCCACCTGGACCTCGAAGCGGAGCCGGCCGGAAGGCAGTGAGTGCACTTCCTCCAGGCGGGAGACCGCGTAGTCCATCGCCCGGACCTGGGCGACGGTGGTGACCTTGGGCAGGGTCAGGACCAGCCCCTCCGGCAGTTCACCTGCGGCAGCAAGTCCCGAAACGAACAGGTCCAGCGTGCGGAGCCCGCGGGCCCGGGTGGCAGCCTCGAAGCACTTGAAGCGGATACCGATGAACGGTGGAGCAGAGCCGGCAGTAACGGCGGCGGCCACTGCGGACGCCGCGGCGACGGCGGCGGTGTCCTCGGCGTCGTCGCCCCTGTCCCCAAAGCCGTCCTCAAAGTCCAGCCGCAGGTCCTCGATTGGTTCACCGGCAAGCTTGGCCTCGACGCGGGAGGCAACCGCCTCCGCCAGCGCGGCGTCCTGGCCGAGCAGCGCGCCCAGCTTGTGGAGGCCCCCGTGCGCCTCGGCCGTCGCCAGCGCCTCTGCACCCCAGCTGGCAGCGAACGACGGCGTAAAGCGGTCCGCGGGCACGTACACCGTGTGCACGGGCTGGCGGGAGCCGTCGTCGCCGGGGTAGTTGCGCTCCAGCAGGCGGTCCGTGGCGGCCAGTTGCCCGTCAATATCTGCCAGGTCCGTTGGCGACAGTGACACTTTGGGTCCTGCCATGCCTCAGCCCACCAGTTCGTAGGCCGGGGTGGTGAGGAAGTCCGTGTAGTCCTCGGAGAGGCAAATGCCTGCAATCAGGTCGCTGGCCGGCTTGTAGTAGCGGCGGAAGGCTTCATCGCCGAATTCAGTGCGCAGCCGTTCGGTTTCCTCCCCGAGGATCCGCTCCACCAGCTCCCGGGTAACAGTGTTGCCGGTGTCCGCAAGCACGGACTTGTTGCGGATCTGCTGCCACACCTGCGAGCGGGAAATTTCCGCGGTGGCGGCGTCCTCCATCAGGTTGTGGATGGCCACAGCACCGTTGCCCGAAAGCCACACGGCAGTGTAGGCAACGGCCACGTAGAGGTTCAGCCGCAGGCCCGCCTCCGTCACCTGGCCGCCGGCTGAGGCGATATCCAGCAGCTGCCCGGCCGTGACGGACACCTCGGGCCGCTGCTTGTCCAGCTGGTTCGGCCTGTCACCGAGCACGGAATCAAACACCTCACGGCACGTCGGGACCAGGTCCGGGTGGGCCACCCAGGAACCGTCGAAGCCGTCGTTCGCCTCGCGGGTCTTGTCCGCGCGGACCTTGGCGAAGGCCGCCTCGGTAACCTCGGGGTGGCGCCGGTTGGGGATGACGGCTGCCATGCCTCCCATCGCGAAGGCGCCCCGCTTGTGGCAGGTCTTGACCAGCAGTTCGGTGTACGCACGCATGAACGGCGCAGTCATCAGGACAGAGGCACGGTCCGGGAGCACAAATTCCTCGCCGGCGTCCCGGAAGTACTTGATGATGCTGAAGAGGTAATCCCAGCGGCCGGCGTTCAGGCCGGAAGCGTGGTCCCGCAGTTCGTAAAGGATCTCGTCCATTTCGAAGGCGGCCGGAATGGTTTCGATCAGAACAGTGGCACGGACGGTCCCCTGGTTCAGTCCCAGCTGATCCTGCGCGAAGACAAAGACGTCATTCCAGAGCCGGGCCTCGAGGTGGCTCTCCATCTTGGGCAGGTAGTAGTAGGGGCCCTGTCCGTTGAGGACCAGCTGCCTGGCCACGTGGAAGAAGTGCAGGCCGAAGTCCACCAGCGCGCCCACGGCCGGTTCGCCGTCGATGAGCAGGTGCTTTTCCTGCATGTGCCAGCCGCGCGGGCGGGCCACCACGACGGCGAGCGGCGCGTCGGTGCGGAGCTTGTATTCCTTGCCCTCCGCGGAGGTATGGCTGAGGGTGCCCCTGGCGGCATCGCGAAGGTTCAGGATGGCGTCGATGACGTTGCCCCAGGTGGGCGTGCTGGCATCTTCAAGGTCCGCGAGCCATACCTTGGCACCGGAGTTCAGCGCGTTGATGGCCATCTTCGCCGGCGACGCGGGACCGGTCATCTCCACCCTGCGGTCCTGCAGGGGTGCGGGCGCGGGCGCAACCTTCCAGTCGCCGTCGCGCACGTCCTGTGTTTCCGGCAGGAAGTCAAGCTTTCCCGTTTCCGCCACTCGCTGCCGCTTGACGGCGCGGGCTGCCAGGAGCTCATTGCGGGTGCCGGCGAAGCGGGTGTGCAGCTCCTCCACAAAGGCCAGCGCCTCGGGGGTGAGGATCTCCTCCGCGCGGTCGATGGGCCGGGGATCTGTGACAGTGATGGCCATTTCTGGTCCTTTCCTTGTACTGAAGTCAGGCAGTGAATCAGGCGCCGGCCAGGGCTTCTTCGAGTTCCTTGGCTGCAGCCGCGGTTGCCACGTTGGCAGCGTGGGCGGCGGCAGCAACGGCTGAGGCAACATCGGCGGCAACATGGGGATCGAAGACGCTGGGGATAATGTAACTGGCATTGAGCTCGTCGTCAGCTACCCGGTTGGCGATGGCCTCCGCGGCGGCCACCAGCATCTCCGGGGTGATGTCCGAGGCTCCGGCGTCCAGCAGGCCCCGGAAGAAGCCGGGGAAGGCCAGCACATTGTTGATCTGGTTGGGGAAGTCGCTCCGGCCGGTGGCCACCACTGCGGCATGCCTGGAGGCGACGACGGGATCGATCTCCGGCGTGGGGTTGGCCATGGCGAACACGATGGCGTTTTCTGCCATGGCGGCAACCTGCTCCTCGCCGATCACGTGCGGGGCGCTGACGCCGATGAACACGTCGGCACCTTCGAGTGCATCGTGCAGGGTTCCGGCGAAGCCTTCTTCATTGGTGTTCGCGGCAATCCAGCTGCGGTGCTCGTCGTTGTACTTCTCGCCGGAGTGGATGGCGCCAGAGCGGCCTGCGGCGATGATGTGCCGTGCGCCCTGGGCCTTCAGCAGCTGGATGATGGCGGAGCCTGCGGCGCCGACGCCGGAAACTACAATCCGAACCTCATCAAGCTTCTTGCCCACAACGCGGAGCGCGTTCACCAGGGCAGCGAGGGTGACGATGGCGGTGCCGTGCTGGTCGTCGTGGAAGACCGGGATGTCCAGTTCCTCGCGGAGCCGGTTTTCGATCTCGAAGCAGCGCGGGGCTGCGATGTCTTCCAGGTTGATGCCGCCATACACGGGAGCCATGGCCTTGGCGATCATGATGATTTCCTCGGTGTCCTGTGTATCCAGGCAGACGGGCCAGGCGTCAACGTTGGCGAACTGCTTGAACAGCGCCGCCTTGCCTTCCATCACCGGCAGCGCCGCTGCCGGGCCGATGTTGCCCAGGCCCAGGACGGCCGAACCGTCGGTGAGAACGGCGATGGTGTTGCGCTTGACGGTCAGGTTGCGGGCTGCCGCGGGATCCTCGGCGATGGCCAGGCAGACGCGGGCGACGCCGGGAGTGTAGGCGCGGGAGAGATCGTCGCGGTTGCGCAGGGCCACCTTGGGGACGACCTCCAGCTTGCCGCCCAGGTGCATGAGGAAGGTGCGGTCCGAGACGTGCTGGACCGTGACGCCGTCGAGCGCGTTGAGGGCGTCTTTGACCCTGCCGGCGTGCTCGTCGTCGGTGGTGTTGCAGGTGACATCGACCACCAGGGTCTCGTGGTGGGACTCACTGACGTCCAGGGCGGTGATGGCTGCACCCGCGGCGCCGACGGCCGCGGCGAGCTCGCTGGTGGCGCTGAAGCTTGAGGGTGCTTCCACGCGCAGGGTGATCGAATTTCCGGGGCTGGGGTTCGCCATTGAATGTCCTCTTCTTCGGCCCGGGACGGGCAGCTGCTGAAACAAAATGTTTTCGTATTATGGATATTATTATCTACTTAGTGGAAAGACAACCCCTTCCGGTTCGTCATCGCTTCCATAAGACAGGTGCTGTATCTTGAGAGCATTAGGGCAATTCTTTTCACGATGCGGATAAGACTTGTCGGAATCCGAGTCCACAGGAGACTGGTACATGGCTGAGAAAGCCGCAGGTGGCGTCCAATCCGTTGAGCGCGTCTTCGAACTGCTGGAACTGATCACAGACGCCGGCGGCGACGTCACTCTTAGCGAACTGTCCTCCTCTACGGACCTGCCGCTGCCTACGATCCACCGGCTGCTCCGGACACTGGTGTCGCTGGGCTACATCCGGCAGCTGCCGAACCGGCGGTATGCCCTGGGCCCGCGGCTCATCCGGCTGGGGGAAGGAGCCAACAAGCAGCTTGGCGCCGTGGCCCGCCCGCAGCTCAAGACTCTGGTGGACCGGCTGGGGGAAACCTCCAACATGGCCGTGCTCGACTCGGACATGGTGATCTATGTGGCGCAGGTGCCGTCGCTGCACTCGATGCGGATGTTCACCGAGGTGGGCCGGCGCGCCCACACCCATGCCACCGGCGTCGGCAAAGCCATCCTGGCCCAGTTGGATGATGACACGGTCCGCGGGATCGTTACCCGTGCCGGGATGCCAACCCCCACGGCCAAGAGCATCGGAGATGTCGAGGACCTGCTGGCCGATCTCAAGCTCATCCGGGAACGCGGCTACTCCATTGACGAGGAGGAGCAGGAGCTGGGTGTGCGCTGCTTCGCCATGGCCGTGCCCAACGCGCCCACTCCCGCGGCGATTTCCGTTTCCGGGCCGGTGTCACGGGTGGACGGGAACTTCGCCGACCAGGCTGTGCCCGTGCTCCGCGAGGCGGCCGAGGCCATCTCCCTGGAGCTTAACCGCACCTGACGCGCCATGCTGAGCACGACGGCGGCCCGCTCCTTCCTCAAGCGGGCCGCCGTCGTTCTTTTGTTGCGGTGCTAGTGCTCTGACGCCTTTTCGGACGACTGGACCGGGACTTCCTTGCCGTCGCAGTCGATGAGCTTGCCGCCCTCGAAGCGGTCGCCGTCCGCCAGGCATTTCAGGTCCTCTTCCCGGACCACCCGCCCGGTACCGGCCACAAACACCGACTGGTTTTCCGAGTTGCCGGCCTTGAGGTGGTTGAAGAGCAGGTTCAGCAGGATGGCCATCACGGCTGCTGAGCTGATGCCGGAGTGGAAGATGGTGCTGAACCAGGACGGGAACTGATCGTAAAAGGTGGGGGCGGCGATGGGAATCATGCCGAACCCGATGGAGGCGGCCACGATGATCAGGTTCATGTTGTTCCGGTACTCCACCTTTGCCAGCGTCCTGATGCCGCTGGCTGCCACCGTGCCGAAGAGCACGATGCCTGCACCGCCAAGGACGGCGGTGGGCACGGCGGCGACGACCCGGCCCAGGACCGGCAGGAGACCCAGCAGTACGAGGATCACACCACCGGCCGCCACTACGTAGCGGCTCTTGATCCTGGTGACAGCCACCAGGCCCACGTTCTGGGCAAAGGCGCTTTGGGTAAATGAGCCAAAAATAGGAGCGATCAGGCTCGAACCCATGTCTGCCCGCAAGCCTGCCGCAATCCGCTTGGAGTCCGTCCGGGTCCCGACGATTTCGCCTACGGCGAGGATGTCGGCCATGGTTTCAGTCAGGATCACCAGCACCACGATCACCATGGAGATGATGGCCGCGATTTCAAAGGTCGGAGCGCCGAGGTGGAACGGGGTTGGAAAGGCAACGATGGGGCCGTTGCCCACCTTGGAAAAATCCGCCATGCCTGTGATGACGGCAATAAGGGTGCCGCCCACCATCGCCAGGAGGATGGACAGGCGGGAAAGCGTTGCGCTGCCCACCTTGCTCAGGAGCAGGACCAGCACCAGGGTGGCGGCGGCGAGGCCGATGTTCGCCGTACTCCCGTAGTTCTCTGCGGTCCGGTTTCCGCCCATCGCCCAGTTGGCGGCAACCGGCATGAGGGTCAGGCCAATGGTGGTGATGACGGTGCCGGTCACTACCGGCGGAAAGAACCTGACGATTTTCGAAAAGACCGGCGCAATCAGCAGGCCGATCGCCGCGGAGACCATGACTGCCCCGAAGACTGCCGGGAGCCCGCCGCCGCCGCTGACGATGGCGACCATTGTGGCAACGCTGGCAAACGATACGCCCTGCACCAGGGGCAGTTGCGAGCCAAAGAAAGGGACGCCGATGGTCTGCAGCAGCGTGGCCAGGCCGCCCATAAAGAGGGCGGCCGCGATCAGGATGCCGATGTCCGCAGGTGACAGCCCGGCGGCCTGGCCCACAATCAGCGGAACAGCGATGATGCCGCCGTACATTGTCAGGACGTGTTGGAAGCCGTAGGCGAAACTGCTTCCTACGGACAGGCGCTCATCTTCGGGCCTGTTGGAAACGGCGCGCTTACTGTGTTGTCTGGAGGCGCCTTTGAAGGGGTTTTTGGTGTTCATGGCAGACTTTCTGGTTCATGGCAGACGTCTTCGTCTGGCTAACGTTGTCTGGCTAACGGTGTGTTGCTGAAAGGCTTGGATGAAAGCCCGGAGCTTTTGTCGAGGTGGTAAAAACTCCGGGCGGTGTAACGGGTGGCGCTTGAGCTTTAGCAGAAGCCGGCGATGCCGGACCAGGCAGCGGGAGCTGCGGCTGCGTCTTCCCGCTGGACGGTAGCCTCGATCAGGCCGTAGGGACGGTCCGCCGCGTAGAAGACCTCATTGGGGTTGTCGAGGCCGAAGGGTGAGAGGTCCACGAGGAAGTGGTGCTTGTTGGGCATGGAGAACTTGATCTCGTCGATCTCGCTGTGGGCCTCCAATACTTTGGTGCCCATGTCAAACAGGGTTTGCTGCAGGGCGTGGGAGTACTTCTCGGTGAAGCCTTCGAGCAAGAGTCCCCTGACGTCCTCGTAGCTCTTGTTGAAGTCCATCGCGCTGAAGTCGGTTCCGGTCTTGAAGCGCCAGCGTGCCGAGACGTCGGTGGCCAGGATGCGGTCGGTGGTCTCCTGCAGGGTGGTGTACCTGTCCTTCGGGTAGCCCACGAAGCCGGACTGGGTGGACTTCAGGACGGTCAGGTCCTTGAGTCCGGAGATCAGGTGGGTGGTGGCGCCGTCGCGGACCAGGACGGCTGTGCGGACTTCCTGGCCGTTGCGCACGAAGGAGTGGTCATGCCCGGCGCCGTGGGCCTGGATTCGGTCCCAGCTGTAGGACTCGGCCTCCCAGCGGCCGCCGGTCACCCAGTCGAAGCTGGAGGTGAAGTGCTCGCCGAGCCGAAGCAGGAACGCCTCGGGGGAACCGACACCGTCGCGGGCGAAAGCATAGATGGTGTTCTTCTGGGTGTCGGTGGCCACCACGTGGGCGTTGTCGCCCTCGAGGTGTGCGGCCGAAAAATCACCACGCAGCTGCGAGGTGACGTTGAGGTCTTCGATTTCGTGGCGGTCGCTGTCGCGGGTGATCTTGACGACCCGGACTTCGGCCTTTCCGTACTGGTTTTCGCCGAGGATGATTTTGCTGCTCATGGTCAGATTCCCAACTTCAGGTATGTGGGACCACAGTCCCGCATAGAAATTAAGCGCGCGTTTCCCGCACGTTTCTTGTACCGTCGGCCCACAAAAAAGAGCCGACATCAATAGATGTCAGCTCATTACGACCCTGCCTGCTGCTCCCAGGTTACGTGACCTGCGCCACGAATTGACAACCAGCGTACCTCCGGAATCCGGTGGTGTACATCACAGGTTCAAAATTCGGTTTGTGACTGCGGGCAAGCCTGGGCCGCCTTCAGCCGGCGGGCGCGCACCCTTGACGGCATAGCTTGAGCGTTCTACGCTTTCCACTGAACGATAAGTATTTTCCATAATATGAAACGACAGCATGAAGGAGGGCGAGATGGACCTGCAGGACAAGAACGGCTCGATGGAGTTTCCGGCGGTTGGCCAGGAGTTGTACCACCCATATGGAGGCACGGACCCGGACTTTCATATTCCGGCTGACTGCGACCGGCGGGGCCGGGGCTTCTCGAACTGGCTGCGCGGCCTGCCTGTCTTCGGGCGCCCGCGCTCCATGTAATTGCGCGGATCCTGCTCCTTGTGCTGCCTACCGTCGCTGGGCTGAAGGAAGCCCGCGCAGCAGCGCCGCCGCCGCGCTCACAGCAATGACAGCCGGGTGCTTGCCCGGTATATCTGGTAAGCCGATCGGGCATTGGATCCGGTCAATCTCTGCATCAGTAAAACCTTCCGCCCCCAGCTTTTGCCGGAAGCGAAGCCACTTGGCCCGTGAGCCGATCAGCCCCACGCTTCCCAGGTCTCCGCGGCGCAGGGCCGCATCACACAGAAGGAAGTCCTCGGAGTGGTCGTGGCTCATGATGAATACGTGGGCGCCGGCGGGCAGCTCCCGAAGGAACGAATCCGGAACCGGTGTGTGCACGGCACGCACGTCCGCGACACCAGAAGCCACGTCCGCCAGCCGGTCGGCGTCGAGCTGCTCCCCGCGGCTGTCCACCAGATACAGGGTCATTGGCATCCGTGACAGGATGCGGCCGAGTTCATATCCCACATGCCCCACGCCGAAGACCGCCACGGTGGGAAGGGACAGGAAGGGCTCCAGCAGCACCCGGACTTTTCCTCCGCAGCACTGCCGGCCGTGCTGCGCGGGGGCATGCTCACTAAGCGAGAACTCGGCGTTTTGGGGCGCGGAGATACCCCGGGCCATCATGTCGCGGGCTTGATCCACCACCGTTGCCTCGAGATTGCCTCCGCCGATGCTGCCCCAGGTGGAGTCTGCCCCGACAACCATTTTGGCGCCCGCCTCCCGGGGTGCGTGGCCACGCACTTCGGACACCGTGGCCAGGACCCCAGGCAGGCTTGCGGTCCTCAAGTACTGCAGGGCTTCCAACCAGTCCATGTCACAGCGCTGACGTCGGGACCGGCGGCCGGAGGGCGTCGCCGTCGGGTGTGTCATGGAACGGAGCGGTTATCCGTTCGAGCGCCCAAAACACTTCTTCCGGGGTTGCGGGGCTGCCCAGCGCTACCGAGCTGCCAGGCGGGCCGAAGGCTGCGACAGCGGCGCGGAGTGCCTCGCGAACGCTGATTGCCAGCATGAGCGGAGGCTCACCTACGGCTTTGGAACCGTAGACGACGCCGCTTTCAGTGGCACGTTCGAAGAGGTGGACATTGAATTGCTCCGGCATTTCGGAGAAGCTCGGCAGTTTATAGGTGCTGGCTGATGCGGTGGCCAGCCGTCCCCGCGTCGCGCCGTCGGATACATCCCACCGCAGGTCCTCAAGGGTCAACCACCCCGCGCCCTGCACAAAGCCGCCTTCAATCTGGCCAACGTCGATCATTGGCGAGAGGCTGTCGCCGACGTCATGCACGATGTCAGCGCGCAACTGGCGGTAGGTGCCGGTGAAACGGTCCACCTCCACTTCAGTTACCGCTGCCCCGTAGCTGAAGTATTTGAAAGGCTCACCCTGCATCCGGGCGCTGTCCCAGTGCAGTCCCTCGGTCCGGTAGTACCCTGCTGCCCATAGCTGGACGCGCTGGAAGTAGGCGTCGTGGACCACTTCGGCGAAGCTGAGCCAGCGGTCGTGGAACCCGATGCCCGTTACCTTTCCGTCGTCGAACCGTACATCGTCCGGGTGGATGTTGAGCCTCCTGGCTGCCACGTCAGCCAGCCGGGCACTTATCTGTTCGCAGGCGTTCTTCACTGCCCCGCCATTGAGGTCCGCGCCCGAGCTTGCGGCCGTGGCCGAGGTGTTGGGGACTTTGTCGGTGCGGGTAGGAGCGAGCCGGATGAACGAGAGGGGCACACCCAGTGCGGTGGCCGCTACCTGGCGCATCTTGGTGTGCAGGCCCTGCCCCATCTCGGTGCCACCGTGGTTGATGAGCACGGACCCGTCCTTATACACATGGACCAATGCGCCGGCCTGGTTGAACGCAGTGAGGTTGAAGGAGATGCCGAACTTCACGGGTGTTATCGCCAGCGCCCGTCTGGTGGCGGGGTGAGCTGCATTGAATACGGTGATATCCGCCCGCCGCCGTTCCACGTCAGCGCGGTCCAGCAGCGTGTCCCAGACGGCCAGCAGCCGTTCCGCGTGGCGCACCGGCTGCCCGTAGGGTGTAGTCTGCCCGGGCTGGTAAAAGTTGCGGCGGCGAAGCTCGGCCGGATCCAGGCCCAGCAGGGGTGCGCAGCGGCCCAGCAGGTCCTCGATCACGAGCATCCCCTGCGGGCCGCCGAACCCGCGGAAGGCTGTCTGGGATGTTTTGTTCGTCCTGGCGACGCGCCCGTGGACCTCGATGTTGGGGATGTAGTACGCGTTGTCAATATGGCACAGCGCCCTCGCCAGAACGGGCTCCGAGAGGTCCAGGCTCCAGCCTCCGTCGCTGGTGAGGGTGGCTTTGAGTGCCTGGAGGCGGCCGTCCGGGCCGAATCCTGCTTCCCAGCGCGCGTGGAATGGATGGCGCTTGCCGGTCATGGTGATGTCCTGGGTCCGGTTGAGGCGGAGGCGGACGGGGCGTCCGGTCAGGATGGCACCCAGCGCCGCGACTGCCGCGAATCCGTGCGGCTGCATCTCTTTGCCACCGAAGCCTCCGCCCATCCGAAGGCACTGCACAGTTACCTCATGGTTATGCAGGCCCAGCACGTGCGCCACGATTTCCTGTGTCTCGGAGGGATGCTGGGTGCTGGACTGCACAAAGACCTGCCCGCCGTCGTCGATGTGCGCAAAGGACGCATGGGTTTCAAGGTAGAAGTGCTCCTGGCCGCTGAACTCGAACTCGCCCGTGAACCGGTGGAGGGAGCTTTCCAGGGCCTGCGCCGGATCCCCGCGGGAGATGGTGGGCTGGTGGCCCTGGAAGCTTCCGGCTTCCATGGCTTCGGACAGCGTCATGAGGGACGGCAGGGGTTCGTAGTCGACTTTGACTGCCTCCGCCCCCAGCCGTGCCGCCTCCAGTGTTTCGGCGAGGACCCAGCACACGGCGTGGCCGTAGAACATGACTTCGCTGGGGAAGAGCGGTTCGTCGTTTTTGGCGCCGGCATCGTTGACGCCCGGAACGTCCGACGCCGTGAGGACCTTCACGACGCCGGGAACCTCAAGTGCCTCCTGGGTCTGCATGGCCAGGATCCGCGCGTGGGCGTGGGGTGCCTGGACGGGCCACGCGTGCAGGACATTCCGGGTGTGGACTGCAAGGTCATCGGTGTAGAGGGCGGTCCCGGTTACATGCGCCGCAGCGCTCTCATGGGAAACCGCGACCCCAACAACAGGGTTGACGGGACGGTCTGCCAAGGACTTCACCGTGCCTCCTCCAGTGCCGAAGCGTTCCCTGCCTGGAACCGCAGCAGGGCCTGCCCCAACATGGCCGAGCGGTAGAGGGCACTCGCGCGCATGTCATCGATAGGTGTTCCCTCACCCGCCATTACTGCAGCTGCCCGGGCCACCGTGCCAGGGGTCCACGGCTGGCCGGACAGCGCCTCTTCGGTTGCGAATGCCCGGATCGGCGTGGCTGCCACGCCGCCGAGCCCGATCCGGACCGATGCCACGACGCCATCAACAACCTGCAGCGCAATGGCGACTGACACGCTGGAGATGTCATCAAAGCGCCGCTTGGCGACTTTATAAAACGCGGTGTTTTCAGCCAGCGGCAAGGGTATCCGGACTGCGAGGAGCAACTCATCCGGCCTCCTGACACTCTGCCGGTACCCGGTGTAAAACTCCGAGAGCGGCACTTCACGTTCCTCCTCCGCCGAGGACAGGACAACCGTTGCATCCAGTGCGAGGAGTACCGGTGCGGTGTCGCCGATGGGGGAGCCGGTGGAGAGGTTCCCGCCGAAGGTAGCTGCATTGCGGATCAAACGGGAAGCGAACTGTGGAAACAGCTGGCCCAGGAGGGGTACACGACCGCCGAGGCCGCGCTCAACCTCCGAAAGCGTCAGGGCAGCCCCGATCTCGATGTGGCCGGAGCCGAGCGTCAGCTGCCGCAGCTCTTCCAAGCGGTCAATGGCGAGGACCAGGGGAGGCCTGGCGTGCCGAAGATTTATTTCAACTCCAAGGTCGGTTGCACCTGCCACCACCGTCGCGCCGGAGTTCTCGCGCAGCGTTTGCAGCGCCTCGTTAAGGGTCCGGGGGCGCAGGAACCGCGCCCCTCCGTCTGTTCGGGTGTGCATGGCCGGCGGCGCAGGCAGGTTTTGCCGGGTGCGCAACAGATCTGCTTCGGGGGGCTGCCCGAGCGCGTAGGCCGCATCCCTGATGGGCCTGTAGCCGGTACAGCGGCAGAGGTTTCCGCTGAGCGCATGCAGGTCAAAACCGTTTGGACCGCATTCGTGGTCAGTGGCGTGCTCTTCACCAACGAGGTCAGTGCCGGTCCCTTTGGTTGCCTCGGCGGGGCTCCGGTCCGGGCGGTAGTACTCGGCAGCCATGGAGCAAATGAAGCCGGGGGTGCAGTATCCGCACTGGGACCCGCCCCGGTCTGCCATCTGGCGCTGGACAGGATGGAGACCTTCCTTGTTCTGCCCAGTGGCGGTCCCGGCCAGACCTTCAGCAGTGATGATCTCTTGGCCGTCGAACGCAAGGGCAGGGGGCAGGCACGCGTTAACGGATGTCCAGCGGCTGTGACCGGGCCCATCCGGGCGCACCACCAGGACCGCACAGGCACCGCACTCTCCCTCGGCGCAACCCTCCTTCGCGCCTGTGAGGCCTTCTCCCCTCAGCCAATCAAGAAGCCTGGTATGAGGACTGGTGCCACTGCAATCGCGGGCCTGCCCATTGACGACTATCTTCATTCCGTCCATGCTTCTCGCTCCCGTACGAACCAGCCCTCCACGCCAAGCAGACCTCCGATTCCGGGCAGCGAGCCAGCGGCCCCGCCGGAATGCCCGTCACCTGTCCGATGTGATTAAGCTTACACACGCCGCCGGAAAGCGTTTTTCCACAAAGCGCCGGCGGCGGGGGATTTCCGCAGATGGATCAACGCCGACTTCATGTGTTGGGGTTTCCACGCCATATAGTCATGGGATGGAACAGCGGATTTTAGGCAAGACCGGACGGAACGTGTCCACTGTAGGACTGGGTACCTGGCAGCTCGGCGGGGACTGGGGCGCCGTCGATCCGGCACAGGCCCAAGCCATTTTGGCGGCGTCGGTCGAGGCGGGAGTGAACTTCTTTGACACCGCCGACGTTTACGGTGACGGCAAGAGCGAGCAGGCCATCGGGAAGTTCCTCGCGGATAACCCCGGGCTGGACATCACGGTGGCCACCAAGATGGGCCGGCGCGTGGACCAGCAGCCGGAAAATTACAGCCTGGCCAACTTCCGGCAGTGGGTGGACCGCTCGCGGAAGAACCTGGGAACGGACACGCTGGACCTGGTCCAGCTGCACTGCCCGCCCACCCCAATTTTCAGCAGCAGCGAAGTCTACGACGCCCTGGACACCCTGGTGTCAGAAGGCGCCATCCGCAACTACGGCGTCAGTGTTGAGCGCACGGATGAGGCAATGGAAGCGATCCGCCACGAAGGCACCTCCTCCGTGCAGATCATCCTGAACGCGTTCCGCCTCAAGCCACTCGACGAGGTGCTTCCCGCCGCGAAGGCGGCGAACGTGGGCATCATCGCCCGTGTCCCGCTCGCTTCGGGTCTGCTCTCCGGCAAGTACACCAAGGAGACTACCTTCGCGGAAAACGACCACCGGAACTACAACCGCAATGGTGACTCTTTCGACGTCGGCGAGACGTTCTCCGGGGTGGACTACGAACTCGGGCTGAAGGCCGTGGCAGAGTTCCAGCAACTGGTCCCTGCCGGCGCCACCACGGCACAGGCCGCCATCGCCTGGATTGCCGCTCAGGACGGCGTTACCACCGTGATTCCCGGCGCGCGCAACATAGAGCAGGCGACGGCCAACGCCGCTGCCGCCGGTATCGCTGTTGGTGAAGACTTCGACAGTGGAGTCCGCTGGATCTACGACCACTACTTCCGCGAGGCCATCCACCCGCGCTGGTAACCCGCAGGGCTTATTCCTGACGGGAAATGGGAGGGCGAATGGTGGCAACTTCCGTCAGCACCTTTGTGGAGCGGCTGTCCATTGTTCCGTCAGGACCCGGGCTCAACAACTTCCTTGACCACCGGGAACCTGCTAATGCCCAGCGCCGGCGCAACCTGGAGCTTTACCTCCAGGAGATGCTGGAGTGTTCCCCAAGGGTGCTGCTCCTCGGCGAGGCGCCGGGTTTTCGCGGCATGAGGATCACCGGGATCCCCTTCACCAACCGCACAATGCTTCAGGGGCCGGCCAACAGTTTCGGCGTGTTCGGGCCGGGCAAGGGCTACACACTGCCTCCGGAGGCTGCCGGAGTGGCGGCGGAGCCTACCGCAACGGTGATGTGGGAGGTCCTGGCGGAACTGAAGTTCCTTCCACTGCTCTGGAGCGCCTGCCCCTTCCATACCCATGTGCCAGGGGACCCCCAGTCCAACCGCACGCCCCGGACAGTCGAGGCCAGGCTGGGAATCCCGTTCCGGCAGGCGCTGACAGAACTCTTCGGCATCAAAACCGTGGTGGCAGTGGGCAACGTGGCACACCGCGCCCTGCTTTCCAGCGGCTATAGCGCGCCGAAGGTGCGGCACCCGTCCCATGGCGGACGCTCCGGCTTCAAGCGGGGACTTGAGGAGCTGCTGGAAGCCGGACTGGAGGGCCGGTAGCCCTTCGCGCAACCAAAGCCCGGGGGCCGGCCCTGCCCGCCGCGCGGCGCTGCAGGTCAGGCGTCGCCGCCCGCCCCGCCGGTAGTGCCGGCGTTCACGTCCAGGAGCTTGTAGCGGTCCATCGCGTACTGCGGTGCACCCTCCTCCACTTCGCCCCTTGCCGCGAGCATCTGCAGGGCTTTCACCACGATGGAGTGGATGTCGTTTTTGAAGAAGCGGCGGGCTGCGGCGCGGGTGTCGGAGAAGCCGAAGCCGTCGGCGCCGAGGGTGGCGAATTCGTTGGGGACGAATTGGCGGATCTGGTCCGGGACGGCTTTCATGTAGTCCGAGACGGCGACGACGGGTCCGGTGGCGCCTTCGAGTTGTTTGGTGACGAAGGGGACGCGGGCGGGCTGGCCGGGGTTGAGGAAGGCTTCTTCTTCGGCCGCCATGCCGTCGCGGCGCAGTTCGTTCCAGGAGGTCACGGACCAGACGTCTGCGGAGACGCCCCAGTCATCGGCCAGGAGCTGCTGGGCTTCCATGGCCCAGGGCACGGAGACGCCGGAGGCGAGGATCTGGGTCCGGGGACTATCTTGCCTCAGTCCTTCGGCTTTCGCCGGGTTGAGCAGGTAGATGCCCTTGAGGACACCTTCGACGTCGAGTTCTTCGGGTTCGGCCGGCTGGGTGATGGGTTCGTTGTAGACCGTGAGGTAGTACATCAGGTTCCGGTCATCTGATTCCGGCCCGTACATGCGTTCGAGGCCGTGACGGATGATGTGGCCCATTTCGTAGCCGTAGGCGGGGTCGTAGGTGACCACGGCGGGGTTGGTGGAGGCAAGGAGGGGGGAGTGGCCGTCGGCGTGCTGGAGGCCTTCGCCGGTGAGGGTGGTCCGTCCTGCGGTGGCGCCGATGATGAACCCGCGGGTCATTTGGT